>NZ_BAAGSO010000013.1:0-34649 GCF_054782395.1 Streptomyces daliensis | reverse complement strand
TGGAACAACGACGTCCCCTACGTGGCGGCCCTCGCCCATGAGATCGACGCGTTCGTCCGCAAGGCCGTCGCGGAGAAGCGCCACACTCCGGGCGACGACCTGATCTCGCTGCTGGTCCGGGCCCGTGACGAGGACGGGCTGCTCAGCGAGGACGAACTGCACGGTCAGGTCATGATGATGCTCGTGGCGGGCCAGGACCCCAGCATCAACAGCGTCGGCAACAGCCTGCACGCACTGCTCACCCACCCCGCGCGGCTCGCCGAGCTGCGCGACGACCCGTCCCTGACCGAGACGGCCTTCGGTGAACTGCTGCGCTACGAGAGCCCCCTGCCGTTCACGAGCTGGCGCGGCACCCTTGAGCCCGTCGACTTCGGCGAGGTGACCATCCCCGCGAACGAGTCCCTGTTCCTGTGTCTCGGCGCGGCCAACCGGGACCCCGCGCGGTACCCCGACCCCGACCGCCTCGACCTGCGCCGCCCCACCCCTGGCCATCTCGCCTTCGGTCACGGCGCCCACTACTGTCTGGGCGCACACATCGGCCGGATGACCGCCGAGACCGCCGTCACCACCGTCCTGCGCAGGCTCCCCGGCCTGCGCCTGGACGGCACTCCACGGTGGCGGCCCAGCATGTTCGAACGCGGCCTCAGCACCCTGCCCGTCGCCTGGGACACCCCGCAACAGGAGACGGCCCGGTGAACCGCTCCGAGATCCTGACCGAAGTGAGAACGCTGCTCGCCGAATGCGGCGGCATCGACCCCGCGCAGGTCGATGAACAGACCGCTTTCATCGAGGACCTCGCGCTCGACTCCCTGGTCCTGGTGCGGATGACCGTCCACGCCGAGGAACGCTTCGGGGTCCGTATCCCGGAGGAAGACGCATGGGAACTGCACACGGTCGGCGCCGTCGTCGGCTACGTCGAGGAGTGCCTGACGCGGCGGGCCGGAGCCGGTGGTGAGTGAACTCGTCCGCTTCCTGCACGAAAAGGTGTGGCTCCTCGGAGACACCCGCTGGTACGCGCGTGTGGACAGGGTCCGGGGCGAACTCGTCGAGGTGGAACGCCTCGGATTCGCCCAGCTCGACGCGCGGGCCCGCGCCGTCGGGGCGTGGCTCGCCGAACGTACGCCGCCCGGTGCCCCGGTGATGCTGATGTACCCGGCGGGCCTGGACTTCCTCACGGCTTTCCTCGGCTGCCTGTACTCCGGCCGGATCGCCATCCCCGCTCCCCTGCCGGACACCGACCGACGGGCCCTGCAACGTGCCGAGGGCATCCTGAAGGACTCAGGCGCCGGCCTCCTCCTCACCGACACCGCTCACCGGCCCCGCCTCACCTCCTGGCTCACCGGCCTCGGACTGCGGACGGAGTGCGCCACGACCGACGGGACCGCACTGCCCGGCCCCGGCACCTGGCGCCCCGCCGCCCTGGACCTCTCCGCGACCGCCTACATCCAGTACACCTCCGGATCGACCAGCGAACCGCGCGGCGTCGTCATCACCCACCACAATCTGCTGCACAACCTGCTGGCGATCAGGGAGAAACTCCTGCCGGAGGAAGTCCGGGACGAACTGCGCCACGATCCCTCGCAGACAGGCGCCGGATGGCTGCCGCACTACCACGACATGGGCCTGGTCGGCATGCTGCTCAGCCCCCTCACGTCGTACGGCAACCTCGTCTTCTGCTCTCCCGTCTCCTTCATCGCCCACCCCCTGCTGTGGCTGGAGATGATCAGTCGTTACGGGGCCTATTACACCTTCGCCCCCGACTTCGGCTACGACTGGCTCCTGAAAAACCTCAAGGACAGCCATCTCACCGAACCAGACCTGAACTTGGACTGCCTGCGGTTCGCCCTCAGCGGCGCCGAACCCGTCCGCGCCGACGTCCTGGACACCGTCGCCCGCCGCCTCGCCCCCCTCGGCTTCCGCCCGGACATCTGGGCGCCCAGCTACGGCCTGGCAGAGGCCACCCTCATGGTCACCGGCACCTCCTGCGGCAGCGGCCCGACCGTGCGGCGCTTCGACCGCGACGCGCTGGAAGCGGGCCGTGCCACACCCGCCCCGGACGGCGCCGCCCTCGTCGGCTGCGGTCATCCCGCCGGCACCGGCACCGAGGTCCGCATCGTCGACCACACGACCACCCGCCCCCTCGGAGAAGGTCACGTAGGCGAGATCTGGGTCCGCGGCGACAGCGTCACCAACGGCTACCTGAACAACCCCCAGGCCACCGTCGAGCACTTCGCCGCCACCACGGCCGAAGGCGACGGCCCGTACCTGCGCACCGGAGACCTCGGTTTCCTCCAGGAAGGCCAGCTCTACGTCACCGGCCGCGCCAAAGACCTCATCATCGTCAACGGCCGCAACATCCACCCCCAGGACGTCGAACGCCTCAGCGAGACAACCGACCCTGCCACCGGCCCCTGCGCCGCCTTCGCCCTCCCCGACGGCTCCGGCACCGAACGCATCACCCTGGTCCAGGAAATCCGCCCCTCGCACCTCAACGGCCGCCCGCCCGCGAGCCTGGCCGACGCCATCAGGAAGCGCCTGGCCCATGAGCTACGGCTGGCCGCCCACGTCGTCATCGTCGGCCCCATGAGCATCCCCCGCACCACCAGCGGGAAGATCCAACGCGCACGCACCCGGGACGAACTCCGCTCCTCCCGCTTCACTCCCCTCCATTCTGACCTGCCCGCCCCGAACTGAACGCACTCTGTCACCCTCACCGAGGCCAGGCAGCCTCACGAGGGTCGTGCCGTGGGTGAGGAGGCCGGTGCAGGGAATGGGCCGCAGGCGGACTCACAGGCGCAGCACCATCAGCCCGGCGCTGGCACCGGCGGCCAGACCCATCAGCGCGACGATGTCTCCGGGTCCGGCCATGCCGGACTCCAGGGCGCGGGAGAGCTGGAGCGGGAGTGAGGCGGAAGCGGCGTTGCCATGTTCGGAGAGGGTGAGGATCATGCGGTCGCGGGGCATGCCGAAGCGGCCGGTGTAAGTCTCTTCCACGTCGCGGACGGCGACTTGGTGGACGCCGATGAAGGCCATGTCCTGTGGCGTGGTGTTCAGCTCGTCGGTGAGTGTCCGGCTGGTGTCGAGCACGACGGTGTTCAGCCGCTCGTGCATGCGCATGCTGTTCATCTGGAAGCGGCAGTGCGGATGTGCGTGGCGCCTGGCCACGGTGCCGCCGTACTCGGCTTTCGCGGCGTCCCAGGCGGTGGAGTCGGCCATGAAACGACTGCCGAGCACGCCGGGGCCGCCGGGGCCGCCGGGCTGGACGTCACCTGCGCGGAGGATGACGGCGGCGCCGGCGTCGGAGAAGTTGTAGGACGGCAGGGCGCGGACGAAGGCGACGGGGCGGCCTTCGTCGACGTGTCACGCAGAGTGGCCGGTGAGGTGCCGGACGACGGCTGGCACGCCGCCGGGGCTCCGCGCCCCGTGAGGGTCCGAGCCGTCTCAGTCCTGGCCCGCCGCGGTCCCGGCCCGGCGCGGGACCGCGGCCCAGTCCTCCGTCAGATCGTGAGCGACACACGACCACTGGTCCATCAGATACATGTGGTTTCCCGGGTACAGCCGAGGCGTCGGCGTGCCGGCCGTGGTGTGTGTGGACCAGCCGTCTAGAAGGCCGGGTGTGAAGAAGGAGTCGTCCTCCCCACCGGTGACGGTCACCGGACAGCTCAGGGGCGGCGCCGGAGCCGGGACGTGCAGCACGTGGTTGAGCAGCTCCGCTTCGGCGACGGCGCCCTCGGCCACACCACGCAGCCGTGCGTCCGCCACCAACTCGTCCATCAGTGAGGTCAGCAGGGCGGGATTCCGCACGGCCTCCGCCACACGAGCGGCGTAAGCATGGGGAGGCGCCACCCCCGAAACGGCCAGCAGATCGGGTCCGGGCCTGCCCGCGGCGGCCAGCGCGCAGGCCGTTTCGTAGGCCAGCAGCCCGCCGGTGCAGTGTCCGAAGAAGGCGAACCGCCGTGCCCCGGCGTCGGCTGTCACCACTCCGGTCAGTGCCTGGACGAGCTCCGGCACGCTGCTCATCAGCGCTTCCCCGCTCCTGCCGCCGCGGCCGGGCGCCTCCAGGGAACACAGTTCGACGGAGTCCGGCAGGAATTCCGCCAGCGGCAGATACACGGCCGCCTCGGCTCCCACGAAGGGGAAGCAGTACAGCCGCAGGCGGGCATCCCGCCTGCCAGCGCGCACCGATGTCCACGACGTGTGCCGGGCGGACGGTACGGCCGGTGACGGGACTCCGGCGGACGAGGGCTCAGGCCCGCTGTACGGAGCCGTCCGATTCCGCTCCCCCCGCCCCGGGGCCTCAGCGGGGAGAACGGGCGCGAAGGCCCGGACCAGGTAGTCGAGATCGACGGGGCCGGGGTCGGGAAGGCCGTCGAGCGAGGTGAGGAGGTTGGTCCGGTCGTAGGTGCGGCGGTGTGCGCTGTACGTCAGCAGATCGCGGTATTCGGCGGAGAGCCGTTCCAGCGGCGTGCGGCGGGACACCCTTCCGTCGGTCATGGTCACGGACAGATACGGGAAGCGGCTCCGCAGGGCCTCGGTGATCGTCGCGAACGGCACGTCGCGCGGGTGGGTGACGTGCAGGGTGCGTACACCCGCGCCATGGTGCGGGCACTTCGCGGCCCGCACCATGGCGTGGGCGGCATAGTCGGCCTGGAGCAGGTTGAGGCGGCCTTCCGGGTCGCCCGTGACGCGGACGCGCAGGACGCGGCCTTCATCGCGCGGTCGGCGTGGAAGCGCCGGTGCCGGCACGGCCCGTTCCCAGTTCCGCAGGTGCCGCCGCAGAAGATCGAGCAGGGTGTCGGCCGGCTGGGCGGGCAGGCCCGGGGGAACGGGCCGGTCGGTGGCGAGGAGGCTGGGGCGGAACACCGTCGCGTCCCGTCCGGTGCGGTTCGCCCAGGCGTGGACGAGCCGCTCGGCGTTGTACTTCGACTCCTCGTAGGGGATCTGGAACCCCTCGGTGTCCAGGAGGTCGTCTTCCATGACGACGCCCGTGGACCGTCGTCCGGCGACATACGCGGTGCTGACGTGCAGCAGGTGCGCGGAGGGCGCTTCGTCGGCCAGTTCCAGGACGCGACGGGTGCCGATGACGTTCGCGTGGTGCAGCGGGGCCGGGTCGTCCCCCAGATCGAGCAGGGCCGCGCAGTGCCACAGCGCGGTCGCTCCCTCGGTGACGCGGGCACGTTCTCCGGGGCTCAGGCCGAGGCCAGGGCGGGTCAGGTCGGCGCTGACGTAGCGGACGGTGCCGAGGGCGCCGGGAGCGCCGGGAGCGAGCGGCGGGGTGTCCAGCCATCGCACCGCGGCCTCGACGCGGTGGCGCAGTGCCTCCGGTGTGCCGCGGCCCAGGACGGTGATGGCCCGCTCGCCGTGGGCGAGCAATTCCCGCAGGAGGCGGCAGCCGAGGAATCCGGTCGCGCCGGTGAGCAGCACGGACAAGGAACGCCTCCTGAAGGGGGATCGCCGGTCCTGAAGGGGGGATCGCCGGCTCGGTGCAAGGGACGCTACGTGGCCGCCGCGGGGTGCGGGCGGCCATGTGCGGGGTGTTCCGCGTGCTCACTCCGATGAGTGGCGGGGAGCGCAACTCGCGTTGATCACTCGTCCGGTTGCATCTGCGCGGGAACACCGCGCATTCCGGTGACTTTGTGTCTTCGCCGTCGCACGGATGACTACTGTGCGTTTCCGTCCGGCCCTTGAGTCCCGTAGCCCCGTTCCACACGCACAGCCCGCACAGCGAAAGGCCGAGCATGACGCAGCCCTCGGTACGCGGCGACACCCTCAGCAGGGGCATCGCCATCATCGGTCTCTCCTGCCGCCTGCCGGGTGGTATCGACAGTCCCGACGCGCTGTGGAGCGCCCTGCTGGAAGGGCGGGACGCGGTCGGTGAGGTGCCGGCCGACCGGTTCGACGCCCGCCGGTTCGTGACCCCTGACATGGCCCGTACCGGACGGAGTTATACGGCGGCGGGCGGTTTCCTCGACGACGTGACGGGCTTCGACGCGGGCTACTTCGGCATTTCGCCGAAGGAGGCCGCGGACATGGACCCGCAGCACCGGCTGCTGCTGGAGCTGGCCACGGAAGCACTCGACGACGCGGCTCTCGCTCCGGCCGTGCTCGCCGGGTCGGACACGGCCGTGTACGTCGGCATCTCCGACGCCACCTACGGTGCGGCACACATGCTGTCGCTGCACTCGGTCGGCCCGTACATGATGACGGGCACGGCCTCCTCCATCGCGGCCAACCGGCTGTCCCACACTTTCGATCTGCGCGGCCCCAGCATGGCGGTGGACACCGCCTGCTCGTCCTCGCTGGTGGCCCTGGACCGCGCCTGCCGCACCCTGGCGGAGGGCACCAGCCGGACGGCGCTATGCGGGGGCGCCAACATCCTGCTCAGCCCTCTCCACTACGTGGGGTTCTCCCAGGCGTCGATGCTCTCGAAGCGCGGCCACTGCGCGGCCTTCTCCGCGGACGCCGACGGATTCGTCCGCGCCGAGGGCGGCGGCGTGGTCGTCCTCAAACGGCTGCCGGACGCGCTCGCCGACGGGGACCGGGTGCACGGCGTGATCCTCGGCAGCGGCACCAACAGCGACGGCCGCACAAAGGGGCTCGCGCTGCCCAGCGCCGAGGCCCAGGAGAAGCTGCTGCGCCACGTCTACGCGGAGGCCGGGATCGATCCGGACGAGCTGGTCTACTTCGAAGCGCACGGCACCGGCACACCGGTCGGCGACCCACTGGAGGCCGAGGCGATCGGCCGCGCGCTGGGTGTGCGCCGTATCACCGGTGCGCTGCCGTTCGGCTCGGTCAAGACCAACCTCGGCCATCTGGAACCGGCCTCGGGCATGGCGGGGCTGTGCAAGGCGCTGCTGGTGCTGCGGAACGGCGTCGCTCCGGCTTCACTGCACGCCGACACCCCTCACCCGGACATCGACTTCACCGGGCTCGGGCTGCGCCTGACCGCGCAGCCACAGCCGCTGCCTCAGGTCGACCGGCCCGTGGTGGGCGTCAACTCCTTCGGCTTCGGCGGAGCCAACGCCCACGTCGCCCTCACCACCGGACCGGCCCGCCCTGTCTCTCCCGCCCCCGTGCCGCCGCCCGAGGGGCTGCCCTTGGTGGCCAGCGGCCGTACGGTCCGGGCCATGGCTGAGGCCGCTTCCGCCATGGCCGACCGCCTGGCCGAGGCCGGACCGACGGAGTTCTACGACCTGGCCTACACCTCCTGCCGGAGGCGGGGTCTGCACGAGCACCGGGCCGCCGTGCTCGCCCGCTCGCCCGAGGAGGCCGCCCGGGGCTTCGCCGCGCTCGCGGGGCAGGGGGGCGGGGAAGCCGGTGCCGGGGCCGCAGCGGACACGGATGGTGCGGAGGCTCCGGCGGCAGTGCCGACGGCCGTGGCCGAGGCGGCGGACGGTGGCCAGGTCGCCTTTGTCTTCTCCGGCAACGGCTCGCAGTGGGCCGGCATGGGCGCGGACCTGCTGCGCGAGGACCCTTCCTTCCGCGCGGCGGTGGAGGAGGCGGACGCCGAACTCGCACCCCGTCTGGGCTGGTCGGTCACCGAGTATCTGAGACTGCCAGCCGACGAATGGCGGCTGGCGGCCACCGAGGTCGCGCAGCCGCTGCTGTTCGCCGTGCAGGTGGGCATCGTCGCCGCGCTGCGCGAGCGGGGCGTCGCGCCCGCGATGGTGCTGGGACACAGCGTCGGCGAGGTGGCAGCGGCCCGCACCGCGGGTGTCCTCACCCTGGCGCAGGCGGCGCAGGTGATCGTCGAGCGCAGCCGGGCGCAGGCCGCGACGGCGGGCCTGGGCCGCATGGCAGCCGTCGGCCTCTCCGCCGAGAAGGCGGCCGAGGAGATCGCGTCCTGCGGCGAGGCGCTGGAGATCGCCGGTGTCAACAGTCCCCAGGACGTGACCGTCGCCGGAACCGCCGAAGCGCTGGCCGCGCTCGGCGCCCGTCTGACCGAGCGTGGTGTCTTCTTCCGCGACCTGGGGCTCGACTACGCCTTCCACAGCCGTGCCATGGACGGACAGCGCGAACCGCTCGTCGCAGCGCTGAAAGACCTTCAGCCCGTCGACGGCGACATCGCCCTGTACTCCACCGTGACCGGCTGCCAACTGCCGGGCGGCGGCCTGGACGCCGAATACTGGTGGCACAACGTGCGCCGGCCGGTGCGGTTCGCATCAGCCCTCGAAGGCGTGGTCGAGGAAGGTGGTGACATCTTCGTCGAGATCGGCCCCCACCCAGTGCTGCGGACGTATCTGCGACGCACGGTCACCGCCCGGCCGGGCAGGAAACAGACGGCCATCGCCACCCTGTACCGGCGGGAGGACGGCCGCCGGACGCTGTCCGCGGTACCGGCCGCGCTGATCGCCGCAGGATCCGCGGGCACCGACTGGAACCGGTACTTCCCGCGCCCCGGCCAGGTCACCGGCCTGCCCGCCTACCCGTGGCAGCGTGAACGGCACTGGAACAGCGGCCCGGACGTCTGGAGCAGGCACGGCGCCCTCACGCACCCACTGCTGGGTTCACGGATCGGGGCGACGCACCCCGTGTGGGAGGGCACCGTCGAACCGGGCCTGGTTCCGTGGCTCACCGACCACCGCGTGCTCGGCTCCGTCGTCATGCCCGCGGCCGGATTCGTGGAGATGGCACTCGCCGCGGGCCGCCAAACGCTCGGCGCACCCGCCGAGGTCGAGCATCTGGACATCCAGTCGGCCCTCGTCGTGCCCTGGTCCGATGCCCCCGGCACCAGTGTCCACACCACCCTGCTGCCCGACAGCGGCGTACTGACCGTCGCCAGTACCACCACTGGCTCCACGGAACCACGCCCCCACGTCCAGGCCCGGGTGCGGACCCTGCTGCGGCCCCGCCCCACGGCGCTGGACCTGGCGGCGCTGGCCGCCCGCTGTCCCCGTCAGGTGACCGCCGAGGAGCACTACAACGCCTGTACGGCCGCGGGGCTCGCCTTCGGTCCGGCGTTCCAGGTACTGACCGCCCTGGATATCGGCGACGGCGAAGTCCTCGCCCGCTACCGGCACGACACGCCAGGACAGCCCTACACCGTCCACCCCGCTCTCCTCGACGGGGCGCTCCAGCCCGGTGCCGTGCTGCTGGGGGACCTGGCGGCCGGTCAGACGGCCTTCCTGCCCTCGTCGGTCGGCGCCGTCCGGGTATGGGACGAGCCCGCACCTACCGGCGCGATCCACGTACGCGAGCGCGGCCGGACCGACCACGAGGTGTGCTGGGACATCACCCTCACCGACGACGACGGGCGCGTCACCGCCCAGATCGACAGCTGCCGGGTACGCCGCGTCGCGGCGACGGGCCGCACTCCCGTCAGCGTCCACCACACGGAGCTGAGGGCCGCCCCGCACCTCGACAGGCCGGCCGCGCCCTCACCGCTGCCCTCCCCGCGGCGCATCGGCGAGGCGGCAGCGGCCCGGATCGACCGGCTGCGGGCGGAACTGCCGGACCACTGCGGCAAGGCGATGCGCATGCCGCACGAGGTGTTCGTCCGCCGGACAGCCACCGCCATCGCCGCCCTGCTCCCCGATCCCACAGCCCCCTTCGCCCTGGAGGACCTGGTGGCGGCAGGAGCGCTGGAGAAACACACACGGCTGCTCGCCCTCCTCCTGCCGGAGATGGAGAAGCTGGGACTGGCCGGTACGGACGCTCCTGGACGGTGGCGGCTGACATCAGCCGCCACCGTCGGACACCGCCCGCTGAGCGGCCTCGCCGCCGCGGCTCCCGGCTGGAGCGCCGCCATCAGCCTCCTCGCCCGTCAGAGCGCGCACTTCGAGGCACTGCTGCGCGGTGCAGCGGACCCCGACGAACTGCTGGCGGACAGCCACACGGCGCAGGCGGTGGAGCACTTCTACGACCTCCTCCCGCACACCCGGTTCCAGAACCGTGTCGCGCAGGCCCTCACCCGGGAGATCGTCGCCCACTGGCCGCAGGGCCGGGCCCTGCGGGTTCTTGAGGTGGGCGCAGGAACAGGCGCCACAGCGGCGGCCCTGCTCCCCCTGCTGCCGCCCGAACGCACCCGCTACTGCTTCAGCGATGTCTCCGCCTCCCCTTTTCCTCGTGCGCAGAGCCGCCTGGCCTCCTACGACTTCGTCGACTACCGCACCTTCGACCTCGCCCAGGATCCGGCCGCCCAAGGCTTCACTCCGCACAGCTTCGACCTCGTGGTCGCCACACACTCCCTGCACACGGCCCCGGACCTGGCGGAGGCGCTGCGCAACGTGGCGACCCTGCTGGCGCCCGGCGGACACCTGCTGGCCACCGAGGCACACGACCCCCAGCTCCTGCTGCCCTACTTCGGTTTCCTCGACAGCTTCTACGGCAACACCGACACCGAACTGCGTCCCCGGTCCGCCCTGTTGTCCCGTGGCGCATGGCCTGACCTGCTACGGGACTGCGGTTACGATGACGTCCTCCAGACCGGGCACGACACCGGCCCGGCGAGCGGGGGATTCTCCGTTCTGCTGGCCGCCGCTCCTTCCCGGCCACCAGCCGGGAAGCCGGTACGGGAACCGCTCCCGGCCGATGCCGCCTCCGTCCTCGTGGCCTGCGAGACGGCCGCCGAGCGCGAACTGGGAGACGACGTCGCCGCGTTGGTGGACCAGGCCGGCGGTACGGCGCAGGTCACGGAGATGACCACCCGGGCCGGCGCCTGGTCGGACGCGCTCTCCCGGACACCAGCCGCCTCCGGCCCGGAGCGACGTGCGGTCGTCCTGGTCCTCGGCGAGGTGACGGATCACGCTCCGGAGGCGCTGACCGCCCTGGCCTGCCAACGGGCCCAGGCCGTCCGGGCCCTGACGACAGCCGTCGGCGCGGACCGGGGCACACCACCGGAGCTGTGGGTGGTGGCCCGCCCCTGCGGCACCATGCCCTCCCCCGTCGATCCGCAGGAACTGGACGCCGCGCTCTGGGGCCTGACCCGGAGCCTGGGCAACGAGGTCCCCGGCATGACGGTCCGTCGCGTCGCCCTCGAACGCACCGTGGACACCCCGGGCGACGCCCGGCGGCTCGCCCAGGAGCTGCTCCGGCCCACAGGGGAGGACGAGGTCCTGCTGACAGCCGCGGACCGTTTCGTCCCCCGGGAACGTCACCGGCCCGTGTCCGGATCCGCCGACGGCACCGGCCCGTACACCCTCAAGGTGCACAACCCCGGCCTGTCCTACCGGCTCGCGTGGCAGCGGCGGGGGATGCCCCGGCCCGGCCCCGGGCAGGTTCTGCTCGACGTCCGCGCCGCGGCGCTGAACTACCGCGACGTGATGCAGAGCGTCGGCCTGCTCCCGGCGGAAGCCATCGAGGGCACGTCGTCCGCTGAAGGATGCGGACTGGAGTGCGCGGGCGTGGTCGTCGCCTGCGGCGAGGGCGTGACCCATCTGTCGCCCGGTGACCGGGTGGCGGGCCTGGCCCCCGCCTCGCTCGCCTCCCACGCCGTGACCGAGGCCCACGCGGTCTGGCCGCTGCCCGACCACATGACCTTCGCCGCCGCGGCCACGATGCCCGTCGCCTTCGCCACAGTGCAGCACAGCCTCGAACGGCTCGCCCGAGTGCGGCCCGGCGAGACCGTCCTCGTGCACGGAGCCGCAGGGGGCGTCGGACTCGCGGCGATCCAGTACGCGCACGCGCACGGCGCCCACGTCATCGCCACGGCAGGGAGCGGTCTCAAGCGCGACCTGCTGCGCGGGATGGGCGTACGGCACGTGCTGGACTCCCGCACCCTCGACTTCGCCGTCCAGGTGCGGGAGATCACCGAAGGGCAAGGCGTCGACGTCGTCCTCAACTCCCTCGCCGGTGAGGCCCTCACCCGCAGTCTGGAACTGCTCCGGCCCGGCGGACGGTTCATCGAACTCGGCAAACGGGACATCTATGAGAACAAACCGTTGTCGCTGCGTCCCTTCCGCAACAACATCGCCTTCTTCGGCTTCGACCTCACCCAGGTGCTGGAGGACGAGAAGCGGGCGCGGGCGTGTCTGAGCGGTGTCGGTGAGAACACCGAGGCGAACCGGTATCAGCCCCTGCTCCACACCGTGTATCCCGCCGCGCGCGTGGACGAGGTGTTCCGGCTCATGCAGCACTCACGGCACGTCGGCAAGATCGTCGTCGCCTTCGACCCACTGGACGAGCCGCCCCTCGTGGAACCGGCCCCGTCACCCGCCCCGCTGAACGGGGAGGGCACGTACATGGTCACCGGCGGCACCAGCGGCTTCGGCGCGGCCACCGCCCGCTGGCTCGCCGACCTCGGCGCCCGCCACGTGGCGCTGGTCAGCCGTCGCGGTCTCCAGGCGCCGGAGGCGGAAGCGACCGAGGCCGCGCTCCGCGGACGCGGCGTGACGGTCACGGTCCACGAGGCCGACGTCACCCAGCCCGACCGGATGCGCGACATCGCCGCCCGTATCGACGCCACCGGGCACCCCCTGCGCGGAGTGGTGCACTGCGCCATGCACCTGGACGACGCGCCCCTCGCCGAACTGGACGAGGACCGTATGACCGCAGTCATGGCACCCAAGATCACCGGTGCGGCCGTCCTGGACCTGCTCCTGCGGGACCGTGACTGCGACCTGTTCCTGATGTACTCCTCGGCGGCGGCGACCATCGGCAACCTCCACCAGACGGCCTACGTAGCCGCCAACCTGTACCTCGAAGCACTCGTCCGCCGTCGCCGCCGTGAGGGACGGGCAGGTCTGGCCCTCGCATGGGGCGCCATCGGGGACACCGGATACGTGGCCCGCAACCACATGGGCCAAGCCCTCGCCTCCGTCGGCCTCGAACCACTCGCCGCGCGGGAGGCCCTCACCGCGGCGGCACCGCTGCTCGCCACGGATGCCGAGGTGGCCGGAATCCTCCGCTGCAACTGGGGCCGGACCGCGAAGACGCTGGTGACCTCCATGAGCACCCCACGGCTGAGCGGGCTGGTACCGGAAAGCACCGACACCGGATTCGACAGGGAAGAACTGGCCAGCACTCTGGCCCAGATGCCGACAGAGGAAGCCGTCGACCGTGTGACCGGCATCCTCGCCGGTGTCCTGGCGGACATCCTGCGCATGGACCGCGACCAGCTCGACCCGCACCGCCGCCTCGACGTCTATGGGCTGGACTCTTTGATGGCCACCGAACTCCTCGTCACCGTCAACGAGAGATTCGGCGTCGACATCCCGCCCATGGAACTGCTGCGCAGCAGCACCGGCACCCTCGCGGACATCGCACGGACGCTGTACCTGCGCCTCGCACCCCGCCTCGCCGAGCACCCCGCGCCCGACGCGGCCATTCCCCACCAGCCGGACAGCCCCGACGTCGCCCGGCCAGCCACACACCCCGCACTCCCCCTGAACAGCCCGGCTCCGCACCCGTCGTGGTGAGCTGGCCCCCGGGCCGGTTCACGGAGTGTTGAGGGTTTGCAGGATGTTGTGTGCCGCGCGTTCGCCGCTGCTGAGGCTGCTGTGGGTGCAGGGGACCGAGAAGTAGTCGCCGGCGAGGTGGACGCGGCCGTTTCGTGAGCAGGCGCCGTTGGGTGGCTGTGCGCGAAAAGTGCCCACGGCGCGGCGGGGTAGGGCTGCTTGCCAGCGTTGGACGTGGGTGAGGGTGACGTCGGCTGCGAGGCCGGGGAACAGGCCCAGACGGTCTAGTCCTTCAAGTGCCGCACGGATAACGTCTTGGTCGTCTGCCGCCCAGTGGGATCTGACCCAGGGGGCGTTCCAGTAGGTCGAGACCAGCCCCTGGCCGTGCGGTGTTCGGCCGGGCGCTTTGTTGTGATCGAGGACGACTTCGATGAGATCACCGTGCTGCTGGCGGGGGACCACGATCCAGGCCGCAGGTTCGGGCGGAGGCTTGGCCAGACCGAGTTTGACCACAAACATCGGATTATGGGTCAGCCCGTCGAGGTATGCGCGGTAGGGCTGAGTGAGAGAGGGAAAGATTCCGCGTACCTGGGGGGCCGCGACGGCGATCACCACGGCGCGGGCATGCGCGCGGTGCCCGGGTTCTCCTGGGCGCTGCCATTCGACGGTCACGCTGTCGCGGCGTTCTTCGATTCCGGTCGCGGTGGCCGAGAGTTCGACGGGCACCTGCCGGGCCAGTCCCTCGGGGAGGAAGGCGATGCCTTCTGGCGAGTTGAAGAAGCGGGTGCCCAGCATGCGGTAGCGGTGAGTCCGGCGATGCCGGCGCCGATGACGAGCACGTCGGAGCAGGGGTGGTCGGCTCGCTCAGGCATGGCGACGCTTCTGGGCGATCATGGGCATCCGGTTCGGTCGCAGCAGGGTGAAGGCAACGGGCCGGATGCGGGCGCGCGGTGTGTGCCTCAGACGCCAGTGCTGGGTGACGGTCGCCAGGACGACCGGCATCAGGGTGCGGGCGTAGGGTTCGCCGATGCACTGGCGAACGCCGGAGCCGAAGGGGAGGAAGGAGCAGCGGGTGGTGCTGTCGCCGCTGTGGGGCAGCCACCGGTCCGGGTCGAAGCGCTCGGGATGCTGTCGTAGCCGGGGGTCGTGGTGGATGGCAAAAGGGCTGAAGAAGATCTGCGATCCCGCCGGGATGCGGTGGCCTCGCAGTTCGATGTCGCGCTCGGGTGATCGGGGCAGCAGCCAGGCGGGTGCGTACAGGCGCAGGGCCTCGTCGACCACCCGATGCAGATAGTCGAGTGCGGGCAGGTCGTCCACGGTGACGGGACGGCCGCCCAGCACGTGATCGACCTCGTCGTGCACGGCGCGTTCGATGTCGGGGTGGGTGGCGAGGGCGTGCAGGACCCAGGCCATCGTGGAGGCCGTCGGATCGGTGCCCGCGGAGAGCACGGAGACCGCCTGGTCGTGGACTTCCTGATCGGTGAGAGGATCGCCGGTGTCCTGATGCCGCGCCGAAAGCAGCGTGGACAGCAGGTCCTGGTGATCGTTTCCGGCCCGCCGGTATTCGGCAATCACGGAATCGACCACCGCGTGCAGCCCGCGCAGTGCCTTCTCGAAGCGCCGATTGCCCGGCGTGGGGAGCCGGTAGAGGGCGTTGACCGGCACGTAGGTGCGGGTTCCGATGCCGTTGAGGATGACGGGCAGTGACCGCACGATCTCGTCGGTGGCGTCCGTGCCGAGTTCGGCGGAGAAGAGACTGCGCACGACCGCGCGTGCGGTGGTCTGGTAGAGCTGAGTGTCGATCGGCTGCACCGTGCCCTCGCGCCAGCGGGAGGTCATGGAGGTGGCGGCCTCACGCATGAAGGGGGCGTACGCCTTCCCTGCTGGAACAGCACCCCCTTGGTGAGTCCGTGGGCCTGGGTCACCAGGATCTGATGGACCAGTTCGGGGTCGTTGACCAGGTAGGCGCGCTGTCGACCGAGCCTGAAAGCCACCACGTCGCCGCGGTCCCGCTGGGCCTGCACGGAGGCCAGTGGATTGCGTCGCAGTTGCAGGACATGACCGGTGAGGGGCAGAGCGCCAGGTGCGGTCGGGAGCGGGTCGGCTGCACGAGTCATGGCGTCTCTCCTGCCACTGGTCGGCGAAGGGCCGGGTGCAGCAGATCTTCCAGATAGCTGGGGGTCTGCCCGGCCGGGCGGGGCTCGATGTGTGTATAACGGCTGGATGCTCGGCTCCATGTGTAGGTGCCGACCATCCAGTCCCGCATCGTCTCCGCGCAGCGCCACACCCCGGCACCGGTTGTGGCGTCGACCTCAAGGCCGGTCATGGTCCGGGCAAGTGCGCTCTCGGCCGCCAGATAGTCCGCGACCCGTGCGGTGATCCGGGAAGCAGCCTCGGCCGTGGCGGCCTGCCGGTGAGAGCCGTCGCCATGTTGCAGCACCGTGATGAGGTTGTGGAAATCCCCGCTGGCCAGCTCACGGGGCAGGGAGAAGACATCGTTGACCCAGCAGGCCACGTCCACGGCTGCGGTGAGCATCTGCTCGAAGGCCCCGCAGCGGCGGATGAAGGGCGGAATCTCCGCGTGCGCGGTCAGCTCACCGAGATCGATCACGCACCGGACGGCACCGGTCGCCCGGCGCAGCGCCACGTACTCCTCCACTTCCGGTGGTCTGTCGACGGCCCGGTTGCGGCTCTCCTGCAGACAGCCTTCGAGGAAACCCTCCAGATGGTGCACGAACCGCCTCTGCCACTGCCACGACATCTGCGGGAAGGTGCGGTCGCGCAAGTCCTTCAGTGCGCGGACGAGCGGACTCCGATCGCTTCAAACCGCAACTGAGTCGCAGTACGCTCGACAACCTCAACCGCCCGCCTCAGCGACAGAGCCGGGCCCACAACTCCACACCGCGTATGCGCAAGCAGCGGCAGAGAGGCACTGTGATGACGTCCTTTGCCTTCGCAGGACGTGTGTCCACGGAAGACCAACAAGACCCCGTCGCCTCCTACAACTGGCAGATGAGCCGGGCCCGCTCGCTCCTCGCCCCGGATGACGAGATCGTCGCCGAATACTTCGACATCGGCAGCTCGCGCTCCCTCCCCTGGCCCCGCCGACCACGAGCAGCCGCTCTGCTCTCCGCGCTCAAGCAACCGGACCGCGGCTTCGACGCCGTGGTGATCGGAGAACCGCAGCGCGCCTTCTACGGCAACCAGTTCGGCCTCACCTTCCCCGTCTTCGTCCACTACGGCGTCCAGCTCTGGGTCCCCGAGGTCGGCGGGCGCATCGACCCCGACTCCGAAGCCCATGACCTGGTGATGTCCGTCTTCGGCGGCATGAGCAAAGCCGAACGCAACCGCATCAAGATCCGCGTCCGCTCCTCCATGAGCGCCCAGGCCAAGATCGAAGGCCGCTTCCTGGGTGGACGCCCGCCCTACGGCTACCGGCTCGCCGACGCCGGACCGCACCCCAACCCCGCCAAGGCCGCCGACGGCAAACGCCTGCACCGCCTGGAACCCGACCCGGGCACCGCACCGGTGGTACAACGGATCTTCCGCGAGTACCTGGCCGGATTCGGCATCTTCGCCATCGCCCAGCGTCTGACCGCCGACGGCGTCCTGTGCCCCTCAGCCGCCGACCGCTCCCGCAACCCGCACCGCAGCGGGGCCGCCTGGTCCAAGAGCGCCGTACGCGCCATCCTCACCAACCCCCGCTACACCGGCCACCAGGTCTGGAACCGCCAGCACAAGCACGAATCCCTCATCGACGTCGACAACGTCGCCCTCGGCCACCACACCAAACTGACCTGGAACCCGGAAGACGCCTGGATCCACTCCGACCAACCCGCCCACACCCCGCTCATCAGCCCCGACATCTTTCGAGCTGCCGGACAGCGGCTCGCCTCCCGCGGCCCCGCCTCCGCCGGCCGCGAAGTCGTACGCACCCGACACCCCTACGTCTTCAAAGGCCGAATCACCCACCACAACTGCGGGCGCAAGATGCAGGGCAACCACGTGCGCGACACCACGTACTACCGCTGCCGCTACCCCCAGGAATACGCCATCGCCAACACGCTGGATCACCCGCTCAACGTGCTGCTCAAGGAAGAGGACCTCCTCGGCCCTCTGGATGGCTGGCTCGCGCGCGCCTTCGCCCCTCACGCCATCGAGGAGTCCCTCACCGCCATGCACGAGGCCCAGCCCGCCATGGACGTCGAGAGCGAATCCGCACGGCGCACCCTCCTCGAATGCGACCGCAAGCTGGCCCGCCACCGCGCTGCCCTGGAAGCCGGCGCCGACCCCGTTCTCATCGCACAGTGGAGCCGCGAAGCCACCCTGGAGCGCACAGCGGCTCAGGAACGGGTGACTCAGCTCACCGAGCGGCGGACGACTCCCCCACACCTGAGCCGGAACGAAATTCGTGCCCTCATCGACGGTCTCGGCGGAATGCTGAACGCGCTGCGCCGCGCGGACCCCACCGACAAGGCCGAGGTCTACAGCCAGCTAGGTCTTCAGCTCAGCTACGACCACACGACAAAGGTGGTGCAAGCCGACATCCGGCCCGCACCACCTGTTGGCATAGTGTTTGTGTCCGAGGGGGGACTTGAACCCCCACGCCCGATAAAGGGCACTAGCACCTCAAGCTAGCGCGTCTGCCATTCCGCCACCCGGACCAGGTGTGATGTCGCTCGTGGCTCTTGGCCGCGGCGACGTGGACAACCATACCAACTCCCGGGAGTGCTCTTCACCTGCATAATCCGGTGCAAGGTCCGGGTATAGCCGGTTTGCCGGGAATGTCCGACGGTTATTCGGCGGCGGCCCCACCCCGGCCGGGGCTGCGAGGGCGCCCCGGCCGGGGCGGGCGCGTGGGTCGGGCGGCGGGTCAGGCCGCCGTCGGCTGGGCCTCCGGCTGGAGGCGGTAGTCGGGGAAGTTGCCCGGCAGCCGTTCGTCCGCCGGGCCCTCCGTGACCGCGCGGATCAGCAGCTCACCGCCCACGAAGGCCCCGCGCCACGAGGCGCCGAAGCCGCCGAACAGCTCGTCGCGGTCGCCGCGCGAGCGCGGCTTGCCGTGGCCGACCTTGAAGGCGCGGATCTGCGGGGACAGCCGGTCGTAGACCTCCTGGTCGTCGGTGGAGAGGGTGGCGACCAGCGCGCCGTTGCTGGCGTTCATCGCGGCCAGCAGCTCCGCCTCCGTGTCGACGAGGACGATGCTGTCCACGGGCCCGAACGGCTCCGCGTGGTGCAGCGGTGAGGACGGGGGCGGCGAGAGCAGGGTCGTCGGCGGGAGGTAGGCCGAGGTGTCCTGGCCGGGGAGGAAGAGCCCGTCGGACAGGGAGCCCCGGTGCAGGGGAACCGCTCCCCTGTCGATGGCCTCCTCCGTCAGCTCGGACAGCTCCCTCGCCTTGGCCGCGTTGATCAGCGGCCCGAAGTCCAGCTCGGGCAGCGGGTCCCCTGGCGCGGCCACGGCCAGCGGGTGGCCGTAGCGCAAGGAGCCGACGGCGGGGAGGTAGGTGGCGAGGAAGTCGGCGAAGCGGGAGCGCTGGACGACGAACCGGGGGTAGGCCGTGCAGCGCTGCTTCGCGTAGTCGAAGGTCTTGCGGATGAGGGGCGCGAGGGAGTCCCAGTCGGAGTAGTTCCACACGCCCCAGCAGTTCAGGCCCTCCTGTTCCAGGATGTGCCGCTTGCCGAGGTCGGCGACGGCCGTGGCCACGCGCGCCCCGGTGTCCCGGCCGCCGACGAACGAGACGCAGCCGATCTCCGGGGAGCGGACCAGCACCTCGCTCAGCTCGCCGCCGCTGCCGCTGACCAGCGTGAGCGGCAGCCCCTCCCGTACGGACAGGGCGCAGGCGAGGGTGAGGCAGGCGAGGCCGCCGTCGGTCGGGGTCTTGGCGATCACGGCGTTGCCCGCGAGCGCCTGGATGAGCATGGCGTGGACGAGGACGCTCATGGGGTAGTTCCAGCTGGCGATGTTGCTGACCGGGCCCGGCAGCGGGCCGCGGCCCTCGATCATGCCGTCGACGTGGTCCACGTACCAGCGGACGCCGTCGATCGCCCGGTCCACGTCGGCCTGCGCGAGCTTCCACGGCTTGCCGATCTCCCACACGAGCAGGAGCGCGAGCAGTTCGCGGTGCTCGGTCAGCGCGTCGAGCGCGGCGGCCACCCGCGCCTTGCGCTCCGCCAGGGGGATGTGGCGCCACGCCCTGTGCTGGTCCAGCGACGCGCGGACCGCGTCCCTGGCGGCGGGCGCTTCGAGCCGGGGCGGTCCGGCGATGGGGGTGCCGTCCACGGGGCTGGTCGCGGGGAGTGGGGTGCCGTCGGCGTGCCAGGTGCCGCGCCACAGGTTGCGGACGCGGCCCAGGGGATGAGCACGGTCGGCCGTGCCGGTGCCGTGAGCGCCGGTCCCAATGCCGTGGTCGGTGCCGGTGTCCGCGTCGCCGAATGCCTCGGGGGCGACCTCGCGGCACCGCTGCCACGCGTCGGCCCAGGCCGTGCCCGGCTTGAGGGTGAGGGTGGGTGCGGGGGTGTGAGTGGTGGATGCCATCGGGGGTTCTCCGCTCTCGTTGCACGTACGGGGCGGGTGCGCGGGCGGGGCCAGGCACGGGAGGCGTGTCCGGGCCCGCCCGGTCGTGAACTCCTACCGGACGGTAGTGAGTCGGGTACGTATTGGCACGGGCCTTGGCACGGATATGCGCAGGATCACGTGCCGGGGGGGTGGCGAGGGCGGGAGGACCTTGCGAAGGGGACGGGCCCCCTTCCCGACGGGACGGGCCCCCTCCCGTACCGCCCGCCGCGCTCACTTCAGACGCGCCAGCACCCGCTCCGCCGTCCCCGTCGGCGTCGTGCCGACCTCCACACCCGCGGCCTCCAGCGCCTCCTTCTTCGCCAGCGCCGTACCCGACGAGCCGGAGACGATGGCGCCCGCGTGCCCCATGGTCCTGCCCTCGGGAGCGGTGAAGCCCGCGACGTAGCCGACCACCGGCTTCGTCACGTTCTCCCTGATGAAGTCCGCTGCCCGCTCCTCCGCGTCGCCGCCGATCTCGCCGATCATCACGATCAGATCGGTGTCCGGGTCCGCCTCGAACGCGGCGAGGCAGTCGATGTGCGTCGTGCCGATGACCGGGTCGCCGCCGATGCCCACGCACGTCGAGAAGCCGATGTCGCGCAGCTCGTACATGAGCTGGTAGGTGAGCGTGCCCGACTTGGAGACGAGTCCGATGCGGCCGGGGCCGGGGGCGATGTCGGCGGGGATGATGCCCGCGTTGGACTGGCCCGGGGTGATGAGCCCCGGGCAGTTGGGGCCGATGACGCGGGTGCCGCGCGCCTTCGCGTGGGCGTGGAAGGCGACCGCGTCGTGTACGGGGATGCCCTCGGTGATGACGACCGCGAGGCCGATGCCCGCGTCCGCCGCCTCCTCGACCGCCGCGCGGGCGAAGGGCGGCGGGACGAAGAGGACCGACACATCGGCGCCCGTGGCCGCCATGCCGTCGGCGACCGTGCCGAAGACGGGCACGGAGCGCCCGTCCACGTCCACCTCGCGGCCCGCCTTGCGGGGGTTGACGCCGCCGACGATGTTCGTGCCCGACGCGAGCATCCGGCGGGTGTGCTTCATGCCCTCGGCGCCGGTCATGCCCTGGACGAGGATCCTGCTCTCCTTGGTGAGGTAGACCGCCATGGCCTCCGCCTCCCTTACGCGACGACGGCGGCCGAGGCCGCCAGTTCGGCGGCGCGGCGCGCGGCGCCGTCCATGGTGGTCCGCTGGTCGAGCAGCGGGTGAGGGTGCGCGTCGAGGACGGCGCGGCCCAGGGCCGCGTTGTTGCCGTCGAGCCGCACCACGAGGGGTTTCGTCAGCCGCACCTGGTCCAGCGCGCGGACGATGCCCTCGGCGACGGCGTCGCAGGCGGTGATGCCACCGAAGACGTTGACCAGGACGGACTTGACGGCGGGATCGCCGAGGACGAGTGCGAGGCCGTCCGCCATGACCTGGGCCGAGGCGCCGCCGCCGATGTCGAGGAAGTTGGCGGGGCGTGCCCCGCAGCCCGCGACCACGTCGAGGGTGGACATGACCAGCCCCGCGCCGTTGCCGATGACGCCGACCTCGCCGTCGAGCTTCACATAGCCGAGCCCCTTCGCCGCGGCCTCGGCCTCCAGCGGGTCGAGCCCCGCCGTGTCGTGTTCCTCGCCCCAACGGGCCTGCCGGAAGCGGGCGTTGTCGTCCAGGGTGACCTTGCCGTCGAGGGCGAGGACGGCGCCTTCGCGGGTGCGGACGAGGGGGTTGACCTCGACCAGCAGCGCGTCCTCGTCGACGAGGACCCGCCACAGGCGCCGCAGCACGGGTGCCACGTCCTCCGGGAGCCCGGCAGCCGCGGCGATCTCGGCCGCCTTCGCCTCGGTGACACCCTCTGCGGGGTCGACGGGCACGCGGACGACCGCCTCGGGCCGTCTCGCCGCGACCTCCTCGATCTCCATGCCGCCCTCGGCCGAGGCGATGGCGGTGAAGCGGCCCGCGGCGCGGTCGAGTACGTAGGAGACGTAGAACTCCCGCTCCACGTCCACGGGTTGGGCCAGCATCACGGTGTGGACGGTGTGGCCCTTGATGTCCATGCCGAGGATCTGGCGTGCGGTGATCTCGGCCGCCGCGGCGTCGGCGGCGCGCTTGACCCCGCCCGCCTTGCCCCGGCCGCCGGTCTTCACCTGCGCCTTGACCACGACGCCGCGGTCGTCGGCGCCGAGCCGGTGTGCCGCCTCCCTGGCCTCGCGGGCCGTGGCGGCGACCTCCGCCTCGGGCACCGCCACGCCGTGGTGTGCGAAGAGTTCCCTGGCCTGGTGCTCGTACAGATCCATCCGCGCTCCTCTCCCGTTCCCGGAAGATCCTGGAAGTTCCTGGACGATCGCCTTCCTGGAGGTTCGCCGTCGCCCGTTCCTGGGAGATCGCCGTCCTCAAACGATCGCTGCACGCCCCCTGGACATCACTGAGCCGATGCGGGATAACAAGGTTCATACAGTATTCGTCGACTGTATGCAATCTGCTCGGACCCTGCCTCACCACCCGACGAAGGGACGCGATTCGCCATGCCCGACGACAGCCAGGACCCGGACCTCATCTCCGGCGGGCATCTGGTCGCCAAGGCACTGAAGGCGGAGGGTGTGGACGTCATCTACACCCTCTGCGGCGGCCACATCATCGACATCTACGACGGTTGCGTCGACGAGGGCATCGACGTCGTCGACGTCCGCCATGAACAGGTCGCCGCGCACGCCGCCGACGGCTACGCGCGCCTCACCGGCAAGCCCGGCTGCGCCGTCGTCACCGCTGGACCCGGCACCACCGACGCCGTCACCGGTGTCGCCAACGCCTTCCGTGCCGAGTCACCGATGCTGCTCATAGGCGGCCAGGGAGCACACACCCAGCACAAGATGGGCTCGCTCCAGGACCTGCCGCATGTCGACATGATGACGCCCATCACCAAGTTCGCCGCCACGGTGCCCGACACGGCGCGCGCCGCCGACATGGTCTCCATGGCGTTCCGCGAGTGCTACCACGGCGCGCCAGGGCCCTCCTTCCTGGAGATCCCGCGCGACGTGCTCGACGCCAAGGTGCCACGCGAGAAGGCGCGGGTGCCGCAGACGGGGCAGTACCGCGCCTCCACCCGGCAGGCCGGTGACCCGGAGGCGGTGGAGAAGCTGGCCGATCTGCTCGTCCACGCCGAGCGGCCCGCCATCCTGCTGGGCAGCCAGATCTGGACCACCCGCGCCACCGAAGCGGCCACCGAGCTGGTGCGCACCCTCAACGTGCCCGCGTACATGAACGGCGCGGGGCGCGGCACACTCCCGCCCGGCGACCCGCACCACTTCCAGCTCTCGCGCCGCTACGCGTTCACCAACGCCGACCTCATCATCATCGTCGGCACACCCTTCGACTTCCGCATGGGGTACGGCAAGCGCCTCTCCCCCGACGCCACCGTCGTCCAGATCGATTTGGACTACCGGACGGTGGGCAAGAACCGCGACATCGACCTGGGCATCGTCGGCTCCGCCGACCTCGTGCTCGCCGCCGTCACACAGGCCGCCTCCGGGCGCGTCAACGGGGGCTCGGCCAAGCGCGAGGCGTGGCTCGCGGAGCTGCGCACGGCCGAGCAGACGGCCCTGGAGAAGAGGCTGCCGCAACTGCGCTCGGACGCCTCGCCCATCCACCCCTACCGGCTGGTGAGCGAGATCAACGACTTCCTCACCGAGGACTCGATCTACATCGGCGACGGCGGCGACATCGTCACCTTCTCCGGGCAGGTCGTGCAGCCCAGGTCGCCGGGCCACTGGATGGACCCGGGGCCGCTGGGCACGCTCGGCGTCGGCGTCCCCTTCGTGATGGCGGCCAAGCAGGCACGCCCGGACAAGGAGGTCGTCACGCTCTTCGGCGACGGCGCCTTCTCGCTCACCGGCTGGGACTTCGAGACCCTGGTCCGCTTCGACCTGCCGTTCGTCGGCATCGTCGGCAACAACTCCTCGATGAACCAGATCCGTTACGGCCAGAAGGCCAAGTACGGCGACGAGCGCGAGCGGGTCGGCAACACCCTCGGGGACGTGCCGTACGACCAGTTCGCGCGGATGCTCGGCGGGCACGGCGAAGAGGTCCGCGACCCCGCGCAGATCCGGCCGGCGCTGGAGCGGGCGCGCGAGTCGGGCAAGCCGTCGCTCATCAACGTCTGGGTCGACCCGGACGCGTACGCACCCGGAACCATGAACCAGACGATGTACAAGTGAGGTGACTCCCGTGACCGTCACGAACGACGCGAGTGGCACGACAACTCCCCCGGGCACCAGGGCACTTGACGGAGTGCGCGTCCTGGACATGACCCACGTCCAGTCGGGGCCCTCCGCGACGCAGTTGCTCGCCTGGCTCGGCGCCGACGTCGTCAAGCTGGAGGCGCCGACCGGGGACATCACCCGCAAGCAACTGCGGGACCTGCCCGACGTCGACTCGCTCTACTTCACGATGCTCAACTGCAACAAGCGCAGCATCACCCTCAACACCAAGACCGAGCGCGGCAAGGAGATCCTGACCGAGCTGATCCGGCGCAGCGATGTGCTGGTGGAGAACTTCGGGCCCGGTGCCGTGGACCGGATGGGCTTCACCTGGGACCGCATCCGCGAGATCAACCCCAGGATCGTCTACGCCTCGATCAAGGGTTTCGGTGAGGGCCCGTACACCAAGTTCAAGGCGTACGAGGTCGTCGCGCAGGCGATGGGCGGCTCCATGTCGACCACCGGCTTCGAGGACGGGCCGCCGCTGGCCACGGGCGCGCAGATCGGGGACTCGGGCACCGGGGTGCACACGGTGGCGGGCATCCTGGCCGCGCTCTACCAGCGCGAGCGCACCGGCAAGGGCCAGCGCGTCAACGTGGCCATGCAGCACGCCGTGCTCAACCTGTGCCGCGTCAAGCTGCGCGACCAGCAGCGCCTCGCGCACGGGCCGCTCGCGGAGTACCCGAACGAGGACTTCGGCGACGAGGTGCCGCGCTCGGGCAACGCGAGCGGGGGCGGCCAGCCGGGCTGGGCCGTCAAGTGCGCGCCGGGCGGGCCCAACGACTATGTGTACGTCATCGTGCAGCCCGTCGGCTGGGAGCCGCTGAGCCACCTCATCGGGCGGCCCGAGCTGGCCTCCGACCCGGAGTGGAACACACCGGAGGCGCGGCTGCCGAAGCTCGGCAAGATGTTCCAGCTCATCGAGGAGTGGTCCTCGACGCTCCCCAAGTGGGAGGTGCTGGAGTCGCTCAACGCGCACAACATCCCCTGCGGCCCGATCCTCTCCACCCGCGAGATCGTCGAGGACGCGTCGCTCGCCGAGAACGGCATGATCGTCGAGGTCGAGCACCCCACCCGTGGCAGCTTCACCACCGTCGGCTCCCCCATGAAGCTCTCCGACTCCCCCGTCGAGATCACCTCCTCGCCGCTGCTGGGCGAGCACAACGAAGAGGTGTACGTCGGCGAACTGGGCCTCGGTGACGAGGAAGTGCGGCTGCTCAAGACGAACGGAGTGATCTGAACCGATGGCCTCTGAAGACCACGGCGGCACCCACGCGGGAGCACCTGGCGCGCCGGGAGAGCCCGACAAGGACGCGGTACGGGCCGTGCTCGCCGCTGCCCGCGCCGAGGGCAGGACCGCGCTCACCGCGCCCGAGGGCAAGCTCCTCGCCGATGCCTACGGCATACCGGTGCCCCAGGAGGGCCTTGCCGAGTCGGCCGACGAGGCGGTGGCGCTGGCCGACAGGATCGGCTTCCCCGTCGTCATGAAGATCGTCTCCCCCGACATCCTGCACAAGACGGACGCGGGCGGTGTCGTGGTCGGTGTCGCCTCGGCCGCCGAGGCGCGGGGCGCGTTCACCTCGATCGTCGGCAACGCGCGCACGTACGCCCCCGAGGCGCGGGTGCACGGGGTGCAGGTGCAGCAGATGGCGCCGCCCGGCACTGAGGTGCTGATCGGCACCGTCACCGACCCCACCTTCGGCAAGGTCGTCGCCTTCGGGCTCGGCGGGGTGCTGGTGGAGGTGCTCAAGGACGTCACCTTCCGGCTCGCGCCCGCGAGCGAGGAGGAGGCGCTGTCCATGCTCGACGGGATACGCGCGGCCGACGTGCTCAAGGGTGTGCGGGGCGGCGAGGCGGTGGACCGGGCCGCGCTGGCCGGGCTCGTCTCCCGCGTCTCGCGGCTCGCCGACGACTTCCCCGAGATCGCCGAGATCGACCTCAACCCCGTGTTCGCCTCGGCCGGTGGCGCGGTGGCGGCCGACATCCGCGTGCTGCTCACGACGGAGGCGCCCGTCGAGCGGCCCCGGCACACCAAGGCGGAGATCCTCACCGCGATGCGGCGGCTGATGCAGCCGCGCTCGGTCACCGTCATCGGTGCCTCCAACGAGCCGGGCAAGATCGGCAACTCGGTGATGCGCAACCTCATCGACGGCGGCTTCCCCGGGGAAATCCACCCGGTGAACCCCAAGGCCGATGACATTCTCGGCCGCAAGGCGTACAAGTCTGTTCAGGATGTTCCCGGCGAGGTGGATGTGGCGGTCTTCGCGATCCCCGCGAAGTTCGTCGCCGCCGCGCTGGAGGAGGCCGGGAGGAAGGGGATACCGAACGCCGTGCTGATCCCCTCCGGCTTCGCCGAGACCGGCGAACACGCCCTCCAGGAAGAGATCGTCGAGATCGGAAGGCGGCACGGCATCCGGCTGCTGGGCCCGAACATCTACGGCTACTACTCGCCGTGGCAGGACCTGTGCGCCACCTTCTGCACCCCGTACGACGTGAAGGGAGGTGTGGCACTCACCTCCCAGTCGGGAGGCATCGGGATGGCCATCCTGGGGTTCGCACGCACGACGCGCACGGGTGTCTCCGCCATCGTCGGGCTCGGCAACAAGTCCGACATCGACGAGGACGACCTGCTCACCTACTTCGCCGACGACCCGCACACCGAGTGCATCGCCATGCACCTGGAGGACCTGAAGGACGGCCGCGCCTTCGTGGACGCCGCGCGGGAGACGGTGAAGAAGAAGCCGGTCGTCGTGCTCAAGGCGGGCCGCACCAGCGCGGGCGCGAAGGCCGCGGGCTCCCACACGGGCGCCCTCGCGGGCGACGACGCGGTGTACGACGACATCCTGCGGCAGGCGGGCGTCATCCGGGCGCCGGGCCTGAACGAGATGCTGGAGTACGCGCGGGCGCTGCCCGTACTCCCGGCGCCCCAGGGCGACAACACCGTCATCATCACCGGCGCGGGCGGCTCGGGCGTGCTGCTCTCGGACGCGATCGTGGACAACGGGATGTCGCTGATGGAGATCCCGCCGGACCTGGACGAGGCGTTCCGGCGCTTCATCCCCCCGTTCGGCGCGGCGGGCAACCCGGTGGACATCACCGGCGGCGAACCGCCCTCCACATACGAGGCCACCATCAGGCTCGGCCTGGAGGACCCCCGCATCCACTCGCTGGTGCTCGGCTACTGGCACACCATCGTCACCCCGCCGATGGTCTTCGCCGAGCTGACCGCGCGTGTGGTCGCGGAGGCGAGGGAGAAGGGGATCCACAAGCCGGTGGTGGCATCCCTCGCCGGTGACACGGAGGTCGAGGAGGCGTGCGCCTACCTCTTCGAGCACGGTGTCGTGGCGTACCCCTACACCACCGAGAAGCCGGTCGCGGTTCTCGGCGCGAAGTACCGGTGGGCCCGCGCGGCGGGCCTGCTGTAGCACACCGTTCCGCAGCACACCGTCGCGACGCGGAGCGCGGGGCACGGCCGCGTCCCCGCCGCTTCCGCCGCGGCGCGCAGCACGACGGCGGAGCCCGGGGGCGCCGGGCCCGCCACCACCCCGACACCCGACGTACGACGGAAGCACAGCGCGAGCGACACCGCACACCGCAGCATGCATCACGCACCACCGCAGTAGTGGGATCCGGACAGGGGGCGCTGGCCAGACTCTCAACGCAAGGGGTGCATCACATGACAACAACAGAAGTGCCGTCGGCCGTCCCCTACAGGGAGGTCACCGACCGCAACGGCCGCGTGTTCCGGGTGGGTGAGACCGACCGGGACATCATGGGACGGCCGCGCTGGATGATGGTGCTGTGCCCGTGGATCGGCATGATGGGCATCAGCTCGTCCGAGTACGCCTTCACGTCCGCCGAGGAGACCCTGCACACGGCGCACGCGTGGAACAGCGGACACATCTTCTGGCTCATGGGTGTCTGGGTCTTCTTCCAGGCCGCCATGGCGTTCCCCGCCGGACAGCTGCGGGAGAGCGGCAGACTGCCCGCGCGCAACGCCATGATGCTGGGCGCGTTCGGCACGCTGCTGGGCTACGTCGCGCTCGCGTACGCGCCGAACGTGTTCGTCGCGTACCTCGGCTTCGGCGCGTGCAGCGGCATCGGCGCCGGTCTCGTCTACGCGACCTGCGTCAACATGGTCGGCAAGTGGTACCCGGAGCGCAGGGGAGGCAAGACCGGGCTGGTCAACGGCGGTTTCGCGTACGGCTCCGTCCCCTTCGTGTTCCTCTTCACCAGCTACATGGACCTGAGCAACTACCAGAACGTGCTGGTCCTCGTCGGCGTCATCTGCTGTGCCGTGGTCGCCACGGCGGGCTGGTTCTTCAAGGACCCGCCGAAGAACTGGTGGCCCTCGCACGTCGACCCGCTGAAGAAGCCCGAGGACCCGCGCATCCTGCGGTCCCTGGAGAAGAACCCCCCGGCCGTCAAGCAGTACACCCCGCGCGAGGCGGCCAGGACACCGGTGCTGTGGATGATGTGGTTCTGTCTGCTGTGCACGGCGGGCATCAACATCTTCGGTATCGCCTTCCAGGTCCCCTTCGGCAAGGACATGGGCTTCGCGGGCGGCATCGTGGCCACGGCCATGTCGCTCAAGGCCCTCGTCAACGGCACCGGACGCGGCGTCATCGGCTGGATCTCCGACCGCTACGGGCGCCGCAACACCCTCATCATCGTCTGCCTGGTGCTCGGCAGCGCGCAGTTCGGCGTGCTGGTCTCCGGCTCGCTGGGGAGCATGCCCTTCTTCCTGTTCTGCTCCATGGTCTCGGGATTCGGCGGAGGCGCGATCTTCCCGCTCTTCGCCGCCATGACCTCGGACTTCTTCGGTGAGAACTACAACTCCGCCAACTACGGCATGGTGTACAGCTCGAAGCTGATCTCCGGGCTCGTCGGCTCGGGGATGGGTGCGGTCGTCGTCGCCGCGTGGGACTACGAAGGCGCCTTCATCATCGCCGGTTCGATCGGCATCGCCTCGGCCTTCCTCGCGTTCTTCCTGCGCCAGCCGGGGCGCCCCGCCGCACGCAAGATCCAGCCCAACCCGAACCCGATCAGCCGCGAGGCGATGTGACACCGCGTTAGTTCACACGGCCCGACGACGGAGCGCCCGGGACGGCAGGGGATTCCCCCTCCCACCCCGGGCGCTCCGCCATGGGGGCCGTCAGGTCAGCGGAGGCGGTGCAGATAGCGGGCCGAGCGGCGGGCGGTGCGCAGGGAGTCCTCGGGCGAGTCGTGCTCGACGAGCCACCCGTGGTCGCGGCGGCCGCCCTTCGTGCGGCCCACCTCCGTCAGGAACCGCCGGTAGTCGATGTCGCCGTCGCCCACGTCCACCATCTTCAGCCCGTCCGGCGAGGACTCGTCGTGCTCCCCGTCCTTGACGTGGAACAGCGGATAGCGGTCGGGCTGCGCGAGCACGTAGTCGAGCGGCTCGAAGGGGGCCGGGGTGCCGTCGGCGCGGACACTGAAGCGGTACTGGCCCGCGTAGGCCCAGTAGATGTCCATCTCCAGGTACACCAGCTCGGGGTCGGTCTCGGCCAGCAGCACGTCGTAGAGGCGGACGTCGGGGCGGTCCTCGGCGAAGCCGAACTCCATCTGGTGGTTGTGCTGGTAGAACTTCAGGCCGCGCCGCTTCGCGGCCTCGCCGTAGGTGTTGAAGTCCTGCGCGGCCCGCTTCCAGCCGTCCACGGTGCGCCCGTACCTGTCGGGGCTCGCGGCCGTGCCGACGTGCGGCAGGCCGAGCGCGGCGGCGTCGTCGACGACCCGCTCCAGCTGGGTGGCGAAGGTGTAGGCGGCCGGGTCGTCCGAGTAGTAGCCGACGTGGCTGCCGACCCCGCGCAGCCCGTGCTCGCGCACCAGCCGTCTCAGCTGTGCGAGGGTGATGTCTCCGGTGCCCTGGGTGTACCCGGCGAACTCGACGGTGTCGTAGCCGTAGTCGGCCAGTTCCTCGAAGACCTTCGCGAAGCCGACGGACTGTACCTGGTCGCGGAGGGTGTAGAGCTGGATGCCCAGCTTCCCCGGCGGGACGACGGGCCGTCCGTGCCCGCCCCTGCCCGTCGCGGTCACGGGCGCGGCCTGCGCCGTCGTGCCGACGGAGCCCAGCAGCGCGGCTGCCGTGGCGCCGGCGGCGACGCCGAGGACGCCGCGGCGGCGCACCGCCTGCCGCAGTTCCGGGTTGTCGTGCGTGCGGCTCTTGCGTGTCATGAGGGGTCTCCCAGTGCGAGGTGGAGGAGCAGTTCCTTGACGTCGGTGGCGGCGAAGGTGTCGCCGGTGAAGGACCCTGGGCGTGAGCAGATGAGGACGGGGCCCTCGTCCGTACGGGCGGGGAGGCGGCCGTGGCTGCCGCGTACGGGCGACGCGTCCAGCGGCACGACCGCCATGCGGTAGCGCATCCCGGCCTTCTTGCGGGCCAGCGCGGTGGCGGCGCGCAGCCGTACGTAGGGGTCGTGCGGGTCCATGAACAGCTCGGCCGGGTCGTAGCCGGGCTTGCGGTGGATCTCGACGAGGCGGGCGAAGTCGGGTGCGTCGGCGTCGTCGCGCCAGTAGTAGTAGGTGAACCAGGCGTCGGGTTCGGCGACGGCCACGAGTTCGCCCGAGCGCGGGTGGTCGAGCCCGTGTGCCTTCTTGCCGCGCTCGTCCAGCACCTCGTCCACCCCGGGCAGCTCCGCGAGAACGGCGCGGGCCGCCTCCAGGTCCTCGGGGCGACGCACATAGACGTGCGCGAGCTGGTGGTCGGCGACGGCGAAGGCGCGCGAGGTCATCGGGTCGAGGTACTCCATGCCGTCCTGCGTGTGCACCTCCACGAGACCCGCTTCGCGCAGTGCGCGGTTGAGGTGGACGGGGCGGCGCACCCGGGTGATGCCGTACTCCGAGAGGGCGACGACGGTGCGGCCCTCCTCGCGGGCCTGGTCGAGCAACGGGCCGAGTACGGCGTCGAGTTCGGCAGCGGCCTGGTGCGCGCGGGGGTCGTCGGGGCCGTAGCGCTGGAGGTCGTAGTCCAGGTGCGGCACGTAGCACAGGGCGAGGTCGGGGTGGCGGGTGCGCAGCAGATGGCGGGTGGCGTCGACGATCCAGCGCGAGGAGACGAGGTCGGCGCCCGGACCCCAGAAGTGGAAGAGGGGGAAGGTGCCGAGCCTGTCGGTGAGTTCGTCGTGGAGTGCGGGCGGGCGCGTGTAGCAGTCGGGTTCCTTGCGGCCGTCGGCGTAGTAGACGGGCCGGGGTGTGACGGTCCAGTCGGTGTCGGCTCCCATCGCGTACCACCAGCACACGTTGGCCACGGTGTAGCCGGGGTGGCGGGCGCGGGCCGCGTCCCACAGCTTCTCGCCGCCGACGAGCCCGTTGTGCTGCCGCCACAGCAGCACCTCGCCCAGCTCGCGGAAGTACCAGCCGTTGCCGACGATGCCGTGCCCCGAGGGCGGTTCCCCGGTCAGGAACGTGGACTGCGCGGCGCAGGTGACGGCGGGCAGCACCGTCTCCAGGGGTGCGGACGAGCCGGAGTCCGCGAGCGCGCGCAAGTGCGGCATGTGGGCGAGCAGTTGTGGGGTGAGGCCGACGACGTCGAGGACGAGAAGCGGCTCGGGCCGGTCCTGGGCCGGTTCCGTGCCCGGTGTCATGGCAGCTCCTTGAGGCCGAGGTCGGTGAGCAAGTCGCGCGCGACGCCGAGTTCGGCCGCGATGCCGTCGGCGAGCTGGGCGCGGTTGCGGGGCCGCAGTACGGGCGGCAGCGCCTGCCAGGTGTACGTCTCCACCTCCAGGTGCCGGGTCAGCGGCGAGGGCCCGCCGACGAGCCGGGTCAGCGTGTCGCGCAGCACATCGGTGGTGGCGGTGAGCGGCGGCGCGAGCGGGGCGTGCAGCGGTACGTGGAAGTGGGAGCGCCACGGTGTGTCCGTCGGCAGGGGTGAGGGCCCTTCCGTGGGCTGGCCCAGCGCCTCGCCGAGGTCGTCGGTCGCGGCGACACCCTCGTGCGTGCGGGCACGGGCCTGGTGGAGGAAGCGGGGCTCGGCGAAGTCGGCGAGGGCAGCGCGGACTTCGGGACTGCCGGGGTCCTCCGCGTGCAGCGCGGCCGACAACTGCGACTTGACGACGGCGATGCCCGCGCCCGTGAGCGCGTCGAGCGCCGTGCCCGGATCCTCGAAGGAGGTGGCCAGGTGGCAGGTGTCCACGCACACACCGACGCGGTGCGCGGGCGGCGCGCCCTCACCCGTCAGCGCGGCGACGGCGTCGGCCGTGGTCTCCACCGTGCAGCCCGGCTCTGGCTCCAGGCCGACGCGCACGGAGCGCCCCGTCATCTCCTCCAGCGCGTCGAGCCGCTGGGCGAGGGTGGTCAGCGCGTCCAGCGCGGTGCGGCGCCGATCAGGGGTGAAGCCGGTGCGCCAGGCGAGCGGGAGCGTGGAGACGGTGCCCTCGGTCACGTCGTCGGGCAGGAGCGCGCTCAGCAGCCTGGCCAGCTCCGTGGTGTGGTCCAGGCGCGCGGGCTCGGTCCAGTCGGGCCGGTACACGCGGTACTTGACGCGCTGGTCCCCGAAGCCCTGGTACGGGAACCCGTTGAGGGTGACGACCTCCAGGCCGCGCCGGTCCAGCTCGGCGCGCAGCGCCCGTACGGAGGCGGGGTCGTCGGTGAGAGTGCGGGCCGCGTCGCGGGCGAGCCAGAGGCCGATGCCGAGGCGGTCGCGGTGCAGCCTGCGGCGTACGGGCTCGGCGTGCTCGCGCAACTGGCGCACGACGCCTTCGAGGTCTTCGGCGGCGTGCACGTTGGTGCAGTAGGCGAGGTGGACGGTGGAGCCGTCGGGGTGCCGGAAGCGCATGGGTGTGCCCTCCTCATTCCCCGCCGCGCAGGATGGAGTTGCCCTCGTGGAGGCCGCCCGGCTCGCGCTGTTCCTCGTCGGCGCCCAGGGTCAGGTCGAGGCGTCCGCTCTGCCCGTAGAAGGCGACGGGGTTGCGCCACAGCACCTGGTCGATGTCGTCCTCGGAGAACCCGGCGTCCGCCATCGCCTCGCCCACCGCGCGGGTCTTGAGGGGGTCGCTGCGGCCCCAGTCGGCGGCCGAGTTGACGAGGACGCGCTCGGTGCCGTGCAGGCGGAGCAGGCGCACCATGCGCTGCTCGTCCATCTTGGTGTCGGGGTAGATGGAGAAGCCGAGCCAGCAGCCGCTGTCGGCCGCGGCACCCACCGTCGTCTCGTTGAGGTGGTCGAGCGCGACCCGCTCGGGCGGCAGTCCCGACTCGCGCAGCACGTCGAGCGTACGGGTCAGGCCCGCTGCCTTGTCGCGGTGCGGGGTGTGCACGAGCGCGGGCAGCCCGTACTCGGCGGCGAGCTGGAGCTGGGCGGCGAGCGCCGTGTCCTCGGCCGGTGTCATGGAGTCGTAGCCGATCTCGCCGACCGCGACGACCTTGTCCTTGAGCAGGTAGCGCGGCAGTTCGTCGAGTACGGGCACACAGCGCGGGTCGTTGGCCTCCTTGGGGTTGAGGGCGAGGGTGCAGTGGTGTGCGATGCCGTACTGGGACGCGCGGAAGGGCTCCCAGCCGAGGAGGGAGTCGAAGTAGTCGTAGAACGAGGCGGGCGAGGTGCGGGGCTGGCCGAGCCAGAAGGAGGGCTCGACGACGGCCCGCACGCCCGCCGCGCGCATGGCCGCGTAGTCGTCGGTGGTCCGGGAGGTCATGTGGATGTGCGGGTCGAAGATGCGCATCAGGACTCCTCGGGCTGGGACTGAGGCTGAGGCTGGGGGTGCGGCGGAGACTGGGGTGGGGGCGGGGTGTTGGCGAGGTCCAGCACGCGGTGCAGCCCGGCGGGGACGGAGCGACCCGCGGCCTCGCGCTCGCGCGCGTAGTCGACGAGCATCCGCGCCAGCTCGGCGTCGCCGCGCGCCCGCGTCTCCAGGCCCGCGACGGCCTCCAGGGGCACGCCGGTGAACAGGCACTTGAGCACCGCGTGCCGCCACGCGTGCGGGTCGAGATGGGCCGCGCCGTACGGGCCGACGGCCGCCGCGACGAGGCTGGTGTCGTTCGCCCGCAGCGCGTCCTCGACGAGGGGCAGCGCGTCGGGCCGCGCGGCGAAGGGCAGATGCGGCAGCGCCCGCAGCACAGCACGGCGCTCCTCCGCGCTCCCGTGCTCGTAGAGGCGGGTGACGGTGGGCGCTTCCGCGCCCGCGGCGTGCAGCAGCAGGATGCGGGCGGCTTCGGCGGGGCCGGGGGCGCTCGCGCTCGCGCTCGTGCTCGTGCTCGTGTGCGCGGGGTGCGGTGCGGTGGGGGTGGCGCACTTGCGGCCCGCCTCCGCGAAGTGCCGCTCCCACGGCGGGAGCGGGGCGCGGCCGTTGGCCCCAGTCGGGGACGTGGGTGGGGGCGAGGGCCGGTGCGGGGCACCAGCGTCGGCCGCGTCGGCGAGCGCGCGGTGCAGCCACTCACGCGCCGCGTGGCCAAGACGCAGCTCCAGCCCGGTACGGAGCGAGGCGAGAGGAGTCAGCATGAGGCGGCTCTCCTGGCTCGGCCGTCGGCGGACGGGGACGCGGGCGGGGGCGAGGGCCGGTGCGGGGCACCAGC
>NZ_BAAGSO010000012.1:0-104326 GCF_054782395.1 Streptomyces daliensis | reverse complement strand
GTTGTGGGCAATCGTCCCGCTGGCGGGACGGGTGGGCACAACCCGTGCCACCGGCCCGCAACACGCGAACGAACCCCCAAAGGGGCACCCACACCAGGCGCACCCTCTGAGGAGAGGGGCACCCTGTGTGGCCTTCACCCCGCACCCCGTGAAGGGGCGCGGACCGGTGAAGGGGGAACCCTGTGTTTCCTTCCGCACCCCGCGGAGGGCTACCGGTTCCAGCCGGTGACCTTTACGTCCTGGGTTTCGATGTGCATCCCCAGCGGTACTCGCCACTGGTCCACGCACACGGTCCAGGTCTTCTCCTTCTTCTCCCCCGCACCGATCGGCACGGGCAGCTTCCGCTCGCTCTCGATCGTCGCCCAGTCCACGCCCAGCCCGCCGATGATGTGCGTACCGAAGGTGACGGTGCCGGTCCGCACGGGCTCACCGCCCGTGTTGCGGAAAGCGACGGTCACCTTCTCGCACCACCTGTCGTCCGTCTTCTTCCGCTCGGGCTCCCCCACCTTGAGCGCCGCGGGCCCGCCGGGCCGTGCCGTCCCGCTGTCCGAGCCGCCGCCCTCGGCACCGTCCTCGGCGTCGTCGCCGCTCGGGCTCGGGCTCGGGTCCGGATCCGGGGCCGGGTCCGCGCTGCCGCCGTCCCCGGGCCCGGGGCTCTGAGAGCCGCCCCCCGCGCCGGAAGACGGCGCAGCAGAGGACGGGCCGCCCTTGGCCGAGGGTGACCGGGACGAACCCGCGCCCTCACCCGCGCCCTCACCCGCATCCGCACTCTCACCCGCGTCGCCCTCGTCCAGCGGCACCAGCTCGACGCCGCCCTCCGGAGGAACCCGCTCGGCGGACGACCCCGGCGCGGAGGGTTCCGCCGCGCCCACGGCCACGTACCCCTCGTCGCCGCCCCCGCCACCGCATCCCGCGAGCAGCGGGGTCAGCGTGCCGAGACAGAGAAGAGCCGCCGAGGCGGTCAGTGCACCGCCGCCCCGGCGGCCCGTCGCGTATGGCCGTAACGTCGTCGCGGTCGCGGTCCGTCGCGATTGCCCTTGCCGTCGCATCGGGACAGTGTTGCTGACGCTACGTCAGATGTGAACCCTGTGAGCCTCTTCCGTATCCCCCGAGAAGGCAAAGCACCATCCTCTGCGGTGAGTGGTCAGTCCTCCGCGATCAGTCCCTCGCGCAACTGGGACAGCGTGCGCGTCAGCAGCCGGGAGACGTGCATCTGCGAGATGCCGACCTCCTCGCCGATCTGCGACTGGGTCATGTTCGCGAAGAAGCGCAGCATGATGATCTGGCGTTCCCTGGGCGGGAGTTTGGCCAGCAGCGGCTTCAGCGACTCCCTGTACTCGACGCCCTCCAGCGCGGAGTCCTCGTAGCCCAGCCGGTCCGCGAGGGAGCCCTCGCCGCCGTCGTCCTCCATGGAGGGGGAGTCGAGCGAGGAGGCGGTGTAGGCGTTGCCGACGGCCAGGCCGTCGACCACGTCCTCCTCCGACACCCCGAGGCAGGTGGCGAGTTCGGGCACCGTCGGGGAGCGGTCGAGCGTCTGGGACAGCTCGTCGCTCGCCTTCGTCAGGGCGAGCCGCAGCTCCTGGAGCCGCCGGGGCACGCGCACGGACCATGACGTGTCGCGGAAGAACCGCTTGATCTCCCCGACGACCGTCGGCATCGCGAACGTGGGGAATTCCACGCCCCGTTCGCAGTCGAAGCGGTCGATCGCCTTGATCAGGCCGATCGTGCCGACCTGGACGATGTCCTCCATCGGCTCGTTCCGGCTCCGGAAGCGAGCCGCCGCGTACCGCACGAGCGGGAGGTTCAGCTCGATGAGCGTGTCGCGGACGTACGTACGCTCCACGCTGTCCTTGTCGAGACCGGCGAGCCGCAGGAAGAGGGAGCGGGAGAGGGTGCGGGTGTCGAGGGCATCGCAGTCTGCGGGCGCGGGATCCACGGTGACCGCGGGAGCTTCCAGCGCATCTTGCGGAGCATCGGCTTTCGTGTTCTCGGTGAGCACCTTCGAGCTGCCCAGTTCTACGGACATGCCACCCCCTAGAGGTCGCGGACGGGTCGCGGCGGCACCCTCGCGTGAGGGGAGCACCTCCCCCTGAATACCGGGAGCGCCGCCACGGCAAACGCAGCTCTTGCAGAATGTCACAAGTCAGCAACGCGACGTAGCTTCATGTCGATAAAACTGCACAGTTGAGAGCGCTGACCCCCGTGCGGGTGACCCTCGTTCCGGTTACGCGTCGATCCGGTTTGCGGCGCGCAGCCGCGCGAAGCTGCGCGAGAGCAGCCGCGAGACGTGCATCTGTGAGACGCCCAACTCGGCGCTGATCTGCGATTGCGTCAGGTTTCTGTAGTAGCGCAGCAGCAGGATGCGCTGCTCGCGCTCCGGCAGCTGGACGAGCAGATGACGCACCAGATCCCGGTGCTCGACTCCGTCCAGTTCCGGATCCTCGTAGCCGAGCCGGTCCAGCAGGCCCGGCATCCCGTCCTCGCGCTCCTGCGCCGCCTCCAACGACGTGGCGCGATAGGCCCGTCCGGCCTCGATGCAGGCCAGGACGTCCTCCTCGGCCAGCTTCAGCCGGTCCGCGATCTCGGCGGTGGTCGGCGAGCGGCCCATGAGCGTCGTCAGGTCCTCGGTGGCGCTGCTGACCTGCACCCACATCTCGTGCAGCCGCCGGGGCACGTGGACGGTCCTGACGTTGTCGCGGAAGTACCTGCGGATCTCGCCGACGATCGTCGGCATCGCGAAGGTGGGGAACTGGACGCCCCTGTCCGCGTCGAAGCGGTCGATGGCGTTGATGAGCCCGATCGTGCCGACCTGGACGACGTCCTCCATCGGCTCGTTGCGGCTCCGGAAGCGCGCGGCGACGTAGCGCACGAGGGGCAGGTTGGCCTCGATGAGCGCGTCGCGCACCCGGTTGTGCTCGGGGGTCCCGGCCTCCAGCCCGGAGAGCTGCTCGAAGAGCACCGCGGTCAGTGCCCTGGCCTCCGCGCTCCGGTTCCGGGGAGTCCCCCCGGAAGGAGTCTGGGGGAGGGTCTGGGTCCCACCCACTCAGCCACCACCCCTTTACGGTGTTTACGGTGCAGATCGGTCTCGGTTCGTCGGGCCGCCGGTTCGTCGGCCGGTCGGCCTGTCGGGCCAGTAATCCACCCAAAGCGGTCATAGCATCACAAGACATGTGCACTAGGTGCAAGCACCGTATAACTCCGTGTTGGTGACGAGTTGGGGTATACGGCGCCTATAGCCCGTAACCGAACATCAATCCGGAGTCAGGGTGGAGTAAGGGAGGGGGGAGGGGCGGGGAGGGTTGGGCGCGTACGGCGCGAAGCCCTCCGTCCCGGGGCGGGACGGAGGGCTGGAGGTGTGTGAGCTGCCGGGAGGGGGGGAGGGAGGCGCTAGCTGATGAGCTGCGTCATGAACTCGCCGACGCCCTGGGCCGCGCCCGAGATGCCCTCGAAACCTATCTGGACGAGGTCGGCGGCTCTGGCCGGTGAGGTGATGATCGTGTAGAGCACGAAGACGATCACCAGATAGAGCGCGGCCTTCTTCGCCTGCACCATCGCCCCTGCCTCCCACGCCTGCCGTAGTCCCCTGTTGAGGTCGTGTGAGTGTATCGAGTGCTGTCCAGAGCATGATCCCGGCGTTCGGGACCAAAGCCCCCGCAATCAGGGTCCTTTGCCCGGTCCGCCGGGCGAGGTCCGCGCGACAGCATGGTCCGTGAAGCCCTCCGGTTCCGGCAGGAGCCCGGCGGGCTGACGACGGGGCCCGCTGCGGGGTCCGGACCGCGACCCGTCCCCGACCGCGGACCGGACCGTGGGCCCGTCCCCGACGGGGGAAGCGGCGCCCCCCCCCGTCCCCGACGCCGCTTCCCCCGGCCGCTCCGGGCCGCTCTCTGGGCCGTTCGGGGCCGTTCGGGGCCGCTCCGGGCCTCCCCGGCAGGGCGTCGCGGGGCGTAATCCGGTGGCATGGCCTCCGGCCTGGGACGGAGCATGGGGCCATGCGTACGCGGCGAACCTTCGACGATCTGGTGGCAGAGGCCGAGTCCGTCCCGGTGGACGGCTGGGACTTCTCCTGGCTGGCGGGCCGGGCCACCGAGGAGCGCCCCTCCTGGGGCTACCAGCGGGCGATGGGCGCCCGCATGGCCTGCGCCTCCGCCGCGCTGGACATCCAGACGGGCGGCGGGGAAGTCCTCGCGGGGGTGCCCGGGCTTCCAGCCCTGACCGTCGCGACGGAGTCCTGGCCGCCGAACGTCGCCAAGGCGACCCGGCTGCTGCACCCCCTCGGCGCGGTCGTCGTCGCGGACGCGGACGAGCCGCCGCTGCCGTTCGCCGACGACGCCTTCGACCTCGTCGTCAGCCGCCATCCCGTGACCACCTGGTGGGACGAGATCGCGCGGGTGCTGCGTCCGGGCGGCACGTACTTCTCCCAGCAGGTCGGGCCCGCGAGCGTCTTCGAGCTGGTCGAGTTCTTCCTCGGCCCCCAGCCCGAGGCGACCCGCCGCGCGCGGCACCCCGACGACGCGCGCCGTGCGGCGGAGGCGGCCGGGCTGGAGGTCGTCGAGCTGCGCTCCGAGAGCCTGCGCACGGAGTTCCACGACATCGGCGCGGTGGTCTACTTCCTGCGCAAGGTGATCTGGATGGTCCCCGGCTTCACCGTCGCCGCGTACCGCGACCGCCTCCGCGATCTCCACGACCTCATCGAGCGCGAAGGGCCCTTCCAGGCCCGCACGACCCGCTTCCTGATCGAGGCCCGCAAGCGGGGGTCGTCGGCGGCGTGAGGGGCGTCCGAGTGACGGGCTGACGGGGTGACGGGCTGACGGGCTGACGGGCTGACGGGGTGACGGGCCCACCGGCCGACGGGGCGACGGGCCGACGGGACGGTGGTCGCGGGGCGCTACGGCCAGAGCCCGCGTGCGTACAGGTCCTCGCGGAGCCAGTCCGGCGCGTAGAACCGCTTCGCGTACTGCTGGGCGCACGGCGAGGGACAGGCGTACTGGCCGCGACCGGGCCCAGAGCCCGTCTCGATGACCTGGACGAGCATCATGTCGGCGCCGCTGTGCTCACAGACGACGCACCGCACGGCGCCGGGCCACATGGTCACCCTCTTCCTCACCCTTCCCTTTCCCCTCGCGTTTCCGGGCGGCTCAGCGTGCCGCAGGGGTGCGGGGTGGCGCGGGGAGGCGCACGGGGGAGCGGGCGGGGGAGGCCCGTTCGGCGCAGGCGCGGAGGCGTACGCGTGCGGAGGGGCCATATCGGCCGATCGGCCGATGCCGATCGGCCAAGGAGCCGATGCGGGCTCCGGCCCGGCGCGGAGATCGTCGACCCATGACGTCCACGACCCCGACCACGACCCCGACCCTGGTCCTCACCGCGCCCGAGCACGCCGCCGCCGCGCCCGGCCGTCCCGCCGCCCCCACTCGTCGGGTCACCGCGCTCGACGCCCTGCGCGGCTTCGCCCTCTGCGGCATCCTCCTGGTGAACATCAACCAGGTCCTGCACATGAAAATGGCCTCGGACACAGCCTCCGATCCGCTCGACTGGTACCCGATCCCCGCGTTCCTGGACCTGTTCGTCCAGCACCGCTTCTTCCCGATCTTCTGCTTCCTCTTCGGCCTCAGCTTCGCCGTCTTCCTGGACGGGGCCGCGCGACGCTCCGTGCACCCCCGGCGGCTCCTCGTCCGTCGGCTGACCGCCCTCGGCCTGCTCGGCCTCGCGCACCAGATGTTCCACCCTGGTGAGGCGCTGGCGCCGTACGCGGTCGTCGGCCTCGTCATCCTGCTGCCCGCCACCTGGCTGCCGACGTGGCTCGTCCTGATCGGCGGCCTGCTGGGCACCGTCGCCTCGGTCACGCTCGCGGGCGGCGGCATCTCCAGCATTCCCGGGCTGTTCCTGCTGGGCCTGGCCGTCGCACGGCTCGGCATCCACCGCACGCTGGAGCGCCGCACCCGCCAGTTGGCCGTCCTGCTCGCCCTCGCCCTCCCCGTCGCGGCGCTCGGCGTCTGGGCGCAGCACACGTATCCGATGGACGGCCCGTACGCGACCCGCATCGCCGCTGCTGCCGGACTCGCCGGCGCCCTCGTCTACGCCACCGCTCTGCTGCTCCTGCTGCGCACCCGTCTCGGCTGCCCGCTGTCGGCGGTGCTGGAGCCCCTCGGCCGGATGGCCATGACCAACTACCTCACCGCGACGCTCGCCCTCGTCGCCGCCGACCACTTCCTCGGCCTCGCCGACTCGGCGCAGTGGGTCACGGCGATGGTGCTCGCCGCCGGAATCCTGGCGGTGCAGGCCGTCCTGAGCGCCTGGTGGCTGCGCCGCTTCCGCTACGGGCCGCTGGAGTGGTGCCTGCGCTGCGTCACCTGGTGGAACGTGGTCCCGAACCGCCGCGAGGCGGCAGCGGTCGCGGCGTGAGCATCGCGCCGCCTCCGGCGCGGGGCGCGGGCCGCTGACCTGGCGCTCTCCATGTCCTCGTGGCCGGCGGCACCTGGATGACCGCCGACTCCGGCCGCTGAACCGTCATGGACATGGACCCGTTGTGGGACTTATCCCGCGTTGTGAAGCGGGAGCACTTCCGAAAGACCGAGAGATGAGGTCGGAATGCCACCCAGTAGCCGAAGCAGCAGGCACTCAAGCTCCTGGAACATGGAGGACCTTCAGATGGAGGTGAGCCGGGTCGGCCCAGTCGCCTATGCGGGCCCTGCCCGCAGCTACGCGCCGTCGTCGCATGACAGCAGGTCGCACCGGAGCAGCAGGCACTCGGAGTCGAGTCGCCCGAATGTCGAGTACGTAAGGGCGGACCCTTCCCCTTCCCCGAACATCGTCACCGTCGCGCCCCGATCCGAAAGCCCGGTCCCCAGCTACTACAGCAGTCACACCATGGACCCCCACGCGAATCAGGACTCGCGGCTGCTCCTGCCCTACGCAATCTCTGAGCCGCGCTCTGAGCGGCGCTCTGAGCCGCGCTCTGAGTCGCGCACGCACCGGAGCAGCCACAGCGGCACATATGCTGATTCGCAATGGAGCGGTTCGACGATCACACCCAGCAGGTACATGCCGCCGCCCAGCACGCACGGCTCCCGTGACGACCGTTCGCGGCAGAACGGGCCCAGCAGCGAGTCGTATCGCGACCAGTCTGTCTACAGCGGGGACTCCCTCCCCTCGCATCAGTACGACGCGCAACAGAGCCGAACTGCGAACTGGGCCCAAAAGGTGTCGCCCAATAGTGGTGAGGGCCCGGCCCCCGTACGCAAAGACCACACACGCAACCCGATCAAGCTTGCTGCGGAGGCCGCAACGCTGGAGGCGATAAACAGGATTGAGGACGGCCGGGTAACACGCGACCACCGCGGCGGGCTGGTGGAGAGCAACAAGCCGTCCCAGTCGGGCAGGAAGAAGACCATGCCCCACGGCGACGCGGCGCTGGTGGTTGACCGCAACGGTGCGTACATCAGGAAGACGAAGTCCTCGTCCAGCGCCTCCAAGCCCGCCGGGCCCTCCACGCAATCCGAATCCGCCTCCAGGCGCTCTCGCCGCTAAGGAGGCGAGCCCCCCCCGGGCCTCGCTCGCCCCGGTTGCCGTCTCGACTGATCGAGCCCAGCGCAGGACCGGTTGGCGAGGCCACATGCCGGTAGGCGCGAGCCCGGGGCCCGGTCCCTGGAGCGGTCAGGCGTGAGCGGGCGGCGAGAGGCGCCCTCGCCGCCCCGTCGGCCCTGACCGCGTCCCGCTCCGGCAGCAGTGGCGGAATGCGACTGCTTGTGGTCGGCGGCATCCGGCTGATCAGTCAGAACGCCCCGCCGTTGAACCGCTGTTGACACGTGTGCGTGGTGTTCCTCAACCCGCGTCGTGAAGCGGGAGCACTTCCGAAAGAGAGGTCGGAATGCCACCAGAAGGAAGCCGGTACTACTCGCGCGAAGAAATCTTGAGGGTGCGCCACGGCAACACCAGGGTCACCATCACGAACTCCTTCGAGAGCCGGAGCCGGAGCCGTCGCAGCGACGCACCCAGCTACGGCCCCCCGCCGTTGGTCCGTGACGACCGCGAGCGCAGGAGCGACCGCGACCGCGACCGCTCCAGCAGGAGCGAGTCGACGGTCACGCCCCGCGTCATCAGGCCCACATCGATCTCCGAGGCGCCCTCGGAATCGCACCGGAGCAGCCGGGACAGCCGGGACAGCCGCAGGGACGGGCCCCGCCTGCTCGGGCCGCCCTCCTCGCATGGGAGCGATTCGACGATCACTCCGGGCCACCTGCTGCCCGCCCCGCCGTCCCGTTACGAGGGCTCGCGCCGAAGCAGCCGCATGGAGCCGATCCCCGAATACCGCCCCGCGCCGCCCAGCCGGATCGAAGTCCGCGAACCCCGCGACCGAGGCGCCCCCGGCGGTTCGTCGGAACTGGGGAACTCATCCATCGCGCGCTGGGCTGAGAGTGTGAGGCCCGGGTCCCCGGCAGCGCCGTCCGAAGCGTCTTTCGGGCCGGCTCCCAGCGTCTCCAGGCGCTCCAGCGCCTCCAGGCCTCCCGAGCACTCCAGGCACTCCAGGCACTCCGTGGAGCCCTCCAGGTCCTCCAGGCACGGCCGAAAGTAGGGGACAGACGCTGACGCGGGGGCCTGACCTCGGCGACGGCTGGACGTGATCAGCCAGCGTGAGGCGCCCTCGCTGACCGACCGACCGACCGTCGTCGCTCGCCCGAGCCGCGAGCCGAGCCCCCGCACGCATGACGCAGGGCCGGACCCTCACCAGGGGCCCGGCCCTGCGTTCGTCCTGCTCAGCGGCTTGTACGGGGGCGTTCAAGAACGCTCGCGCTCCCGCCGCACGGAACCTTGACGCTGGCGCCGTTTCACGGACTCGGGGCATGAGGCACGGTGCCTCCACAGGATGGCGCCACCCCCGGAGCTTGAGTCCTTGTCCACCTGTGTCAACGGAAACCTTGGCGTGCCCGGCTGCTGGCAGGCGACACAAAGCCGAGTCATCGACACGCTCCCGTCCCCTCTGCAGAAGCAGCGCGGAGATGGACCCACACGCAGGTTCCACCACCGACCAATCGCGTTCCCCAACGGTTGGCGAGCACATGAACGACGTGCAGACCACGCCCGGATTCCTCGTCAGGGCCCGCATCGCGCCTCCGGACACAGCGATGAGGTCCGGTGTCGGTGACGCTCACCATCACCTGGCCGTCGCCGCGTGCCGTCACGACGCTGATCCGGCCGCCCTCCGTGTGCACGATCGCGTTGGTGGCCAGCTCGGAGACGACGAGTTCTGCGTTGTCGACGAGTTCGGATTCCACGTTCCACTCCACGAGTTGTTCGCGCACGAACTCCCTGGCCAGGGACACACATCGCGCCGTCCCGGACAGTCGGAGACCCGCACGTGTGCCGTCGTCACTTCGACGCTGGGCGAGCCTGGCACGGAGCCCCTGTGGGGGAACGTATTCGAGCCTGAGGTGAAGGGACTGCAACATGGTTTTTCCTTCCAGTGGGGGCGTGTTCAGTCGGCCTTGATCGACCTCAGTACGGCGGTCAGCTCGGCCAAGGTGGGTAACGGTGTCTCTGCGATGGGGGCAGCGAGCCACTTCGCGTGCGCGCCCGTGTTGGCTGGGGGGAGTACGAGTGGCAGTCCTGGGGGGTGTACGCGCAGGCGGGCGTCGACCGGCTCCTCGGCATCGCCGCACGCCATCGTGTACAAGCGGGACGGACCGAGACCTTCCTGCGCGGCAAGCCGTACGAGGGGCGCGTGAATGTCGAACCACACGCATGCCGCCAGGAATCGGCTCCACCCCAAGCCCTCCACGTAGTACGCGGTCATTCCGCGTCCGGTAGCCCCGATGACGCCGTAGCTGGAACGTCGGTCCCACAGCGCGTCCAAGTGCTCCGGTTCGGTGGTGGCCTCGCTGGGCCACCGGGTGTTACGTGGGTGCCGGTCCGGGGTCGAGCACCATTCGTGTCCCCCGGCGCAAGCAGGTGCCACGGGCCATCCACGGGCCGCGTAGATACCGGCCCACATGCGTGCGCCTCTCACTTGAACGTCCAGTTCTCCAGGGCTGAGAGAAGCGCGAACGCGTGGCCTGCCGGGATCAGGCTGGACGGGGGCGGGCCGGTGAGTCCTGCGGTGTGAGGTTGCCATTACTGGGCTCCGGTACGTCTCGGCGTCGAGCCACCCGCGCAAGATCACACACGGTGATGCGTCTGGCCCTGTGAGTAACAGCATGGCAGGGTGTCATCGAATGCGGAACCCCGTTTTGATGATTCCTCATTTTGGCCGGAGGTTCGACCAGAGGACTCCATGACGACTCGCACCCCGTACGCTCAGCATGTCGGCGCTATCAGCGAGTTGAAGGGTTTGACCATGGCGGCAATAGGGCCTGCCGGACCGGCCGGGCGCATGCTGATCGCCCGTGGTCTCATTTCGCTACGCGCCCGCGCCAACCTGACACAGACGCAACTCGCGAAAGAGGCGGGTTGCGGCAAAGCGATGGTTGGCCGCTATGAAGACTGGAAGGACCGCTCGCGGGTCAAGTGGGCGACGGTCAAGGGCATGGCGGAAGCTTGCAAGGCTTCCCCGGAGGAACGGGACGCCCTTGTGGCCCTCGCCAAGATCCAGGGCGAAGGGTGGTGGGTGGACCGTGGGGTCCCGGAGCTGCTGGACCCGCTGCTGTCGTTCGAGTCGGCAGGCGACCACGAGCACGTCTTCGCGTCCGGCCTGGTGCCGGGGCTCTTGCAGACCCGCGCGTACGCGCAAGCCCTTCACGAGGCGCAGATGGTCAGGGCGTCGCGGGAAGAGGTCGACCGTCACGTCGAGATCCGGATGATGCGGCAGCAAGCGCTCAACCGGGACGACTTCGCCCTGTGGGTGGTGCTGGACGAGGCCGTGTTCAAACGCGTCATCGGAAATCGAGCCGTGATGGCCGAGCAACTGGCACACCTGGAAGAGGCCCAGCGGCAGAAACAGATCGACATCCAGGTACTCCCGTTCGCCAGCGGGGCGCACGCCGCCGGTGCCGGGGCTCCGTTCGTCACCATCGGCCGTGAGGACGCCGCGAACCCGCTGGCCTCCATGTCTGTGGTGTACCTGGAGACGCATGACCGCGGGATCTACTTGGACAATCCCCAGGACATCGCCAAGTACAAAATGATCTTTGACTATCTGCGGTCCCAGGCGGTGGACCGCGACGTATCGACTGAGATGTTGGCCGCAGCACGACAGGACTACGCATCATGACCGACCACATGCTCGCCGGCCCGGCCTCCGTAGGCTGGTTCAAGAGTTCATACAGCGCGGCACAGAACGAGTGCGTCGAAGCGGCCTTCCTGGGGCGCTTCGTGGGCCTCCGCGACTCCAAGACCGAGAACGGAGCAGTGCTGATGGTCCGAGCCGAGACCTTCGCTCACTTCGTCGCCACAGTGAAAGCCGACAACGTCTGACGTCGAGGCGCTGCGGGGCGGCCCTGATCCGAGCCGATCCGTCCTCGTCGCCTCAGGTGGGGCGGCCACATCACAGTGGGCCGGTCACGTGGTGACGGGGAGGTCTCGCGCCCTGTGGCGTGCCCGTGCGCGCAGCTCGGTGAGGTGGGGGTGGAAGGCGTTGTGCCGGTTCTGGTCGAGGTTCAGGGGGAGGTCCAGGCGGGCGATCAGATCCGCTTCCACGGTCCACGGCTCAGCGTGCTCCAGCCAGCACACCCGCGCGTGCTCGGCCATCCACCGGGTCAGCTCCGCCTCGCCGTCCCTCGCGAACGTCAGACGCTTCCCACTGCCGACGCGGCGCAGCTCCAGCCTCAGCAGGCAGCCCAGGGTGAGCCGCAGCGTGGAGCCGTAGGCGTTGCCCCGGAAGTGGAACCTGACGCGCTTGCGCAGGTTCTGCGTGCTGGTCCTGTTCGACATGCGTCGTGGCGCGATCCCCACGTACAGCAGTCGGCCCGCCGGGAGTCCCGGGTGCGGGGACTCGCCGAAGTGCCAGCCGTACACACCCGCCGTGTTCGGAACCGGTCCCGGACGCGACAGGACGTCGTCGGCCGACCAGAGCCGTTCCGGGCTGGACAGAGCCGCAACGTACACACGAGCCTCCTTGAGCCGACCGGCCGGACTGACGGACTGATGGACGACGAACAGTGCTCCGGAAACTACCCCGCGGCACTGACACCCGCGTCACGCTCCCCGGCCCCGCGCGGGCGCAGGTGGTCGTGGAGCGCCGCGAAGGCGGTGAAGGTGAGGGGGAGCGTCAGGGCCGCAGCGACCAGGATGCCGACGATGACGGGCGCGAGGATGCCCGCGTAGTACCCGGCGAAGAAGTTGCCCGTGGCCGCTTCGAGGAGCGAGCGCACGAGGGGGCGCAGCGGCAGGGCGAGCTGCGTCACGAGCCGGAGCACCCCGGCCGTGAGCGCGGCCAGCGGCAGCGCGAGGGCGAGCACGCGGATCCATCCGGTGCGTGTCCACATCAGCTTCCAGGAACGGCGCAGGGCCGCGACGGGGCCGAGGCCGTCGGACGCCGCGGCGGCCGGGGCGAGGGCGAGCGCGAGGCGCAGCAGCACGGCGATGAAGATGGCCACCCATGGGGAGTCCTGGATGAGGTTGTAGGGCAGCGAGCCGCGTTCCAGGATCTGGTCCTCGGTGTCGATGTGGTAGCCGGTGAGGCTTTCCGACACGTAGATGACGAGCACAGGCAGGGACCAGACGATCAGGCCGCGCAGCGTGTACACGGCGATCATCGGCCACGGCCGCCGCGCGGAGACGGAGACCTCGGCACGGGGCGGGTCCCCCTCTGGGGGCTCCGGAGGCGTCCGCGTCCCCGCCGCGACGGCCCGGGAGCACGCGCCCTGGAGGGCCGCGCTGCCGATGCCGAGGAGGAGCAGGAAGAGGGGCAGTGTGCAGAGGGCGACGAGTCCGAGGTCGGAGCTGTCGTGCAGGTAGGGGTCCTCGACGTAGCGGTACCAGTTGAGCTGGTTCCGCATATGGGTGAAGAGGGGCCAGGAGAGCGCGAATATCGCGGCCGTCAGCAGCAGCCCGACCAGTCCGCACAGCCCGACGACGCGCACCGTCGTCCCCGCCAGCGCCCCCCGGTGTCGCCGCAGGACGGCGAACGTGGTGACGGTGACGCCGCGTCGCGGGCGCGCGCCCGTCGATGGCGCCGAAGGGTCGGGCTGTGCGGTGCGCGTCATGGGGGGTGAGCCTTCTGTATGTTCCGGTTCCGTTCCAGGTGGAGACGCGGAGCGGCCCGGCACGGTTCTCCGCACGCGGCCCGGACCTGCGACATCACGGCCCGACGCGGCTCCCGGCAGTCACGGAGGCCGTCGCGCGACGTGGTGTAGACATGCTGCTGCGCTTGTCGGTGAGCCAATTGCCTTCGAGGAACGGGGAATTCGTCTTCATCATGTTTTTCATCATTGCCGTGGTCATATCGGCAGTCGTCGGCGCCGTGACGTACCCACTCGTCCGGCGTGACCTCAGCCCGAGAGCGACGCTGGTGGCCACCGGGTGCATTGCCGTGGCCGCGGGCATCGGCTGGGTGCTGACGCTTTTCCATGTGCTGGTCGGCTGCGCGGCCGGGCTGATCGTCTACCTGGTCGCGCGCCGATTCCTGACGGGCACCCAGGCGGTGGCGGCCGGCGGCGCCGCGTACGCCGTCGGCACGGCGCTGTCGGTGGGCGCCCTGATGATCGCCCTCAGCGGCATGTAGGCGGGCCCCCCACGATGAAGGGCCGGACCCTCGCCGGGTCCGGCCCTTCATACGTCCTGCTCAAGAGCGGTAGCGGTGGGATTTGAACCCACGGAGGAGTTGCCCCCTCACTCGCTTTCGAGGCGAGCTCCTTCGGCCGCTCGGACACGCTACCGAGAGGAACTCTAGCCCACAGGGCCCCGTGGGTCGAAATCGGTTCCGGGATCGTGTGGGGGATCGCGGCGGATCAGGGGGTGGGGCGGCGGAAGAAGTCGGTGAGGAGGGTGGCGGACTCCTTGGCGAGGACGCCGTGGATGACCTCCGGGCGGTGGTTGAGGCGACGGTCGCGGACCACGTCCCAGAGGGAGCCGACGGCGCCCGCCTTGGCGTCGACGGCGCCGTAGACCACGCGGTCCAGGCGCGCGAGCACGGTGGCGCCGGCGCACATCGTGCAGGGTTCCAGGGTCACCAGCAGGGTGCACCCCGTGAGGCGCCACTCGCCCCTCGCGCGGGCCGCCTCGCGGATCGCGACGACCTCGGCGTGTGCCGTCGGGTCGCCCGTCGCCTCGCGCTCGTTGCGGCCACGGCCCAGGACGCCGCCGTCCGGGCCGAGCACGACCGCGCCGACCGGGACGTCCCCCGTCCCGGTCGCCCGTTCGGCCTCCTCCAGCGCGAGGCGCATCGCCGCGCGCCACGGATCGCGTACGGGGTCGGGCCCGGCGGCGGGCCCCGGAACGGCGTCGGGGGTCATGGGGACAGTGTCCCTCTCAGCCCTCGCGCGCGGGCTCACGCCCCCGCCGCGCACAGTGCCGCGCGCCGAGCGCCGCCACCCGTCGCGCGGCGGACCGGACCCGCCCGCGGCCCGGTCCACCGCCGCACGCGCACGCACGTCACGCACGCGACGGCCCCACGCTCAGCGCACGGCCTCCAGCACATCCGTGCAGCCCAACGCGTCCGCGATCTCCGTGAGCGCGTCCTCCGAGGTCAGCGTGAGCAGGGCCTTCTCCTCCAGGCCGAGGTCGGAGAGCACTGCCGGGTCGCCCAGCGGGCCGGGTGGCGCGGTGCTCTCCGCGTCTGTGGTCGCGGGGTCCTCCTCCTTGGTCTCATCGGGTTCCCCGTCCTCCGTGCCGTCGAGGTCCACGAGCTGGTCGAGAGCTGCGGGATCCTCGGGCTCGCGGCCCAGCAGCTCGTCGGAGAGCAGTATCTCGCCGTACGAACTGCGCATGGCCGCCGCGGCGTCCGAGACGTAGACGCGCGGATCGTCTTCGCCGTCCACGCGGACGACTCCGAACCACTCACCCTCCTGCTCGATGCAGACCAGCACAGTCTCGTCGTCCGTCGCGGCCTCACGGGCCAGGTCGGCCAGATCGGCCAGGGTCTCCACGTCATCGAGCTCTGCGTCGCTCGCTTCCCACCCGTCTTCGGTGCGCGCGAGCAGTGCGGCGAAATACACCGTGACTCTCCCACTGGTTTCAGATGTGCCCGAGTGCTGCTGACGAGGACTGCGGCCCCGCCCCATCGGAATCGTGGCAGAAACCGAGGCTGTGCGAAGGGTCTTCGACAGTGCGTCGTCCGGGTGTTTGCGCAGATCTCACCGTCCAGACCGCTGATCGCGACACAGAGTGACCGATCGCTGGCGCTGCGCTGCCCCGCATGACTCACCAGCGGAAAGTCCGCATACGCATGTGCTGCCGCATGCGGGCCGCGCGGGCGCGGCGCGGCTGGACGCGGTCGCGCAGTTCCCGGGCCTCGTTCAGCTCTCGGAGAAAACGGGCCCGGCGGCGCAGCCGGTCCGCGTCGGTCGCGTTGGACCTGCCACGGCCGCCGGCGTCCGCCGCGCTCCCGGCCTTCCCCGGGTGCCCCGGCTTCCCCGGCGTCCCCGGCTGCTCGGGCTTCCCGGACTGCTGGGGTCTCTCAGGTCTCTCGGATCTTTCGGGCTTCTGCGGATAGGGCATCTGCACACCTCCGGCGTACTCGCCTACCTTCCCTCTCGTCGGCGGGGGTACGCCAGTGCTGTCACGGGGACCGCCTCGGATACTGTCGAAGCATGCGGACCCACGTCGTCGACCACCCGCTGGTGGCGCACAAACTGACCACCCTGCGCGACGAGCGCACCGACTCGCCGACCTTCCGGCGCCTGGCCGACGAGTTGGTGACCCTCCTCGCGTACGAAGCGACCCGCGACGTGCGCACCGAACAGGTCGCCATCCGGACGCCCGTGACGGAGACGACGGGCGTGCGCCTGTCCCACCCGCGTCCGCTCGTGGTGCCGATCATCCGCGCCGGGCTCGGCATGCTGGAGGGCATGGTCAGGCTGCTGCCGACGGCCGAGGTCGGCTTCCTCGGCATGGTGCGCGACGAGGAGACGTTGCAGGCGTCCACCTACGCCACCCGGATGCCGGACGACCTGTCCGGGCGGCAGGTGTATGTGCTGGACCCGATGCTCGCGACCGGCGGCACGCTCGTCGCGGCCATCAGGGAGCTGATCAGCCGAGGGGCCGACGATGTGACGGCGCTGTGCCTGCTGGCCGCGCCCGAGGGCGTCGAGGTCATGGAGCGCGAGCTGGCCGGTACGCCGGTGACCGTCGTGACGGCCTCCGTGGACGAGCGGCTCAACGAGCAGGGCTTCATCGTGCCGGGCCTCGGCGACGCGGGCGACCGCATGTACGGCACGGCAGGCTGACGGGTCGGGTCGGGTCGGGTCGGTTCGGCTGGGTTCGCTGTTCGCGGTTCGCCGACGGTTCGGTTCTGGGCTGAGCGGCCGGTTTCGGCCGTCGCCCTTGTACGGGGCCGTACGGGTCGGGCCCTCGGGCCCGCCCGCTCAGCGGCTCAGCACTGCGACGGCTTCGCCGACGGCTTGGGGTGGGCCAGGGCGGCGAGCGCCTTGTCGGCGTCCTTCTCCTTGGCGAGCTTCTTGAAGTCGTCGCCGAGGACGAGGTCGACGTCGTCGCCGTCGCGTTCGTCGTAGCGGGTGTCGGCGCCCTTGAGCTGAGTGCCGAGGACCTTGAAGTTCGACGCGGTCGTCTTGCCGGGTGCGCCCAGGAGGACGCCTGCCGACTTGACCTTCTTGTCCAGCTCGGCCGGGGCGTTGCCCACCTTGCCGATCTTGAAGCCGCGCTTCTTCAGCTCCTCCGAGGTGGACTTGGCGAGGCCGCTCTGCTTGGTGGCGTTGAGGACGTTGACGGTGATGGAGCCGGGCTTCGGCAGCTTGCCGTCCTTCCCGTTCCCCTTGCTGTCCTCGCCGTCCTTGCCGCTCTTGCCGTCCTTCTCGCTCTCGCTCTTTCCGTTCTTCCCCACGGCCTCGCCCTTCGCCGACTCGGTGTCCCCGCAGTCCTCGCCCGAGGCGCTGGAGGCGCGTGCCGTACCGCTGCCGCCGCCGGAGAAGACGTCGATGAGCTGGAACGTTCCCCATCCGGCCAGACTGAGCGCCGCGACCGTGGCGATGCTCGCGAGCACGATCCTGCGGCGGCCCCGCGGGCGGCGCATCTGCGGGTAGCGGTCGCCCGTCACACGGTACTTTCCGCCCATGCCGGGGGGAGTCAGCATGCTCATATGCGCAGCGTAATGCGCGATGACAGCACTGCCTACTAGATGATCAATGGCCAGTGCGGGGCACAACCCAAAAGGGCCAATATGCGAGCTGATGTCGCGTCAGACGCGAGGTGGGGAGGGGTGCGGGGGCGTCGCGGCCGTGCACCCGTACGGCTGTACGGGCGCTCCCCCGGCGTGGCGGCGGGGGAGCCCCCGGCCCGGACCAAGCCGGGCCGGATCGGGCCCGGCGCGTCAGTCCAGTTCGAGAACGCGGGCGTGCAGTACCTGCCGCTGCTGGAGCGCGGCGCGTACGGCCCGGTGGAGCCCGTCCTCCAGATAGAGGTCGCCCTGCCACTTCACGACGTGGGCGAAGAGGTCGCCGTAGAACGTGGAGTCCTCGGCGAGGAGGGTCTCCAGATCGAGCTGGCCCTTGGTGGTGACGAGCTGGTCAAGGCGCACCGGGCGTGGGGCGACATCCGCCCACTGGCGGGTGCTTTCCCGGCCGTGGTCGGGGTACGGCCGCCCGTTTCCGATTCGCTTGAAGATCACACGGAAAGCCTACCGGGCCGCGGGTGCCGGGCGCAGCCTCCTACCCCTCTTCTCAGTGGCCCGGGTCACGTCCGCTGGTGACGTGACCCGGGCCACGACCTGCCGCGCGGGCGGTCTGCTCGGGGTTCACGGGGCCTACGGGAGGTCGGCGAGAGGTCGGCGAGAGGTCTACGGGAGGGCGCCGGTGTCCCAGGAATAGTGACCGACGGCGTTGGCGATCACCTTGAGGTTGACGTCGAACGCCTTCTGGTCGATGTTGCCGATGCCGTCGCACGCCTGGTGGTAGCAGCCGTCGTACGCGGCGCCCGCCGTGCCGCCCCACAGTTCCCGCTGGGCCTCGGTCTTGATGCCCTCGGCCCCGGTGAAGGTGCCGCCCGCGGGGATGCCGGCCTCGATGAAGGGGCCGTAGTCGGAGCGGCCCGTGAAGTCGGTGCCGCGGGGCTGCTCGCCGCGCGAGGCGATGAAGGCGTTGATGTCCGCCTCCAGCGCCGCCGAGCCCTCGGGGCCCGGGCCCTCGCCGACGCCGTCGGAGTCGTCGCCGTCGTACACGAACAGGCCGTAGTTGGGCGACGCGATCATGTCGAAGTTCAGATAGAGGGCGATCTTGTCGCGCTCGGCCTGGGAGAGGTGCTCGACGTAGTGCTCGGAGCCCTGGAGGCCCAGCTCCTCGGCCGACCACAACGCGAACCGCACCTTGTTCCGCTTGTCGTTCCGCTTGTCCCCCGCGTGCGTGCCGTGCCGCTGCCCGCGTACGAAGGAGGGGTCGGCCTTGGCGAGCTGGAGCGCCGACTCCAGGATGCCCGCGCTGCCCGAGCCGTTGTCGTTGATGCCAGGGCCCTCGGCCACGGAGTCGAGGTGGGCGCCGAGCATGGCGACGTTGTCCGCGTCGCCGCCGCGCGTCTCGGCGATGACGTTCGGGGTGGTGCGCTGCTCCTGGAACTCCCGCACCTCCAGGTTCACCCGCACCGTCCCCCTGGCGACCTCGGCGGAGAGCGCCTCGCCGTCGGCCTTGCTGATCCCGCCGGTGGGGATGCGTCCGGCGGTGGCGTCGCCCAGGGTGCCGTTCAGCTGGCCGCCGATGTTGTTGTAGACCACGGCGCCGACCGCTCCGGCCCCGGCCGCCGCCGCCTGCTTCTCCGCGAAGGTGCAGCCGCCGCGCCGGATGAGGGCGATCTTTCCGTCGAAGGCGCCGGACGCGTAGTCGGCGGCCTGGCAGCCGGTGCTGTCGTCCGCGTCGACGGGGACCTCGGCGACGGCCGCCTCCGTGCCGCCGACCGGCGTGCTCGGGGTGTACGTCATCAGCTTCAGCGGCACGTCGCGACCGCCCTCGCCGAGGACTGTCAGGCGTTCGGCGAGGGTCTCGCGGTAGACGAAGTCGAAGTCCTCGTAGCTGACCTTGTAGCCCGCCGCCTTGAGCAGCGCGCCCGCGTACTTCGCCGACAGCTCGTGGCCACGGGTGCCCGCTGCCCGGTTGCCGTCGTGGGCTTCGGCGATGGCCTGGAACGCCTTCAGATGGCGGGTGGCGGCCTTGGCCCCGGTGCGCTGGACCAGTTTGCTGGCCAGCCTGTCGGCCTCTTTGGCGGGGTCTTTCCCGAGGGCTGCTGCGGCTGCCGCTGCCGCGGTTCCGGCGCGGTCGGCGGCGCGTGCCTCGGCGGCCGAGGGGGAGGTGGAGGCGGCCAGGAGCAGGGGGGCCGCCAGGGCGGTCGCGGCCAGCGCCGCGACGGTCGCGCGACTCCTGTACGGAGCCGGGGCGGGTCTTCGGGAGGGCGCCTGGGCTGTGCGCATGATCGGGTCCTTCCTTCCGGTGCGTGCGGCGCGCGTACGGGTGCGTACGGGCGCGCCGACGGGGAAAGCGCTGCTGTTCGGCGTGGGGGGACCCGTGTCCGGGTTACGGACGCGATGCAGGGAACGTAGCCGCCCCGAGGCGCCGGGGGAACAGGCTGGGGCTCGGTCGTGTGCGCGCTGAGCGCGGGGGCGTGAGGAGGTAGAAAGGTGTTTATGCGACGTAACGGTAAATTTCTTCCCCTGCTGGGCGCCACCGGACTGCTGCTGGGCGCCGCGCTGACGGGCTGTTCGGATTCCGGTGGCGGCTCGGGTCCGGGCTCGGACTCGGAGTCGGCGTCCCCGAAGAAGTCGGCATCGGAATCGGCGTCCGCCTCGCCCTCCGGTTCCGCCTCCGCCTCCGGTTCCGCTCCGGCCTCCGTACGGAACGGGCTCAAGGCACTGGACACCGGCGAGAAGGACGTCCAGGGCGGCACGGCCTTCGACCTGGAACGCGACGACGACGGCTCGCACCAGTGGGACCTGAAGGTCGCGACGGAGGACGGCAAGCAGTTCGACCTGCGGATCTCCGAGGACGGCGGCAAGGTCACCCAGAAGCGCGAGGACACCACGCCCGACGACGACGTGTCCAAGCTCAAGGGCGCCGAGGTCACGGCGCAGAAGGCCGTGCACATCGCGTCAGGCCGTCACAAGGGCGAGGACCTGGCGTCGCTGGAGATCGACCAGGACGCGCAGGGCACGCTCATCTGGCAGGTGAACACGGTCAAGGGCGATGGCGGCGGGGACGGGGCCAGTGCCGACGCCGACGACGCGGCGGAGAACGAGACCCTTATCGACGCCAGGACCGGAAAGGTGACCGGACAGAAGGCCGACGACTGACCGGTGGGGGGAGAGCGATGCGCGTGACAGGTCCGGATCAGGATCCGGAGTCGGGTCCGGAGCCGGAGTCCGGGGCGAGGAGGGCGCGGAAAGCCTCGTTGACCGTGCACGTGGGGCACGAGGAACTGGTGATCCGTCAGCGGTACGAGACGGTCAGCATCGTCAACGACATCCTCATCGCCGCCTGGTTCATCGTCGGCAGCGTCATGTTCTTCTCCCCCGACTGGACCAGGACGGGGACCTGGTGCTTCCTCTTCGGGAGCGTGGAGCTGCTCGTCCGGCCGGTGATCCGGCTGTCCCGGCAGCTCCACCTCCGGCGGTTCGGCTCCCTGCGCGAGGGAGCCACCCCCGAGTCCTCGCAGGACTACTGAACGGCTGCCGAACGGCTATCGCGGGCGGCCACCGTGCGACGGTTGCCGCGCGGCGGCTACCGCGCCGCGCTCTTGTCCTCGCGGCGGTGCCGGGCAGCCGCTGCCGGGTCCTCCTTGAAGGCCCACCGCATCTTCGGCTCCATCGCGAACCGGAAGGCCCGCTGCACGGGCGTCGTGCACAGCGCCGTGATGACCGCTCCCGCGATGACCGTCACACCGATGGCGCCCCACGGGGTGTGGATCCAGTCCGTCTCGTACCATTCCCAGAAGCGGGAGCCCTTGGCGAGGAAGCCGTGCAGCAGGTAGCCGTAGAGCGTTCCTGCGCCCAGCGCGGTGAACCACATGTGGCGGCGCGGCACCCAGGCCAGGAAGCAGGCCGTCAGGACCATCGAGCAGCCGAACAGCGCGAAGGTCATCACGACCCCGACCCACCACTGGACGCCCAGCTCCTGTGCGCTGTCGCGGTGGTAGAACCAGACCGAGTTCATGCGCTCGACGGCCCAGTACGAGAAGAGCAGGCCGAGCCCGATCACCGGGAGCGACAGCAGCCGGGCCCTGCGCGTGCGCACCAGGTCGAAGTGCTCGGGGCGCAGGTTGAGGCCGATGACGAAGAACGGCAGGAACTGGAGCACGCGCTGGAGGTCGAGGTCGTCGCCGATGTCGGGGGAGACGGAGGCGAGGACGGCGATGGCCAGCGCGAGCGCGACGGGCCAGCGGACCATCTTCCACAGCGGGGTCGTCAGCCGCCAGATGAACAGGGCGGCGAGGAACCAGGTGAGGTACCAGGGGTCGAGCAGGCTGATCGGGTAGCCGGGGTCGTCGTCGGCCCAGCGCTTGAAGAAGCTGTAGGCGACCTCGAAGAGCACGTACGGCACGCCGATGCCGGTGACCAGGCGCTTGAGCTGGTCCGGTCTGCCCGTGAAGCTACGCGAGAAGTAGCCGGAGATGACCATGAAGGCCGGCATGTGGAAGGTGTAGACGAAGATGTAGAGCGCTGCCGCCGTACGCGATTCGTCCCGCAGCGGTTCCCAGGCGTGGCCGAACGCGACGAGCACGATCGCCAGGTACTTGGCGTTGTCGAAGAACGGATCCCGCGACTTCGGTTTCGGTTTCGCGGTGGCGCCGGTGGTACCAGCGGTACCGGCCGAGTGGCCGGTTCCGGCCACGGTGGCGTCTTGTCTGCCTGCTGCGTCCTTCGACTCCGGGGGGACGGCCGGAGGGAGCGGGGACCGTTGGGGACTGCGTTGGCGCAGGCTGTGTGTCACAGAGCCTCCCGACGGGGGTAACGGCTGCGACGTACGGCATGCCCTGAGCGCGGAGCTGCGTAGAACATCGACAGCACTGTAGTAGGGGCGACCTGAAGCGTAAATTCACCCGGCCCGTCGCGGTACTCCGTGGTGGCTGAAACAGAGTACGCGGTCCGTTCTGCGGCAAGTCGGTGGGCTGGTCACGGAGTTCGCTGGCGGCGCGCGAAGCGACCGGAACCCGTCCCTCAGGCGGCCCGTCCCTCGGGCGACCGGAACCCGTCCCTCTGCGGAGGCACCAGTCCGGGCGGGGCGCGGTGGCCTGCCGTGCCCCGCCCCGGAGGCTCAGACGTTGACGCCGAAGTCGGCGGCGATCCCGGCCAGGCCCGACGCGTAGCCCTGGCCGATGGCGCGGAACTTCCACTCGCCGCCGTGCCGGTACAGCTCCCCGAAGACCATCGCGGTCTCCGTCGAGGCGTCCTCGGTGAGGTCGTAGCGGGCCAGTTCCCTGCCGTCGGCGCGGTTGACGACGCGGATGAACGCGTTGCGCACCTGGCCGAAGCTCTGGCCACGGCTCTCGGCGTCGTGGATGGAGACGGGGAAGACGACGCGCTCGATGGCGGCGGGCAGCCCGGCGAGGTTGACGTTCACCGACTCGTCGTCGCCCTCGCCCTCACCGGTGAGGTTGTCGCCGGTGTGCTCGACGGCGCCGTCCGGGCTGGTGAGGTTGTTGTAGAAGACGAAGTGCTGGTCCGAGGCCACCTTGCCCGAGGCGTCGCACAGCAGCGCCGACGCGTCGAGGTCGTAGTCCGTGCCGGTGGTGGTGCGGACGTCCCAGCCGAGACCGACGGTCACGGCGGTGAGGCCGGGTGCTTCCTTGGACAGCGAGACGTTGCCGCCCTTGGCCAGCGAGACTCCCATGTTGTCCTCCGTGCTCTGCGTGCTTGTGCGTGTGTGCGTATCGGACGTTCTGGAAATTCTACATACGTGTAGAAGTTGAGGGCCGGGCGCGGCTCAGTAGGATCGACCACGGTGAAGGAGGTGGTGGCGTCATGGCTTCGAGTGGCCAGGACGGCGGCGGCCGGAGCGACGGGCGGAGCGGCGGCCGAGGCGACGGCCGGAATGCCGGGCGCGCAGGTCACGCCGGGCATGCCGGGGAGCGCCGCGCGCACGGCCGCAGGCGCGGTCAGGGCGAGCTGGAGGCCCAGGTGCTGTCGGTGCTGCGTACGTCGAGGGAGCCGGAGACGGCCGCCTGGGTGCAGAACCGCCTCGGCGGGGACCTCGCGTACACGACCGTCGTGACCATCCTCACCCGCCTCCACGCCAAGCAGATCGTGCACCGCACGCGCGTCGGACGCTCCTACGTCTGGAGCCCGGCGGCCGACGAGGCGGGCCTCGCGGCCCAGCGGATGCGGCGCGTCCTGGACAGCGAGGCGGACCGGGACGCCGTGCTCACCAGCTTCGTCTCCTCGCTCTCCCCGGAGGACGAGCGGCTGATGCGCGCGCTGCTGCGCGACGCGGCCGACGGCGGCGGCGCGGCCGGTGGCTATGGCGGCGAGGGCGCTGACGGCCGCGAGGACGCTGACGGCCGCGAGGCGTGAGCGATGGGCGTCTTCGTCTTCCTGCCGCTCATACTCCCGCTGACCGCGCTGCCGATCGCGCGCCTCGCGGAACAGCACCTCCACCCGCGCGCCGCGACCCGGCTGCTGACCGTCTTCGGCTGCGTACTGGCGCTGTGCAGCACCCTCTGTCTCGCCCTGCTGATGGTCGTCGGCACGGCGCAGTTGCCCGGCAACCCGCTGCCCGACGCCTGGTCGGACCCGGAGGTGCGCGCCGTGGTGCCGTACGACGAGGTCACCGGGACCACGGCCATCGGCGGGCTCGCGCTGGTGCTCGGCGCGGGTGCCGTCACCGTGCGACGGCACCACCGCGTACGGGCCCGTGCCCTGCGCGCGCTGGAGGGGCTGCCGCCCGACGCCGAGCCGGACCTCGCCGTACTGCCCGACGACGAGCCCTACGCGTACGCGCTGCCCGGATCGCCGGGCCGGGTCGTCGTCTCCACCAGCATGCTCGCCTCCCTGGACGCGTCCGAGCGGCACGCGCTGCTCGCCCATGAGCGGGCCCACCTCGCGCGCGGGCACCACCGCTATCTGCTCGCCGTGCGGCTGGCGGGCTGCGCGAATCCGCTGCTGCGGCCCTTGTACGCGGCCGTCGCCTACGGCGCCGAGCGCTGGGCCGACGAGGAGGCGGCGCACGTGGTGGGAGACCGCAAGGTCACCGCGCGCGCCGTCGCCAAGGCGGCGCTCGTCTCGCGGGGAGCGCCCGCGCCGGGGCTCGCGGGGTTCGCCTCGGCCGGGCCCGTACCGCGCAGGGTCGCCGCGCTGCTCGGGCCCGTGCCGCCCGCGCGCAGTTGGCCGCCGGCGGCGAGCCGGGCGGGGCTCGCCGCGTTCGTCGCCGCCGCCGGAGCGACCGCCTCCGCGCTGTCCGCGCTGAACGCGGCCATCGCCCTGTTCCTGGTTCTGAAGGCCGCTACACCGCTGTAGGCCGTACCGCTGCCCTGTCTTGCCCTGCCCTGTCCTGTTCTGTCTTGTCCGGGGTGTGGGACCACTGCCCTCCCTCTTGTTTCTACAAGACTGTAGAGTTGCAGAAATGCGCAACTGACAGACAGCGGTTCCGCCGTGCGCCGTGCGCCGTGCGCCGTGCCGGGACCGGGGAGGGCGGTGACGTGATGGCGCGACGGGGAACCGGGGGCCGCGCGTGGCCGCCCGACGCGGGTGGGGCGCGGCGGCATCGCAGGCCGAAGCGGGAGCCGAAGCGCGCGCGAGCCCGTCGAGGAGTCGGCAGGGGCGGGGGAGGCGCGCGGCTGACGCGGCGCGGGCGGGCCGTGGTGTGGGGCGGCGGCGTCCTGGCCGTACTGCTCCTGCTGGGCGGCGCGGGCGGCGCCTGGCTCTACGGCAGCCTCGACGGCAACATCCACTCCGCCGACCTGGGCGACCGCCTCGGCGGCGACCGGCCCGACAACATCAGCCCCGGCTCGAAGAACATCCTGGTCGTGGGCTCCGACAGCAGGGACGGCGCCAACGCCAAGTACGGCAAGGGCCTGACGACGATGCAGTCGGACACCCTCATGGTCGTGCATATAGCCGCCGACCGGAAATGGGCGGGCATCGTCTCGCTGCCCCGCGACTCCTACGTCCACATACCGTCCTGCGAGCGCGGCGACGGCAGCCGCTCTGACCCCCACTTCTTCAAGATCAACGAGTCCTTCGCCATCGGCGGCACCCAGGGCGGCGACGTCGCCGGAGCGGCGGCCTGCACCATCAAGACCGTCGAGAAGAACACCGGGCTGCGCATCGACCACTTCGCCTCCGTCGACTTCCAGGGCTTCAAGGGCATGGTCAACGCGCTCGGCGGGATCGAGGTGTGCCCGGAGGAGGCGATACACGACAAGAAGGCGCACCTGGACCTGGAGGCGGGCTGCCAGACCGTGAAGGACGAGGAGGCGCTCGGCTACGTACGCGCCCGCTACAGCGTCGGCGACGGCACCGACACCGGGCGCATCGGGCGGCAGCAGGAGTTCATGGAGTCGCTGGCCGCCAAGGCGCAGCGGAAGCTGACGAGCCCGAAGGCGCTGTACGGGTTCCTGGACTCCGCCACCAAGTCCCTGACCACGGACGAGGAACTGGCGGGCATCAAGCCCCTCTACGACCTCGCCTCCGGACTCAAGGACATCCCCGAGGACCGCCTCCACTTCCTCACCGTGCCCAACTATCCGCGCGAGGCGGACGTGCCCAGCGACAAGGCGAACGTGGTCTGGCAGTACCCGCAGGCCGCGCGGCTGTTCACCGCCATGGCCAAGGACGAGGAGGTGACGAAGAAGCGGCTCACGGCGGAGAGCGCGGACCCCCTCTACGCCTCCCGGGTCAGGGTCCAGGTACTCAACGGCACCTCCGAGGCGGGCGCCGCCGCCGTCGCGGCACGCTCGCTCGCCAAGTTCGGCTTCCCCGTCACCACCGGCAACGCGCCGGAGGAGGCGGCGAAGACCTCGGTCACCTACCCGCCGGGCAAGGCGGCGGAAGCGGAGGTGCTGGCCTCGCGCTTCCCCGGCGTCACCGCGAAGAAGGACGCCGCCGCCACACCGGGGACCGTCACCCTGACGCTGGGCCCCGACTTCGAGGGGCTGGGCTGACGGAGCCGGGGTTCGCTCGTACGGCAGGGGCGGGGCGGGGCTCACATGGCGCGGTGGACCAGGAAGGGCAGCAGGGTGTGCAGGTCGTGGACGGCGGACGGGGTGAGGGGGACGGCGTTCAGGCAGGCGCGGGCCTCCGTCAGATGGGCGTGGGCCTCCCGCAGCGCGGCGGTGCGACCGCCTGCCTCCTCGACGAGCCATGCCGCCGTACGGGCGGCCTCCGTGTCCATGGGCCGTGACGAGGCGAGCAGTTCGCCGAGCCGTCGCGCCGCGGACCCGTCGGTGGACAGCGCGGCGAGGACGGGGTACGTCTTCTTGCCCTGCCGCAGATCGCCGTGCACGGGCTTCCCCGTGACCCGCGGATCACCCCAGATGCCGAGCAGGTCGTCCGCCGCCTGGAACGCCACGCCCAGATGCCGTCCGGCGCGGTCGAGCGTTTCGACGGTGGCCTCCGGCGCCCCCGCGAGCAGGGCGCCCAGGGACACGGCGCAGCCGAGGAGGGCGCCGGTCTTGGCCTCGGCCATGGTGCGGTACTCGCCGGGGCGCACGGCGTCGGGCCCTCCCCACGGGCGCCGTTCAAAGAGGAGGTCGTCGGCCTGACCTGCCATGAGGTGGCTCTGCGCGGTGGCGAGCCTGCGCACGGCCGTGCCGACGCGCGCGCCGGGCGTCTCCGCGAGGACCTCGACGGCGAGCGCGAAGATCCCGTCCCCGGCGAGGACGGCGGGGCCGGTCCCGTACGCCTTCCAGACGGTCGGCCGCTGCCGGCGTGTCTCGTCGCCGTCCATGATGTCGTCGTGCAGGAGCGAGAAGGTGTGGACGAGTTCCACGGCGACCGCGCCCGGCACGGCGTGCTCGCCGCTCGCGCCCGCGGCCTCGGCACCGAGCACGGCGAGCGCCTGACGCACACCCTTGCCGCCGCCGCTGTCGCTGTCGCCGCTCGCGCCCGTGGCCGTGGGTGCGCCTTCGCGGGGCGGCGGGCCGCCCGGCTCGTGCCAGCCCAGCGAGTAGGCGGCCATCTCGCCCAGCCACGGGTGCATGCGCTCGACGGCGGCGACGAGGCCGGGGCGTACGAGCGCGCGGCAGCGGTCGAGCACGCGGCGTGCGTCGGCCGCCACGTCAGGGGGCCCGGCGTTGCGCAGCGCCGTCGCGGTCGCGGCGGACAGGGAAGGAGACGGGGTCATCGCGGGGCTCCCACGGTCTGCACCTCGGCCCCGGCACGGCCACCCGCACCTGCCGGGCCCGCCGCACCGGTCCCGTTCGTCGCGCCTGGCCCGTTCGTCGCGCCTGGCCCGTATGCCGTGCCGGACCTGTCCGTCGCGCCCGGCCTGTCCGTCGCGCCCGGCCTGTACGCCGCGCCCGCTCCGTCCGTCGTGCCGGAGCCGTCCGTCGTGCCCGGCCCGTAGGCCGCGCCCGCGTGGGTGAAGGGCTGGATGCCCAGTTCGGCCTGCGCCTTGTCGACCATGGCGCGGGAGTGGCGCAGGCCGGCCGCGTCGAGGGCGTCGCGCAGTTCGTAGAGGTCGGCCGCGGTCTCGGCGCGGTCCCGGCCCAGGCGGGCGAGGGACTTGACGAGTCCGAGCCGCGACAGCGCCTCGCCCCGCAGCTCGCTCATCGCGCGGAAGCGCGCGAGCGCGCGCTCGTACATCGCGCGGGCCTCGTCGTAGCGCCCGGCGCGGTAGAGGATGTTGCCGCGCATCTTGTGGTTGTACGCCAGCGCGCTGGAGAGGTTCATCTCGCGGCAGATGGCCTCGCCCTCTGACAGCAGCTCCAGCGCGCGCCGCGGGTCGTCGCCCCGCGCGGAGAGGATGTCCGCGATGCCGCGCAGGGCCCACGCGTGGCCGCGCCGGTCGTCGGCCTTCGCTGATATCCCCGCCGCCTCCTCGAACATGGCGAGCGCGGTTTCGTAGGAGCCGGTGTTGCGGTGCATCTGCGCGATGCCCTCCAGCGCCCACACGGTGTGCCGCGCCTCACCGCGCTCGCGGGCCTCGGCCAGGAGCTGTTCGTGCAGTTCGCCGACGGCCTGGTAGTCGCCCTGGATCCGGCCGGTCTCCGCCATGCCCGCGAGCGAGTAGCCGCGGGCGAGCATGTCCTCGCCGCGCCTGCCCAGCTCGGCGGCGATGCCGAGCAGCCGGAAGGCGAGCGCCAGCGCGCCGCGCTGCCTCGCGAGGGTCCCGCCGCTCCACACGGCCCAGGCCATCGCGCCGACGTCACCGGCGGCGCGGGCCGCGCGGTAGCTGGCCTTCCAGGCCCGGTCCGCCTCTTCGACGTGCCCCAGCCGCCGACGCGCCTCTGCCACGGCCAGCCCGTAGCGGGCCATGTCGGCCTGCGACCCGGCCAGCTCGGCCGCGCGCAGCCGCTCGGACCCCTTGGCGAGCACGTCCTCCAGCGACGAGTTCACCGAGAGCGAGCCGAGGTCGCCTTGGTACTCGGGGGCGAATGCCTTGGTGTACATGAATGCCTTTCTGCGCTCCGGGTGCCGTTTCCGGCTCCGGCTCCGGCCCTGCCGTGAGGCGGGAGAGGAAGGGGGTGGCCTTCGCAGGGCGGCTGGTCGGTCGTTCCGGCCACTATACATACCGTGTATACGCGGAGTGTATAGCCACCTGGAGTCCACGGCGTGCTCATCCCTGACGGGCGGATACGCCGAGGTCGGACGGTTGCGGCGGCGTTTCCACCGCTGTGGATCAAGGACGCAGAACGCCCCCGCCGGGTTGCCCGGCGGGGGCGAGCGGATCGGCGACGGGGGCGCGTGACGCGGCCCCGTCAGGGCTTCGGGGCTACTTCTTCGGCGTCGCCTTCGTCGCCTTTGCCGTCTTCGCAGCCCGCTTCATCTCCTGCTTGTGCGCGCGCACCTTGTCCAGGGACTCGGGGCCCGTGATGTCGGCCGCCGAGCGGTACGCGTCCTTGTCGCCGTAGGAGCCCGCCGCCTCGCGCCAGCCCTCGGGGGTGACGCCGAGGCGCTTGCCCAGGAGGGCCAGGAAGATCTGGGACTTCTGCTTGCCGTAGCCGGGGAGGTCGTTCAGGCGGGACAGGAGTTCCCGGCCGGTGGAGACGTCGCGCCAGACCGCGCTCGCGTCGCCGTCGTAGTGCTCCACCAGGTACTGGCACAACTGCTGGACCCGCTTGGCCATGGAGCCGGGGTAGCGGTGGACGGCGGGCTTCTCGGAGAGGAGGGCCGCGAACTCCTCCGGGTCGCGGGCCGCGATCTCGTGCGCGTCGAGATCGTCGCCGCCCATGCGCCGGGCGATGGTGTACGGCCCGGCGAACGCCCACTCCATCGGCACCTGCTGGTCCAGCAGCATGCCGATCATCGCGGCGAGCGGGCTACGGCTGAGCAGTTCGTCGGCTTCCGGCTGCTGGGAGAGGCGAAGGGTGAGGTCCATGCTCCGATGATCGCTCCCGTCGCGCCCCGGCGCACGCGAGCCCCCGCCCCCGGAGAGGCGCGGCGCCCTCCGGCGAGGGGGCGCAGTCTAGGCGTCGACGGGCCGCCGCGCGAGCCCTGCGCTCCCGGTTCACTCGAAGGAACGGCTGGTCGGATGGTGTTGTCATGCGCGGGGTAGGGCTCGGGCCGGACAGGTGGGGCATCGAGCGAGAGGGGGAGGCGTGCGGAACGGCTCTTCCGGTCCCGTGGGAGCGGCCCGTACGCGGGCGCGCGAGGGCACCTCGGTGAGCCGCCGCCGGACGCTCAGAGGAAAGACCGGGTGACCCGTGACTCAGCCGTTTGAACTGCCCGACTTCTACACCCCGTACCCCGCACGCCTCAATCCCCATCTGGAAGAGGCGCGCGAGCACTCCAAACAGTGGGCGCGGGCCATGGGGATGGTGGAGGGCTCGGGAATCTGGGACGAGCACGACCTCGATTCCCACGACTACGCGCTGTTGTGCGCCTACACCCACTCCGACGCCGAAGGGCCCGACCTCTCCCTGGTCACCGACTGGTACGTGTGGGTCTTCTTCTTCGACGACCACTTCCTGGAGCAGTTCAAGCGCTCCCTGGACCGCCCTGGCGGCAAGGCGTACCTGGACCGGCTGCCCCTGTTCATGCCGATGGACCTGGCCGACGGGATGCCCGAGCCGACCAACCCCGTCGAAGCGGGGCTCGCCGATCTGTGGGCCAGGACCGTGCCCGCCATGTCGCCGGAGTGGCGGGCGCGGTTCGCGGAGAGCACGGAGAATCTGCTCAACGAGTCGCTCTGGGAACTCTCCAACATCAACGCGCACCGCATCCCCAATCCCGTCGAGTACATCGAGATGCGGCGGAAGGTGGGCGGCGCGCCCTGGTCGGCAGGGCTCATCGAGTACGCGGCGCGGGCCGAGGTGCCCGCGGCCATCGCGGGCACGCGCCCGATGCGCGTCCTGCGCGACGCCTTCTCCGACGCCGTCCATCTGCGCAACGACCTGTTCTCGTACGAGCGCGAGATCCTGGACGAGGGCGAACTGAGCAACGGGGTCCTCGTCCTGGAGACCTTCCTCGACTGCGGTACACAGGACGCGGCCGAGGCGGTAAATGACCTCCTCACCTCCCGCCTCCAGCAGTTCGAGAACACCACCCTCACCGAACTCGCCCCGCTCTTCGCGGAGTACGGGCTGGACGCGCAGGCGTGCGCGGACGTCATGGCCTACGTCAAGGGCCTCCAGGACTGGCAGTCGGGCGGCCACGAGTGGCACATGCGCTCCAGCCGCTACATGAACGGCGCCCAGGAAGCGGACCGTTCGGCCGCCGGGGTGCTCAACCCCGGGCTGCCAGGACCCACCGGACTGGGGTCCTCCGCCGCCGACATCCGCTCCCTGAAGGGGCCGACCACCACCCGGGCCGAGACCGCGCGGGCGCGCGCCCTCACCCACGCGCCGCACCAGCGCGTCGGCCCGTCCCAGGTGCCCGACCTCGGGATGCCGTTCACGAGGCGGCTCAGCCCGCATCTCGACGCGGCGCGCGAGAACGTCGTCGAGTGGTCGTACCGGATGGGCATCCTGGAGCCCCAGCCCGGCGTGCCCCTGTCGCACGTGTGGGACGAGGAACGGCTCCGCGACCACGACCTGCCGCTGTGCGCCGCGGGCATCCACCCGGACGCGAGCCCCGGCGAACTGGACATCTCCTCCGCCTGGCTGGCCTGGGGCACCTACGGCGACGACTACTACCCCGTCGTCTTCGGCCGCACCAGGGACCTGACCGGGGCCAAGGTGTGCACGGACAGGCTCCGCGACTTCATGCCGGTCGAGGACCCTTCCACGACGCCGGAACCGGTGAACGCGCTGGAGCGCGGCCTCGCCGACCTGTGGACGCGCACCGCCGGGCCGATGGCGAAGGACGCGCGGTGCGCGCTGCGCAAGGCCATCGAGGACATGACGGAGAGCTGGCTGTGGGAGCTGGCGAACCAGGCGCAGAACCGCGTGCCCGATCCCGTCGACTACATCGAGATGCGGCGTCACACCTTCGGGTCCGATCTCACCAAGAGCCTGTGCAGGCTGGCCCACGGCGAGCGGATCCCGCCGGAGGTCTACGGCAGCGGCCCGATGGGCTCGCTGGAGAACGCGGCGATGGACTACGGGATGCTGATCAACGACGTGTTCTCGTACCAGAAGGAGATCGAGTACGAGGGCGAGGTCCACAACGGCATCCTCGTCGTGCAGAAGTTCTTCGACTGCGGCTACGAGGCGGCGCTGCGCATCATCGTCGACCTGATGACCTCGCGCCTGAGCCAGTTCCAGCACGTGGCGGCGAACGAACTCCCGGTCCTCTTCGACGACATCGGCCTCTCGGCCGAGGGCCGCGCCGGGGTGGCCGCCTACGTGCGCGACCTGGAGTTCTGGATCTCCGGCATCCTCACCTGGCACGAGGACTGCCGCCGCTATACGGAGGCCGACCTGCGGCGGCACGCGGAGACGCCGGTACGCCTCCCGTCGGACCGCGCGCGGGGCGGTCGCGCGGACGGTGGGGACGGGGCGGGCGGCGCGGGCGGCGCGACGGACGCAGGGGGCCCGGCCGGGCTGCTGAGTCTGAGCCGTCCGACGGGCCTCGGTACCTCGGCCGCGCGCGTGGCCCAGGTCCTCGCGGGCAGCGGGAAGTGAGCGGGGTCTGACGGTGTGAGCGGGATGTGACGGCGGGGCCGGTACGGGATTCCGGGTCCGGATTCCGGATTCCGTACCGGCCCCGCCGCGTCCACGCCTCCGTACCGGCCGCGCTTCCCCAACTCCCCGTCAATTCCCCGTCGCGCGGCCAGAACCGGCGCTTCCGGCGAGGGCCACGGCGCGGGGTGCCGGGGTTACTGTGGAGGGACAGGGACCGAGGGCACGTCGCACACCGCTTCCACGCCGGTGTCGTTCCTTTGGCGGGCGGCGGCGATGCCGGTGAGGCGGCGGTGCCCAACCGTCGTGATCACCGTGCCGGGGGCCGGGCCGGGCCGAGAAGGGCCGGGCCGTCGCCGTCACGGACCCACGCGGCCGAGGAGGCCAGCAGTGACCGACTCCCGTCAGCGACCGCCGCACGAGCACCGCAGCCCGGAGGACACCCGGGCGGAGGGCACACGCGTCGCCGACACAGCCCCGTCAGCCCCAGCCCTCCCGCCGACCCCCTCCCCGTCACCCCATCCGGCACACGGCGACGGCCCGTACGGCGACGCGCACGGCGACGACTCCGGGCCCGTGACCGTGCCCCCGCCTGGGCTGGCCGAGGTCCGCGTCGTCGCGGGTTCCGCCGAGGCCGCGCGGCAGGTCGCCGAAGCGCTGCGGCGCGTCTTCGCCGCGACGGAGCAGCGCACTTGCCCGGCGGGCCCGGATGGCGGCACCCGGCTCCACCTCACCGTGGACACCGCGCGTACCCCCGATGTGTCGGCGACGTTCCGGCCCTGGCTGGTGCGGGGCGACGGCGAGGGGGACGGCGGGAGCGGGCCCGCGCGGGACGAAGAGCGGTGAACCGTTTCCCCTTCTGATCCCCCCTGACCCCTCTGGCCCCCGGTCCCGCACATGACGAGGGCCCGGCCGTCGTCCGGCCGGGCCCTCGCGTCAGGCGGTCGCGCACGCAGTCCGAGTGCTACTCCGCTTCGCGCCCGTCCAGCCCGTCGAGGACGCGCGACGCGCGCCCCGCGAACTCGTCGGCCGCCGACGAAGCGGGCAGCGCGGTGAGCCTCGGCAGCAGTTGCGCGGTCAGCAGCGTGGACAGCGCGGAGGTGTCGCCGCCGCCCGCGCCGTCCGTGCGGACGACCACGGGCTGTGGCGCACGGCCCGCCAGCCGTGCGCCGACTTCGAGCCTGCGGCGGGCCAGCTCGTACTGGAGCACCGCACGGTTGTCGCGGTACGCCTGCGCGAGACGGCGCTGCGCGCGGGCCTCGTTCTCGGCCGAGATCAGCCCGCTCCTGCCGCGCGTCTCGATCTCGAAGCGGACCTTCTGCGCCTCGGTCTCCTGCTCCTCCAGCAACTGGGCCACGTCCTCGCGGGCCTTGTTGAGCGCGGCCTTCACCTCGACGATGCGCGCGTCGCGCACCTTCTTCGCGCGCTCGATGTCCATCTGGAGGCTGTCGATGCGCCGCTTGCGCGTCAGGCCCCACTCCTGCTCGTACGCGGTGCGCTCCTTGGCGACGCGCTCGCGCGTGGCCAGGTGCTGCTGGTACTGCGCGGGCAACTGCACGTCCGGGATGTTGGAGCCGGTGATCCGGACGCCGTAGCGCGAGAGCTGGTGGTTGAGGAGTTCCTGCATGTCGGCGACGTCAGAGCCGCGCAGGTCGTAGGCGCGCTCGGTCTGCACCTGACGGCCCCGCTGCCGGATGGCGTCCTGGACCGCGCTGGACAGCACGAGGTCGAAGTTGCCCGCGCCGATGGTCCGTACGAAGAGCACGGCGTCGGTGATGCGGAACTTCAGGAAGAACTCGATCGAGCGCAGCGGCACGTTCTCCCGCGTCGGGCAGGCCACGACCGGCGCCGAGTACGGGATCTCGGTGGCCGTGTCCACCACGAAGTCCACCCGCGACCACGGGTGCCACAGGTAGTGGCGGCCGGGGTCCAGGGTGCGGGTGATCGCGCCGTAGCGGGTGAGGATGCCCGTGGTGCCCTGCTCGATCTCGACGATCGAGGAGCGCCACCACCACAGCACCCCGCCCAGCACCAGCACGGTGCCGAGGACGTACGCGGTCACCGCGAACCCGGCGTAGGCGAAGTCGGCCACGCCGTCGCCCGTCGACTGGGCACTGGCCATCACGCCGGTGAGCAGCGCGAGCAGGCCGAGCCACAGGGGGATCATCCACCACAGCCGCTGGCGGTTGCGGGGGATGATGACCGGGACGATGTTGCCCGCCTCGCCGCCGCGCAGCAGTTGCGGGATCTCGCTCCAGGGGGCCACCTCTTCCGAGATGACGGACCTGCGGTTGCGTGCGGTGCTCACTCTGCGCCCTCCTGCTCGGATGCCGATGCCTCGCCGGTACGGGCGCCGTTGACGTCGGCGTCGGCGTCGGCGTCGGCGTCGGCGCCGGTGCTGTCACCGTCGCTGCCACTGCCGCCTTCGCCGCCGCGCGCCGCCGGAACGGTCGGGACCGTCGGCTGCTCCGCCTCCCGCAGGGCGCTGATCTCCGCTTCGCGCTCGGCGATGCGGCGGGACACCTCCGTCAGCCGCTCGCGTGAGGCGGCCATGTCGGCCTCGGAGAACAGCTCACCGCCCCGCTCGCCCACCATCTCGCGGGCGAGCGCGAGGAAGTCGACCCCCGCCGCGCCCGACGTGCCGGATGCGCTGTCGCCGCCGTCCGCGCCACCGCCGCCGATGCGCACCAGCCTCGGCAGGTGGTCGGCGACGCCCTCCAGCGTGTCCAGCACCTGCTGCTGGTAGCGGTACTCCAGGATCTCCGGGGCCTCGGCCGCCGTCACCGCGCGGATGTCGAGGGCCTGCGCCTCCAGGAGCGCCGCGTTCGCGCGGGCCTCCGACTCGGCCTGCACGTACCGCTGCCTGGCCAGCGCCTCGGCCCGGTTCGTCTCGCGCTCGACGGCGGTGTCCATCTGCGCCTGGTGCTGCGCGATGTCCGCCTGGATCGCGGAGAGCGTCTCGTGCCGGGTCGCCAGCTCCTTGCTGAGGTCGCCCTCGTCCTGCTCCTTGCGCAGTTGGAGCGCGTACTCGTGCGTGTAGGCCTCCTTCGCCACCCGCACCATCTCGGGCGCGGCGAGGTCCATGCGGTAGGCGCGGTCGGAGGGTTCGGCGTGCGTGATGTTCGCGTTGGTCAGCTCGACGGCGGGACGGAACTGCTGGTTGAGCTGCTCCAGCAGACGGCCGGTGTCCTCCCCGACCATGTCGTAGATCCCGGCGGCCTCCTGCTCGTAGATGAGGCTGCGGATCGTCTCGCTGACGGCGTTGTTCAGCTTCTCCTCGAAGCCGCGCACCGCGCCGAGCGTGTAGACGAACTCGACGGGGTCGCTGATCCGGAACTGGATGAAGAGGTCGATCGACGCCTTGACCCCGCCCCGCGTCGGCGCCTCCGCGACCGGCGCGTTGAACGGGTACTCGCGGGTGGTGTTGATGATGTACGAGACCCGCTTCCACGGGTTCAGCAGGATGACCCGGCCAGGGCCCACGACCTGCTCCAGCTTCCCGAAGCGCGTGATCAGCGCCTGGCAGCCGTCGGGCACCATCACCATGCCCTGCCGCCACCACACGAAGCCCACGGCCAGCAGCGCCAGCACCCAGTAGTGCAGGCCGAAGAGGGGGTGGGCGAGGGTGCTGACGCCCGTCGCCGAGGCGGTCGTCGCGGCGACGGAGGTGCCGACCGCGCCCACGACCAGCAGCAGCGACACGGGGAGCATGCTGCGCAGCGACCTGCCGCGCGGGATCACCATCGGGCAGATGGCGTGGACCTTGCGGCCGTCCTCGCGCTTCTGCTCGCTGCGGTTGAGGACCTCTCCGGCCTCGTCGAGCGGAGCGGTCTGCTCCGCCATCACCGTGTCGATGCTGCCGCCCTGCTCGCGGGCGGCGGGGAAGTCGGCGGGGTCCATGCCCTCGTCCTCGGGCTCGGCCACGTCGCCGTCGCCGCCGTCGCGACGCCCGCCGGAGCGCTTCCCCGATCCGCGTCCGCCGCGTCCGCCGCCCTGTCCGGTCCGCCGCCTGACCTCCTCCTCGGCCACCCCCTGCACATCCACTTCGTCGACGGCCGCCCGCGCGGCTCTCCGTACGTTCTGACCACGTGCCACATGTCCCCCTTGTGCGTCTGTGCTCTTGTGCTCGCCAGCCGTGCGCGGTCCGCGGCCCCGGACTGCGGCGCGTCGCGTGCGGTCGCGGATGCGGTGCGCGGTGCGCCGGGTGCGACGCGGGTGGGCGTGCCCCGTATGCGGTGACGCGCGTGAGTCGTCGCGATCGCGTCGACACGGCTGCGTGTCCCATCCCACACCATGGCGCGGTCAGCATGTAAGGCGGGCGAACGGCGCGTGACCGCACCGTTGCACTCGCGTATGACCCGTGCGTCGCGAACGCCTCGTCCCCGCCCCGCGTTGTCGCCCCTGTCCTGTCAATTCGACCCGTATCCCATGTAGTAGCTGTTTGAAGCGTTAAGGTTCAGCTCCCGCATATGCGTGGGGGACATCACATGAGAAGACGCGGGACCGTGCCGGATCCGGTCCGACGCGACCGCGTGGCTGGGGGGCCACATGTACGAGATGGTCAAGGGCGCCAACGTCGGCCTGGCCGGGCTGAGCGAGGACGCGGGCTCGGTGACCGTGGGACTGAACTGGCGCAGCGAGACGGGCGAGGGGGACGCGGACGTCTCCGTACTGCTGCTGGGCCCGGACGGGAAGGTGCGCGACGACGCGGACTTCCTCTTCTACAACAACCCGGCGGCGGCGGACGGGAGCGTGCAGCTCCTGGGCAAGACGCCGGCGGAGGACGGCAACGAGGACCGCATCAGCCTCGACCTGACGGCGCTGCCGCCGGAAGTGGAGTACGTGGTGGTGGCCGCCAGCCGGTACGGCGGCGCCCGCTTCGGGGATCTGGACGACCTACGGCTGACGCTGTCCGACCGTACGGGCGAGGGCCTGGCCCGCTTCCGCATCGACGACGCCGGTGTGGAGAGCGCCTTCGTGTTCGGGGAGTTCTACCGGCGCGGCGGCGAGTGGAAGTTCCGTGCGGTGGGCCAGGGCTATGAGTCCGGTCTGGCGGGCCTCGCGACGGACTACGGCATCGACGTCGACGACTCGGAGGAAGCGGAGGAAGCGGAGGAAGGGGCGGATGCCGGGGACGTCAGCGCCGATGGCGGCGATGGCGCGGCGGGACCGGCCGGGACGCTGAGCGGCGAGACCTCCCCGCCGCCGGGAAGCGCGGGGACTCCGGCGCCGTCCCCCGGCAGGAGCGGCCCCGTCGGCGGGCTCTCCGTGACCATCCCCGCCCCGGTGGCGGGCGGACAGCCCACGCCCGCCGAGGCCCCCGCCGCGGCCCCCGACCCAGCCCCTGTCCCCACCCGGCGCCCCCGCACGGCGCGGAAGAAGATCACGCTGCCCAAGGCCGTCAAGAAGTCCCTCGCGGAGAACGACGCCTGGCCGCGGGCGCGGCTCTTCCCCGCCCCGTCCCTCAAGAGCGACAGGGAGCGCGAGTCACGGGCGACCTCCGTCCTCCTGTCGGTGATGGCGCAGATCCCCGAGTTCGGCCGCAGGCTCACGGCCCCCTACGGCGCCCCCGCAGGGCGGATGGAGACCTTCACCGAGGTGACCCTGCCGAACGGCGACCTCCCCAGACGTCCCGACGGCGTCATCCGGGTCGAGCGCGCGGGAAAGCTGTGGACCGCGCTCGTCGAAGTGAAGACCAACGGCAACCCGTTGAAGAGCGAGCAGGTGCAGGAGTACATGGACATCGCGTCGCGTCGTGGATACGAGGCGGTCATCACCGTCTCCAACGAAGTGGCGCTCGAGGGCCGTCCCGTGGTGGACGTCAAGACCGACGGGCGGCGCAAGCACCAGGTCTCCCTCTGGCACCTCTCCTGGGCCGAGGTGACGCACCAGGCACAGATGCTGATCCGGCACGAGGGCGTGGGCAACGCAGCGCACGCCTGGCTCCTCCACGAGCTGCTGCACTACCTCCAGCACGAGAACTCCGGCTGCCACGGCTTCCAGAACATGGGCCCGGCCTGGATACCCGTCCGCAAGAGCATCGACGACGAGACCCTCTGCCAGGGTGACCAGCGCGCGGTGGAGGTCGTCGGCAGTTGGGAACGCCTCGTCCGCCAGATCTGTCTGCGCCTGGGCGGTGAGCTGGGCCAGAAGGTGCTGCCCGTGTGGCGCGGCAAGCGCGGGGAGGACGCCCACGCGCGCCGGTCCCTGCTCGCCGACCAGCTCTGCCTGGACGGCCGCCTGCACGCGGAGCTGCGGGTGGAGGGCATGTCGGGCGTCCTCGCGCTCACCGCCGATCTGCGTACGGGCAAGCTGCGGACGTCGATGGAGATCCCGGCACCCGAGCAGGGATATCCGCTCTCGTGGGCCAAGCGCCTGGTCAGGCAGCTTGGCGAGGCACCGGCCGACGTGCATATCGAGACGCTCGTCGAGGCCGGGGCCGGGGCCAGGGGCGGGGGCGGAGGACCGAGGGGCACGCTGGAGCGGCTCCGTCCCGAACCCGGCGACATCCTCCCGAAGGACGGCGCGCGGATCACCGGTTTCCGGCTGTCCCTCTTCAAGGGGATGGGCGCGGGGCGGGGCAACGCCGCTTCGGGGTTCATCCACAGCGTCGACGAGGCTGTGGACCGTTTCCTCTCGGGCGTCGTCGTGCCCCTCGACCGGCGACCGGCACGGCGACCTCAACGGGCCGAACCGACGCCTGCGGGCTGAGGGCGTCCACGTCCGTCCACATCCACGGGCCCGCGCGCTGACGGGGGCCTGCGCACCCATCCATCCACCCACCCACCCACCCGCCCCCGTTACCCCGCCCGGTGCGCGGGCCCTTCGCCTTCCGCCGCGATCTCCGCCGCGTGGTCCGCGCCCGTGCGTGCCCCGAGCAGCCTCCGCATCGACTCCGCCGCGTGGACCGCCGCGTCGGCGCAGCAGTTGTTGAACAGGACGTGGAGCTGGTCCGCGCGGCGTGCCATGGCGTGCAGGCGGGGCACCCACTCCGTCAGTTCCGGTTCCGTGTAGGTGTGCCGGAACTTGGCCTCCTTCGTGCCGGTGCCCCAGTCGGGGCTGCGGCCGTGGAAGCGGGCCACCGCGAGGCGCGGGGAGGTGACCGGGGTGACCGGGGGCAGCGAGGTGGGCAGGGTCTGGGTCATGTCGACGGCGACGGCGGACATGTCCAGGCCTGTGAGCAGGTCCGTGGTGGCGGCGCGGCGGTCCTCGCGCCACCAGTCGGGGTGCCGGAACTCGACGGCGACGGGCCAGCCCCGGGTGCGCTCCGCACACCGCGCGAGCCGCGCCTCGGCGCGCGGCCCCGGCGCGAACCAGGGCGGGAACTGGAACAGCAGCGTGCCGAGCCTGTCCGCGCGGCGCAGTGGGGCGAGCGCCCCGGCGAACCGTTCCCACACCTCGTCGAGCAGCCCCTCGTCGGGCTCCACCCGGCCCCGTCCTGCGGCGCGCAGACCGGCGGGCAGCGCCTCGGCCCTGGTCGGGTGCCCCGTCAGCAGGGAGAACGCCTTCACGTCGAACCGGAAGCCGTCCGGGGTGCGTTCGGCCCAGAGCGCGCTGTTACGTGCGCTGGGGAGCGCGTAGTACGTGGCGTCGACCTCCACGACGGGGAACCGTTCCGCGTAGTACCGCAGCCGTCCCTCGGCGTCGCGCCTGCCCGACGGGTACCAGCCGCTGGCCACCAGCGCGCGGTCCGTCCACGAACACGTCCCGACGAGAATCCCGCCCGTCCCGCTCGTCCCACCCATCCGGACGGGGTACCCGCGCGCCCCGCGAGCAGCCCCGCCGGGCCGGCGAGGATTTTCCCTGGGTTCCCGTGAACTTTTCCGCGTGGCCCGCCATCTCACCTTCCGTACGACCCAGCACCGACAAACCGCCGCCCCCCACGTGGCGGGGCCCCTCCCCTGTGGCCCCCGCCACCTCCCCCGTCGGCCCCGGTACGCGCGTGACGACACCGCGCGCACCGGGGCCGACGTGTGGCGCGGGGCCGTGCACGACGTTGGCCCCCACCGTGCGGCGGGGGCATTGTCGTGCCTGGAGCTACCCAAAGGGGCGATTACACAAAGTTATTCCGCCTTGGCCCTGTGTGCTGTCAGAGTGAGGCTTCGCAAGATGTCGCAACCCATCTGACGAAGGAGTCTCCAATGCCACTACGGTTCATCGCTAAAGATCCAGAGACGGGCAGCAACGCGAGCCCTACCGTGTGGGTGGACGAGGAGAACGCGGACCTGGTCCTACAGGGCTGGAGGGCGGACGAGCGCACCGCCGTCGAGTGCCTGGAGGTCGGCACCATCCCCGATCATGAGACCGTCATCCGGATTCCCGCCCGCATGGTGTCGATCGTCAGGGAGGCGTGCGATGTCGCAGAACGACGTGCCGGACTTCGCGGAGCTGATGGCTGACTGCCGTCAGACCGCCGTCCACCTGGAGATGCGTGACAGCTACGCGGTCTCCTACGAAGACAAAGACTTCGCCACCTGGCGAGAGACCGGCCGCTGGGACAATCCCGAATATTGGGAGCCGTGGACAACCCTGGTCCGAGCCGCTGTCGGCCGTGGCGTACAGATGCGACGGGTACGGATCGTCTCGGAGCCGGTCAGCGAGTACATCCGCTTCGAGCACGCCGGCACTGTCCACAACGTCACCGCTGGGGAGGACGTGAGGTGGCTGCCCCGTCGGCGCGCCTCTGACATCGCTCTGCCCGGCAACGACTTCTGGCTCTTCGACGGCCGCTTGGTGGAGTGGAACCACTTCACAGGGGATGGAGACCTGGTCGGACACGAACTGACCGATGATCCTGGTGTGACCGCACTGTGTGCTTCGGCGTTCGAGACAGCATGGTCCCGGGCAATCCCGCACGAGGACTACACAGTCTGACCGGGCCATGTCTCTCTCCCCCTCATCCAGCGTCCAGGAAGCCCGCAAGGCCATCGCACGCAGGCTGCGCGAGATCCGCCTGGACGCTGGACTGTCCGGCCGTCAGATTGCACGGCTCTGCGGCTGGCACCCTTCGAAGACCTCCCGTTTGGAGAACGCACACGCAGTCCCAACTGACGCGGACATCCGGGCATGGTGCGCCGCCTGCCGTGCCGAGGATCGCTCGGCCGATCTGATCGCAGCCTCCCGGTCGGCGGACTCCATGTACGTCGAGTGGAAACGGATGCACCGCTCGGGCCTGCGCGGCATCCAAGAGTCGTACCTCCCGCTCTACCAGCGCACACGCGGCTTCCGGATCTACTGCTCCAACGTCATGCCCGGCGTGCTCCAGACCCCCGAATACGCCGCCGCGCTGTTCGAGGTCATCGCCGACTTCCACGGCGTGGGCGACCGCACAGCACCGGAGGCCGCGAACGCACGTATCGAGCGCTCTCAGGTCATCCGCGAAGGGCGGCACCACTTCGCGCTCCTGATAGAGGAAACGGTGCTGCGCTACCAGGTGGGGGACGTGGCGACGATGGCTGGCCAGCTCGGGCACCTGTTGTCCGTGATGGCCCTGCCAGCGGTGTCACTGGGGGTGATCCCCTTCTCAGTACCCCGGCACCGCATCTGGCCGCAGGAGACATTCAGCATCTTCGACGAGAACACCGTCGAGATCGAGTTGTTGACGGCCCGGGTGATGGTCACAGCGCCTGGAGAGATCGAGCAGTACGAGAACGCGTTTCTACGGCTTGCCGATCTGGCGGTCTACGGGGACGCGGCACGCAAGTTGATCAGAACCGCCCTTGCCTCCATAGAGTGACGTTGCGCAACTTCTCGCAACACTGTGGAAGGTGAACGGTTGCGGCTCCTACCGTCCGTGGGCATCAGCACCTCACGTCAGGGGGCCGCATGGACGCCGCGACGCACACACCGCCAACCACCCAGTGGTCCCCACCTGTCGGGGTCGCTGCTGAACTGACCCCAGCGGGGGTGCATTGGGACGCGGTCATCGTCCCTGTGTATCTGGGGGACCGGGTGCTGGCCCGGCTCGGGAGGGAGTCGGGCGCTGTCATCCGCGACCCGTATGGGCACCGGCTCACCTGGCTGGTGCCGCCCGGCGCGACGCGGGGGTGGGTGGTGCCGGAGACCTCGTGGGTGCAACTGCTGAGCACCGCGCAGCATGTGACGGTTCCGCCTGGCTGGTGCACGCGGTCGGCCTTCGCGCACTGGGTGCGGGGGTGGGCTGAGTACGGGCTCACCGATGCGCGGCTGCTGTACGTGGTGCTGGACGCGGTGATCCGTGTCGAGCACGGGCCCCGCGACGATGCGAGCGGGGCCGGGCGGTGAGCGTGCGCCTTTCGTCCGTCGCCGAGTGCTGCGTCCGTTGTCGTCGGTGGCCGGGCACGGTGGTGATCTACGTCGTGTCCGGGGACGGGGCGGGTCCGCGTGCTGTTCCGGTGCGGATCTGCGACGAGTGTGCGCGGCGGGCCGCCGAGTGCTGTTTCCGCTGCCGCCAGGCGCCCGGCACACAGGTTGTCCTCGACCTGTACTCCGGGGACGAGCGGGGTGCGAGCCCGCAGACGCGCACGCGCACCGTCCCCGTGAAGGTCTGCGACCGCTGCGCGGCCGACATCGCCGCCGAGGACGAGGCCCGCACCACGAGGCCGGAGGCGGACCGGTGACCCGCCCCCAGTGCGAGGTGGAGGGCGACGGTCACGTGGGCCCCGTCATGCGCTACCTGGCCACAGCGCGCTACCCCTGGCACGAGCCGGTGTGGCTGTGTCCCGGTCACGGCGCCTACCTCCCCCTCGCCGCCATCCGCGCGGAGGTCACCGGCGAGAGCGTGGCCCGCGCCATCACCGTCTTCACCGGCGCCGGAAAACGCCCCACCGGCACCACGACGGCCGAGCCTGAGCAGGACGCCGACCCGGCGCCCGCCCTGCGGGTGGTGGACCCGCTGTGAAGGGCCGGGTTGCACCAGCCTGGCTGGCCGCGCCGGTCGAGGTGACCGCGCGCACCGTTCGCGTGGGCGACATCCTCGTCGTCGGCTGTGCCTACCGCACCGTCGGGGACCTGCGCGCAGTAGACCGGGACCGCCGCCATCTCCTCTTCGTCGACGGCAGCACCCTGGTCATCGGCCCCGAGCCCCTTCCCGTGCTCCGGCCGCAGACGCCCCGTCAGCTCGTCACCCGGACCTCCGGGTGGCGGCGATGACCGGAGTGTGTGCCCGGTGCGGCTGCTGGACCGCCGAGGGACGCGTCGTCCAGTGGCACAGCCCGGACCGGCCCGTCCTCGCCTGCCCCCTCTGCCCACCAGGACGGCGTGAGCAGATCGCCTCCATCACCGTCCTCGCCGCACTCATCGTCACCCTCGTCTACGCCCTCATCCGTCACTGACCACCCGGAGTAGCCCCGTGCCTCGCGACCACACCGTTCTCATCCCCGCTGACCCCGAGGATGTCTTCTACGACCCCCACGGCTGGGCCACCACCGCCGGTTTTCCCGTCGCCGTACTGGAAGGCCAGCAGGCGCGCTTCGTGATGCGCCGCATCCAGGACCGGGCCGTGCGCCTCATGTACGAACTGCCACACGGGACCGCGTTCCTCACCAGCTACCCGCGTCCCATGCCGTCCGGGCAGGTCATCGAGATCATGGAAGGCAACCTGGCGACGCTCCTCACCGGCTATGCCTGCCACGCCCTGCGCCTGCGTGAGACGGGCGAGCGCATCACCGTCGACGGCGAACCCCGCGACTGCCTCAGCACCCTGCTCGCGCCCCGTCACTGGTGGCAGGCCCGTTACACCCGTATCGGCAAGGCCCTGCACCACGAGGGCCGCACCGTCATCCTCACCGCACCCCTCGTCGGCGGACGCGGGCTCCAACTCACCACCGTCGCCCCATAGAACCCCCGTCCCCCGGGGAACCGTCGGCAGCGGTCCAGGGGACGGGCTCCGGCTCCGGTCTCGTGACGGCGGTACGAGGCCGGAGCCCCCGGGCCGCCCTGCCGTGAGGCGTCGTCAGCCGTTCTCGCCCTCCGCCGGGAGTTCGGGGATCTCCACGTCGCCGTCGTCGTCCCCGAAGCCGTGGTTCAGGATCTTCGCCGCGTCGGTGAACCTGTCGCCGCTGTCCATCAGGGCGCCGACGAAGGTCTTGTCGCCGCGCGTGGCCGCGAAGACCAGGCACTTGCCCGCACGGGCCGTCGTGCCGGTCTTGATGCCGATGGCGCCGTCGTAGGCGCCGAGAAGCTGGTTCGTGTTGGTCCAGGTGTACGTGCGCGTACGGCCGTTGGCCGCCGGTGCGTCGCCCTTGTACTTCTTCGTCCTGACGACCTTGCGGAAGGTGGCGTTCTCCATCGCGTGCCGGGCCAGCTTCGCCAGCTCGGCCGGGGTGCTGGTGTCCTTGCCGTGGCCGTCGAAGGTCTTGTACGTCGTCTCGCGCAGCCGCAGCTCCCGCGCCTTCGCGTTCATCTTCGCGACGAACGAGCGGGTCCGCTCCGCTCCGGTGGCCCCGGTGCCGAAGGTGTCGGCGAGCGCGTAGGCCGCGTCGGCGCCGGAGGGGAGCAGGGACGCGTAGAGCAGTTGGCGGACGGTGACCTTGTCGCCGGTCTGGAGGTCGGCGGTGCTGGCGTGGTGCTCGGTGACGTAGTCGCGGTACCGCTGGCGGACCTGCACCTTCCGTTCCAGGTCGACGCCCTCGGTGCTGAGGACCACGGAGGCCACCATGATCTTCGCCGTGCTGGCCATGGGACGCGGGGTGCCGGCGTCCTTCGCGTAGACCGAACGGCCCTTCTCGTCCAGCAGCATGACGCCCTTGGCCTCGACATCCGGAGCCGGGTGCCCGAACGGCATGGCGTGCGCGACCAGCGCGGACAGGGCGAGCACGGTGCCGCTGACGGCGGCGGTGACGGCGGTCCTGCGTCTGGTCAGGGAGCTGGCGTTCATGGCGTGGGTACTCCGCATCTGCGGGATCTGCGGGATCTGCGGTCGGGCCCAGGGAGGGGCGGTTGCGGTGTCCGCGGCTCCGCTACCGCACGACGGCACGACCGCGCGACGGTGCGGAAGAGGCGGACACCGGAGTTCGATGGCGGGCCCCTCGGAAAAGTTCACGGCGCCGCCCGTGCGCGCCCCGCCCCCGTGCGCGCCCACGCCCCGCCGTCGTGCGCGCACACGCAAAAGGCCCCCACCGGCGAACCGGCGGAGGCCTCGGCGTCGTACCCCGGGTGCGGGACACGGATCGCCTCACAGGGACGGGGACTCCCACTCCCGGTCGCCGAAGGCGATGAGCTGACGCCCCCGCACCCCGCCCCCCGCGAGCCGCCAGTGCGCCTCGCAGACCCGCTCGGGCGGGAGCACGGAGGCCGTACGGACGGTCAGCGTCCCCTCCGCTGCCAGCGCCGCCAGCTCGGCGAGCGCGTCGGTCTTGCCGGGGTAGGCGAGGACGTTCGCCTCGTGCTGGGTGATGCCGCGCTCCAGGGCGAGGCGGCCGGGGCGGCAGGTGACGATCTGGCCGCCGTCGCGGACGGCGCCCAGGATGGGGTCGCCGACCACGGCCGCGTCGACCACCGCGTCCACGCCCTCGGGCACGGCCCGGCGGTAGCGGTCGGCGAGGTCGGCCGACTCGCCGTTGCCCGGCTGCACTTCGCGGGGCACGAGGATCTCCGCGCCGAGCTGCTTGAGCAGCCGCTCGTCCTGCGCGGTGGCCTCGGCGGCGACCCGCAGCCCCCGGTGCACGGCGAGCTGGATCACGAAGCCGCCCAGCGCGCCAGCGCCGCCCGTCACGGCGAGCGTGGATCCGGCGGGCAGCCGCAGCAGGCCGAGCGCCTGGTGTGCGGTGAGGGAGTTCATGGGCAGCCCGGCCGCCGCGACGAGGTCCAGGCCGCGCGGCACGAGCGTGGTGTCCTCGGCGGCGACGACGACGTACTCGGCCTGTGCGCCCCCCTGCGGCCTGAACGGGTTGACGAACGCCATGACCTGGTCGCCGAGCGCGAACAGGGTGTCGGCGCCCGTCGCGTCGACGGTTCCGGAGACGTCCATCCCCGGCACGTACGGGGGGTCGAACTCGGCGACGTACGGGGCCAGTTGCCCGGACCTGAGCATCAGGTCGGTCGGGTTGACGGCGGCGGCGGTGACGCGCACGCGCAGCTCGCCGGGCCCCGGGTCGGGGATGGCGCGATCGACGACTTCGAGCACTTCGGGGTCGCCGAATTCCAGAATTCCGACTGCGCGCATGCCGAGGGGTCCTTCCTGTGCGGAGAAAGCTGACTGGCGGGGGAGCCAGTCGCGGGGGTGGCGGGCCGCCGGGGTGGTGGTCGGCCAGGGTGATGGGCAAGTGGGTGCGGGGCGGGGCGGAACCGGGCTGCCATGGCCCGGCCCCGCCCCGCACCGGCCCGTGATCAGGCCGGGAGCCGCGGCACGGGCGCGGACTGGGGGGCGGCCAAGGGTGCGGACAGGGGCGCTGACAGGGGCGCGGGCGCCGGCAACTGGCGCCAGCCCCGCCACCGCGCCCGTTCCCGCAGCTCGGCGTCGCCGCCCACGAGCACGCCGCGCCCCGTCAGCTCCAGCAGCGGCAGATCCGAGGAGTGGTCGCCGTACGACGTCGAGGCCGTCAGGTCGACGCCCCGTGCCCGCGCCCAGGCGCGGGCCGCGTCCGCCTTGGCCCGGCCGATCATCGGGGTGTGGACCCGGCCCGAGTACCGGCCGCCGACGATTTCCGGCTCCGTGGCCAGCACCGCGTCCACGCGAAGGTGCCGGGCGAGCGGCGCGAGCGCCGCGGGAAAGGACCCCGATACGAGAACGACAGGCTCCTCCGCCGCCTGGTGCTCGCACAGGGCGGCGACGGCGGGCCCGTGCAGGAACCCGCCGTGCGCCAGTTCGCCGCTGAACCACTCGGCCGCCAGCTCCGCCACGTAGGACGCGTCGAGCCCCGCGTAGCTGGCGAAGTACGCGCGGTTCGTCTCCGTGCGCGGCACGCCTCCCGACGTCATCGCGCGCAGCCGCTGCCGCTCGTGCCGGTACGCGTGCGCGGGACGGCCCTCGGCCGCGAACCGGTACTCCAGGAAGCGGAACAGGGTGGTGCCGGTGGTGAGCGTCCCGTCGACGTCGAAGAACGCCGCCCCGCGCCCCGCCCCGCGCGCCGACAGGCCCGCCGAAGGGCCCGCCGAGGGCCCCGGGGTCGGCTCAGCCATGGGGCCGTGCGCCCTTCCCGGCGAGCAGCGCCGCGGTACGGGTGACGTCGGCGGCGTCCAGGATCTCGTCGTCGGTGACCTCGACCCCGTACTCCTTCGTCAGGTGCACGGCGAGTTCCAGGAGCACGAGGGAGTCGAACTCCATGTCCTCGTACGGGGTCTCCGCCGTGGACCCCTCGGGCGCCTCGAACTTGCCGCGTACGGTGGCCAGCACCTCCTCGGTCAGCTCCCGCGTGACGGTGTCGGCCTGGGTGGCGGTCTGGGTGTGGGTCTGGATGCTCATGGTGTCCTTCCTTGGTTTTCTGGGACGGGGCGACGGGGCGACGGGCCGACGACCGACGGCCGGGGCCTTCAGGCCGGGACGATGTCCGGCCAGGTCAGCGCGGCGGAGCCCCAGGTCAGCCCGCCGCCGAAGGCGGTGAGCAGCAGCCGCTCGCCGGGGACGAGGCGGCCGTCGGCCGCGGCGTCGGCCAGCGCGAGGGGTATGGAGGCCGCCGACGTGTTGCCGACCTGGTCGAGGTTGACCACCGCGCGCTCGGCCGGGACGCCCAGTTGTTCCGCGACGGCCCGCAGGATGCGCGAGTTGGCCTGGTGCCCGACCAGGTGCCCGACGCTGTCGGTGCTCCAGCCGAGCCGGTCCAGCAGCGACTGCGAGGACTCGGTCATGCGCTGCACCGCCGACAGGAACACCTCGCGTCCCCGCATGGTGAAGAACTCGTCGCCGGGGGCCGGTGCCGTGCCCTGGGAGCGCTGGCGCGAGCCGCCCGCCGGGATGCAGATCAGGTCCTTCTGCTGGCCGTCGGAGCCGAGGTCGAAGCCCTGGAACGCGCCCGTCTGGCCCTCTTCCCCGGCCGTCAGCACGGCAGCGCCCGCGCCGTCCCCGAAGATCACGGAGGTGGTGCGGTCCTGCGGGTTGAGGATCGTCGAGTACGTCTCAGCGCCGATGACGAGCACGCTGCGCGCGCGTCCGGCCAGGATCGCGTTCGACGCGGTGTCCAGTGCGTAGAGGAACCCGGAGCACACCGCGCTGATGTCGAAGGCGCCGGGCGCGCCGAGCCCGAGGCGGGCCGCGACGTCGGGAGCGGTGGCCGGGCAGGGGTGGTCGGGGGTGGTGGTGGCCAGGACGACCAGGTCGACGGCGCCGGGTTCCGGGACGAGCCCGGCGGACTTCAGCGCGCGGTGACCGGCCTCCACGGCCAGGTCGCTGGTGGAGATGCCGGGGTCCGCCCAGCGACGGGTGCGGATACCGGTCCTGCTGGTGATCCACTCATCTGTGGTGTCAAAGCGGTCCGCGAGTTCTTCGTTGCTGACGCGGCGCGGCGGCAGGTAGGCACCGAGTCCGGTGAGTACCGCTGGCTGGGGCATGACGTCTCGCCTCCTGAGAAGAGCCGTGAAGAGAGCGAAGGGGGGCCGAGGGCCCGGAAAGCCGTCGGAGCGGCCGGGAGAGGGCCGTCAGACGGCGGGTACGGCGGGCAGCAGATGCGCGACGGAGCAGGTCAGGCGCAGGCCCGCGTACGTGCTGACCACGTCGGCGCTGCGCCAGGTGCCCTGCGCGCTCTCCAGCAGCGTCGGCTCGCTCAGGGCCACCTCGAACCGGCCGTCGCCGCCTGCATCGCCCTCACCCGCCGCGCCCGCACCCTCAGCCGCCGGGCCGATGACGGTGCGGCGCATCCAGAGCGTGTTGCTGTCCGCCCTGGCCACGCCGTCGAGCGAGTACAGCAGCACCTGGGCCAACTGGAGCGCGGAGACGAAGAGATCGACCATGGTCGGCTCCCCGCCCGGCGCGGACGAGGGGGCCGGGACGGTCGGGAGCGCGAGGTCGGCGCGTGCCAGGCAGGCGGACGTGTCGATCTCGACGTCGGTCAGGAACTGGCCCCGCTCCCGGTGCGGGACGCCGAACGGCGCGTCGTTCCACACGCCGGGAAGCTCGGCCGCCGAGGCGTAACTGCCGTCGCCCGGCCAGGAGTTCCACACCGGACGGCCGGTTCCCACGGCCGCCTCGATCCGTACCGTCAGCAGACCGATCCGGCACTCCATGGTCACGACGTTGTCGTCGGCCGGGCCCTCCACCACTCGGCCGGAGACCGCGAACGTGTCGAGGTCGTCCTCCTGCGGCTTGCGTCCGGCCTTGATGACGCACGAGCGGACCGCGAACGGCGTGCCGGGCCCGAGCCGCCCCGCGTGCGCCGCGTACAGGCCGGTCAACTGCGCGCCGAGCAGCATGACGTCGATGGTGGACAGGTGGGGGCGCTGCGTGGTCTCGCCCTTGCGGGACCAGGAGCCGGGTATCTCCAGACCGGCCGTCGCGGTGATCGTGCCGTCCTCGACGGCGATGTCGGTCAGCGCGTGGTGCACGCGCTTGAAGCCCTCCCCGAAGAAGCGCCCTTCGCGTGCTCCGAGGAAATCGTCGACAGTTCTCAGGGTGACAAGAGGTAGTGCGGTGGACATAGAGTTTCCTTCGTAGGCAGCGGTCACCCTTCGGGGTGCGGCTGTTGAACGACGGCGGCGATGCCCGGGACCCTCCGCAAAAGTGGACCGGGTGTCGCCGACGTCCGGCTTTCAGGCGCCCATCAGGAGGCACGCGCCTCTCAAGAGGTGCGCCCGGCCTGTACCGGCTCCGCCGTGCCCGGCGAGGGCTCGACGAGGGCGGGCTCGACGTGGTCGTCGGCGTCGGCCCCGGCAGCGGCCCGCTTGTTCAGGTTGAGCACCACCAGGAACGTCAGCGCGATGCCCACGGCGATCGCCCACGTCGCGGTGATGACGCCGTCCGTCAACTGGGCCGGGTCCTTCGCACCGCCGCCGCCGTTCATCGACTCGGCGATGGCGATCAGCACGGCGAGACCCACGGCGCCGCCGATCTGCTGGCCCGTCGTGGCGATGCCGGAGCCGATGCCCTGGTCCTCTGCGGCCACACCGGTCGTCGCGGCGGCGAACATGGTCGTGAAGACGATGCCCTGGCCGAGCGAGAGCAGGAAGAGCGACGGCGCGAGGACCGCGTAGGAGACGTCCTGCGTCAGCGTCAGCGCGAGCGCGACGGTGCCGACGACACCCATGGTGAGACCGATGAACAGGGTGTTGCGGACGCCGAACTTGGTGGCCCACTTGCCGCCGACGATCGTGCCGATCAGCACGCTGCCGGACGGGACGACGAACGCGAAGCCGGTGGTCCAGGCGCTGTACTCCTGCACGACCTGCCAGAACTGGGTGAGGAAGTAGGCCAGCGCACCGAAGGTGGCCATGAACAGGAAGGTGATGCCGGCGCCCGTGGACAGATTGCGGTTGCGGAACAGCCGCAGCGGCACCATCGGGGCCTTCGACTTGCTCTCGATGAGCAGGAACAGCAGCAGCATCACGACGGCCACGCCGAGCGCGCCCAGCACCTGGCCCGAACCCCAGCCCGCCTCGGGGCCCTGCACCAGGGCGAAGACGAACAGGGTGGAGGCGAGGGTGCCGGTGACGGCGCCCGGCAGGTCGAAGGCACCGGAGGTCTCGGCGCGGTCGCCCGGCAGCAGCGACATCGCGGCGATCATGCCCGCGCCCGCCAGGATGACGTTGACGTAGAAGACCGAGGGCCAGCCGAACGCGTCGGTCAGCAGACCGCCGAGGATGGAACCGAGGACCATGCCGGAGCCGCCGGCGCCGCCCCACACGGACAGGGCGCGGTTGCGCTCCTTGCCCTCGGCGAACAGCGTGGTGACGAGGGAGAGCGTGGCGGGCGCGAGGAACGCGCCGCCGAGGCCCTGCACCGCGCGGGCCGCCATCAGCAGCCACGGCTCCTGGGCGAGACCGCCCGCGAGCGAGGAGGCCGCGTAGAGGAACAGGCCGAAGATGAACATCCGCTTGCGGCCGAACAGGTCGGTCGCGCGCCCGCCCAGCAGCAGGAAGCCGCCGAAGGCGACCGCGTAGGCGGACACCACCCACTGGAGGTTCTGCGCGCTGAAGCCGAGGTGCTCGCCGATTTCGGGGAGGGAGACGAAGACGATGTTGTAGTCGATGGCGATGATCATCTGAGCGAAGGCGAGCAGCGCGAGCACTGCTCCCAGATGACGCGGCCTCGCGGTCACGTTGCTGGACACGACGATGTCCTTTCCTGGACGGGTCCTTGGACGGGTTTCGTACGGGGGTGGGGAGAGGGGGTCAGTAGCGCATCGCGTAGGCGATGCGGCGCGGGAGCGACTTCTGGCGCTGCGCCTCGTGGAAGCGGGCGTCGGCCTTCAGGTCCTCGATGTCGGCCTCGACGCGGCGCTGCGCCTCCGCGATGGCCTCCTCGATCGGGACGACCACGGGCAGGTCGAACATCTTCACGATCTTCTCGATGCGGTCCGGGATCGGGCCGCCGACGACGCGGTAGGGAATGTCCATCCGGTCCAGCGCCTCGATCAGCAGGTCGTCGGAGAGGCGGCGGAACTTCTCGGAGACGGGACGGTGGCCGTCGGGCTCCATGTCGAACTCGACGGGCAGGTGGACGTACGCGTCGTAGACGCGCTTGGCGCGGGCGCGGGTGATGTCGCCGAGGGTGTCGGTGTAGCGCTGGTAGAAGTGCTTCACGGGCAGGCCGACGACCTTCTTGATGCCCTTGAACCACCAGTCGGCGCCCGGGTTGATCCCGACGCGCATGCGGGCCTCGAAATAGACCCACTCGTGGAAGACGCCGCCGTCGGAGATGAACGCGTCACCGCTGGACTCGTTGTGCACCCGCTCCTCGAAACGCCGCAGACCGAGCTTCACCAGCTCCATCGCGTTCAGCTCCATGACGGTCTTCCCCGGCACGAGGTCGACGAGCAGTTCGCGTGAGGTCTTGGCGTGGGTACGGGGAATTCCGGTCGCGATGGAAAGGGCCTCGGTGGTGGTCGACTTTCCCGTCGAATAGGTGCCGGAGATAGCGAGTTTGAGCTTGGGATTGTCCTTGAAACTGGGTACTTCGAGTGTGCTCACAGGAATGTCGCCTTCACAGGAGAAAGCCCGGCGGGCTTGCTTGGTGGAATGTTGGTGGAACGGCTGATTACTTGGAGTCGGGCGCCGTGGTGAGGCGGACGGCTTCTTCGACGTCCATGACCGCTGTCTCCGCGAGCCCGAGGTGCCCGACGGCCTGCTTCAGGCGGTCGGCGAGGTCTCCGGTGACCGTGTGGACCGGCACGCCCGTCGCCGCCAGCGCGGGCAGCAGCAGGGCGTCGGAAAGGCGGCGGAAGTTCTCGTTGATGGGCCGGTTGTCCGGGGCGAGTTCGAACTCGACGGGCACGTGGACGAACGCGTCGTACGCGGTGCGGGCGTGGTGCTTCATCAGCAGGCCGATATCGTCGACCGCCGCTTCCAGCACCGCGGTCCCGGTGCTCCGGTGCCGGTCGTCCAGGGGGACGTCGGTCCCCGGGTAGGAACCGGCCACCAGCCGCAGCTTCGCGTACGTCCACTCGTGCACGACGGAGCCGTCGGAGACGAACCCTTCCGGATGTGCCGCCTCACCGAGCAGCCGCTCGGCGTAGCGGTTCACGGTCAACTGCATGAGCTGGCCGTCGGTCCAGTTGTGGACGCTGTGCCCCTCGCCGCCGATCGGCTCCCGCATCGGGGAGCCGTGGGTGCGCGGCAGGCCGGTCAGATGGGAGAGCGCCGTGGAGAGAGTGGTCTTCCCCGACCCGTAGGCGCCGACTACTGCTATTCGCTTGCTCACGGATCCAGATTCACACTGAAACCAAGTATGTACCAGTGGCCATTAATGGTATTGCCAGGAACAACAGGAACGCACTTCTGGAGTTGACAATTCCGTGACGCGTGACGCGGAACGGTGCGTTGTGGAACCGTGCGTTGCGGAACGGAGAAGTCAACTCCAGAAGTCGCCTTCAGGGATGCCCCGTCAGGGGCGCGCCTTCAGGGGCGCGTGTTCGTCATGCCGGACGTCTTCAGCTCGCGGTGCCGCCCACGCCGTTGAGGCGGTTGCGCAGCGCCTCGGTGTGCGGGAAGACGGCCCGGTTCTCCACGCTCCACCGGATCGAGTCGAGGCCGCGCTCGGCCGACCCGTTGAAGCGCGGGGCCACCTCGCTCGCCAGCAGCTCGAAGCTCCGCTTGACCTTGTCGAACGAGGCCCAGTTGACGACGTAGGTGAGGAACGTGCCGAACCCGCCGGTCGTCTCCTGGAGCCGCTGGATCGCCTCGACGGCGTCCTCGACCGAACCGATGATCGCCCGCCCCTGCTCGACGGTCGTCTCCAGCTCCCGCGACTCCGGCACCCCTTCGAGCCCTGCCGCGACATCCGCGCCGACCGACTCGCCCCAGTAGCCGTGCAGCCACTTGCCGAAGCCCGCGCGCGCGTCGCGGTACGCCTCCTCGCGGGTCTCCGCGATGTGCAGCGGTACGGCGATGCGCCAGTTGCGACGGTCCACGGTCTGCCCGTGCTCCTCGGCGGACTCCTCCGCGTACCGCCACTGCTGCGCGAGGTCGGTCGACGGCCAGCCGGGGGGCGCCGCGCCGAAGGAGAGCAGGCCGATCCCGTACTTGCCCGCGATCTGCGGGCTGTTGGGCGTGCCGACGCTGGAGATCGCCATCTCGATGCCGGGCCTGCTGTAGCGCGGCAACTGCATCTTGGCGTCCTGGAGCGTGTACCAGTCCGTCTTCTCGGAGATCCGCTCCTCGCCGTTGACCAGCTCCAGGATCGTCGGCACCGCCTCGCGGGCCATGCGCTTCAGCTCGCCCGCGTCGAGACCGAGCATGTGCGCGTCGTTGGGCGTGGCGCCGGGCCCTACGCCCAGGATGTAGCGGCCACGGGTGAGGTGGTCCAGCATGATCGCCCTGGTGGCGACGTGGAACGGGTGGTGGAACGGCAGCGTCACGACACCGTTGGCGAGCTTGATCTGACGGGTGCGCTCGGCGGCGGCGGCGATCAGGGTCTCGGGGGCGCCGATCGTCGGCCAGGACAGCGAGTGGTGCTCGCCGAACCAGCACTCGTCGAAGTTCAGCTCGTCGAGGTGCTCCACGAGCTGGAGGTCGCGCCGGATGGTCAGATGCGGGTCCTGGCCGGGGGCGTGGAGGGGGGAGAGAAAGGCTCCGAAGCCGGTGTGCATGGGGGCTCCTCAGATGGTTCGGACAGGTGGAAAACAGGGGTTTTCGGGCATGGCAGGGCAGGGTGAGCCCTTGCGTGAGCCATGTGTGAGTGGTGTGGCGTAGGGGGGAAGGGCGAGCTGACGGGGGAGGGGTCAGGCCTGGGTGCCGGTGCGGGCCGCCGTCTCGATGCGGTCCAGGAGGCGGTGGTGCGCGGCGGCGTGCGCGAAGTCCGGTACGTGGTGGGTGCCTTCGGCGAGGTCGGCGCGCAACTGGACGTACGCGTTGGCGACGACACCGGCGGGCCCCTCCAGGCCCGGCGCCAGCTCGTAGCTCTCCGGCACCGTGAGCGGACGGGGCTCCGTCTCCTCGCCGCGGCTGCCGCGCAGCTCGACCTGCCCGAACTGGAGGTGCCCGGATCCGCCCGTCACCACGAGGTCGCCCTCGGTGCCGTTGATCTCCCACAGGAAGTTCGTGCCGCGCGACGAGCCGCCCCGGTAGTGCAGGGAGGCCACGGCGCCGCCCGCCAGTCGCCCCGTCACGGCGATCTGGTCCTCGGCCGTCATGGGCAGCGTCGCGCCGGTCTCGGCGACGCGGACCTCGGTGCGGCGGGTGGCGGTGGTCGCGGTGAGCGAGTCGAAGCCGGAGAGCACCATGGTCAGCGCGTCGAGGGTGTGACCGAAGGGGACGGTGAGCATGGTGGCGCCGTTGGCGCGGTCGGCCACGTAGGCGGACCGCTCCTGGACGGCCGGGCCCCAGCCGCCGCCCGAGCCGACGAGCGTGGTGGACAGCACCTCGCCCACATAGCCGTCGGCGACGAGGTCCCGCAGATAGCGGACGACGGGCGCGGAGCGCGCCTGGAGGCCGACGGCCGTCCGGGTGCCTGACTCGGCGGCCAGCGCCGCGAGTTCCTCCGCCTCCGCGAGACCGTTGCCGAGCGGCCACTCGCTCAGCACGGTCTTGCCCGCCTGGAGCAGCGGAAGGATCAGCTCCCGGTGGCGGGGCACGCGCACGGTGACGACCACGACGTCGACGTCGTCCCGCGCCGCGAGTTCACCCGCGTCCGTCCCGGCCGCCGACTCGGGCAGCCCGAACGCGGCAGCGGCCTTGCGCGCCGACTCCGGCGTGGACGCCGTCAGCGCGCGCAGCTCGTAGCCCCCGGCGGCGGAGAGCGCGGGCAGATGCCCCCGCGCGCCCCAGCCGCCGTCCGCGCTGAGTCCGACGATCCCCACACCGAGCGGGGCAGCGTTGTGCGCCACGAATCTTCCTTTCGAACGAGATGAGCGAGATGAGCGAGACGAGCGGGCCGCGCGAGACGAGTGGGCGGCTGTGCGCCGCACGGTGATCAGAGCTGGGCGTAGCGCCCGTAGAGGCCGCGGAAGAAGACAAGGGGGGAGTCCTCTTCGGAGGCGTCCAGGTCGTGTACGCGGGCGAGCACGACGGTGTGGTCCCCGGCCGGGATCTCCTCCTCGACGGAGCACTCGATCCAGCCGATGGAGCCGTCGAGCACGGGAGCGCCGCCCGGCGACGGCGTCCACGGCACGCCGCTGAACTTCTCCGCGCCGCTCGTCGCGAAGCGCGTGCTGAGCATGCGCTGGCCCTCGCCGAGGATGTTGACGCAGAAGCGGTCAGCCGACCGTACGTCGGGCCAGCTCGTGCTGGTCCTGGCCGCGCAGAACAGGACGAGCGGCGGTTCCAGGGAGACCGAGGTGAACGAGTTGACCGCGAGCCCGACCGGGGCGCCGTCGCTCGCGCGCCGCGCTGTCACGGCCACCACTCCGGTGGTGAACCGTCCGGCGATGGACCGGAAGCGGCGTGCGGCGACCGGGGTGGCCGCGGACGCCGGGGTGGCCGTCGGGGTCGCCGCGGATGCCGGGGCCGCCGGAGCCGCCTCGGAAGTCTGGGACGTCGGGGAGGTAACCGTCGAGGACATGTCTCCAGACTCGGGGCGCCCCGCACCCCCTGCCAGTGCGCAGACAACATATTGGTCGCGCCAACAGACGCACCGCGAAATCGCCCCGGAACACGGGAATAGGCCCGGGAACCGCCCGTAGAACGGCGGCGCCCCGGCCGCCGACGTACGGCGGCCGGGACACGGGGCACGGGAACGTGGCGTCTCAGACGGTGAGCGGCTCCCAGCGCGGACGCGAACCGTCGGCCCCCGTGGCCTCGGCTCCTGTGGCCTCGGGACCCGCGCCGGAAAGGGCCAGCCGCCCGAAGACCGCACCGGCGAAGTGGCCCGCGTACCCGATCGTGCCCGGCCTGGACAGCTCCGCGACGATCCGTTCGCGGCTGCGCACCGCCTGCGCGGGGTGGACGTCGGAGAACGCGTTCCACGACAGGTCGGCGAGCTGGAGGGGGGAGTGGAGCACGTCCCCGACGACAACGGCACGCGCGCTCCCCGGCCCGCCCGGGGCCGAGGACGCCTCCGTCTCGCCGATCACGTACGAGAGGTGCCCCGGCGTGTGCCCCGGCGTGGCGAGCACCCGCACCCCCGGGAAGATCTCCTCGCCGTCCGACGCCGCGACGGCGCGCCCCGCGACCGCTCGCGGCTCCGCGCGCCACTCCTCGGCCGACGCGACGAACCGTGCGTGGCCGAGACCGGGATCGGTGGCCCAGCCGACGTGATCGTCGTGCAGATGCGTGAAGGCCACACAGCTCACCGACGCGAAGGTGTGCCCCACGGCGGCCAGGCTGGCCGGAAGCGCGCCGCCCTCGATCCGGCCGAGGGGCGGAATGGTGCGGTCGGCGGGGATACGGGCCGGGCCGAAGCCGGTGTCGATCAGCATCGCCTCGTCCCCGTACTCCACCAGCAGGGCGCCCACCGAGCCGACGAGGCAGCCGTCGGCGTCGAGGTGGCTTCCCTTGTCGGCCCAGAAGGCGTCAGGCGACGCGGGATACCAGGCGCGCGGGTACAACTGCACGTATCCGTCCGGCAGATACGTCAGCCGGTGTGCCCCTGCCGTCACGCCGGACGGCCTCATGGACGCCAGGCTGCCGACGTTCCCGGTACCGGTGCCGGACCCTGCCCCGGTTCCGAGCCCGCTCATCGTGTCTCGCCGAGCGGATCGACGGCGTTCATGCCCTGCGACAGCGTGACGTGCGAGAGCCGCCGGAGCGCCGCCTCCGTGCCGGTGCCCGGCGTGGGCAGGAAGACCGTCATCCGCATGGCGATGCGACGGGTGAAGTCCAGCGTGGCGCGGGTGAAGTGCAGTTCACCGACGTCGCGGTGGCGCAGGACCTCCGGGCCGCAGGAGTCCTCCACGACCTCGTGCCGGTCCCACAGCTCGGCGAAGTACGCGCTCTCCGCCATGAGTTCGGCGGCCAAGGCCGGGATCGCGGGCTCGTCGAGATGGTGCGCGGCGTGGCTGCGGAACCGGGCGACGAGCGTCGGCGCGGTCTCCTTCCAGCTCGGGAACGCCGCGCGCATATGCGGGCTGGTGAAGAACTCCCGCAGCACGTTGTAGGGACGGCCTTCGGCGTCCTGCTGCGCCGAGTCGATGCCGAGGAGCGCCTGTGCCGCCGCGTTCGCGACCACGATGTTCCACGCGTGGTCGGCGATGTAGGCGGGGTTGGGCCACCAGTTGTCCACGAACGGGCGCATCGCCTCGGCCTCGGGCTGCGCGACCGGCGGATGCGGAACGGCCTGGACGCCCGCCAGTTGACGCATATAGAGGCGCTGGTTCTCGCTGAGCTGGAGCACGCGGGCGATGGAGTCCAGCACCTCACCCGAGACGTTCTCGGCCCGGCCCTGTTCGATCCACGTGTACCAGGAGACGCCGACCCCGGCGAGCAGGGCGACTTCCTCCCTGCGCAGCCCCGGAGTGCGGCGCTTTCCCGCGTCGGGAAGCCCGACCTGGCTGGGAGCGACCTCGGCCCGGCGCGTCATCAAGAATCGGCCCAGATCGACCAACTGCGGAGACACAGCCCTGCGGGCTGAAGCAGTGTTCCCCATATCGGTTCGAGTCCCTTCTGTTCATCGCGGAGCAGAGGGGTGGTCAGGTTTCGTGCAGCTCCCCCGTGCCGCCGTACCTCTCAAACAAACATACTCGTCTGTTTATTGCGGTATGGCTACGTGATTTTGAACAGCAGGGTCCAGATCGGACATCGGGCGCCGTCGGCGGACGTGCGGGACTCCGGCCCAACTGGGGCTCCTGTCAGGGCATTTCATCCCGACGAGTTCCCCCGGATGCCCTCCGCGCGGCCCTCGGAACACCTACTCTCCGCCCCAACAATTTCTTGTTCCGCATCCTGAACGGAAACCGCCCGACTGGTATGTGAGGCGTTGGCTCCGCATGTGTACGGCTCGGGCTGAGTCGGGGCGGATGGGGTGAGGGCTCGCGTCGGCGCCGTCGCGGCTGGTCGCCCCGACCAGCTCCCACTGATCACCCACGACGCGGGCCTGACGACCTGACAGCTCAGCTCACGGGCCCGGGCTCAGGACCCCGGCCGAGGTGGCGCTGGGCGGGGCGAGTGCGACCAGGGCTGCGATCATCGCCTGCCTATTTGCCGCTCTCCGGGCCGTACCACTGGAGAGCCTGGCCGGTCACTGCCGCGATGCACTCGAAGCCGTGATCGCGATGGAGCAGGGTGAGCCCTTGCAGTTCGGCCGTCGCGGCGACGACGAGGTCCACCGCACCCGCACTGCGATGCTTTCCCTGTTTGGTGAGAGCTTCCTGGACCTGCCAGGCGCGGTCATGGGAGCGGTCGTCGACGGGAACCCAACCGAAGATCAGCCGCGTATCCTCGATGCCGCGTGCCCTGTCGGCAGCCGACCGGGCGCTGTAGAAGAACTCAAGCTCGGTGACCGGGCAGGTGGCGATGAGTCCGGCGGCTGCCGCTTGGTCCCAGCCGTACTGTTCCGCGTCCTCGCGCATGAATCGAGCGAGCGCGCTGGTGTCGATCAGGAACTGGGCCGCGTTCACCGGCGGTAGTTCCCCTTGTTCTCGAACAGTTCCAGGTCGAATGCGCCGTCCCCGGCCGTGGCGCGCAGCCGGGCGAGAGCCAGGGCGCGACGCCGGCTCTCCAGTACCTCGCGAAGAGCGGTGTTCACCGTCTCCTTCTTGGTTCCCGTCCCGAGGGCTTTCGCCACGTCCGCGACCAGGTCGTCGTCCAGGTCGATGACCGTCCGACTCATGCGCACCTCCCTGATATCAAATGTGGAGTTAAGTATACCTAGCGAGATGCCCATGGGGTGGCGCACCCGGGCACCCTGGCACCCGGCGCGGCCCGGTCCGCCCTTGGCCGTCGAGCCCTACGCGGGCAGCACGCCATGGACGCGGGAGAGGGTGAAGACGCGTTCCGCTTCGCGCAGGTGGCACCAGGCGTCGAGGTAGGGCGGGTCCAGTCGCAGGTCGCTGAGGGTGCGTACGGTCCGGTTGCCCGAAGCGGCGACGTACTCGACCGTAATGGCCGCGCCGGTGTCGATGGCATGGGCGATCCGGCGGACATCGCTGTACGACAGGTGCTTCGCGTATTCGGCGACGATCTCCTCGGCATCCGTCGCGCAAGGCGCCCCGCCGTCGAACGCGTCGGCTCCCGGTGAGGTTGGTGCGATCGGCGTGGTCGGTGGGGCATTGAGCAGCCGGTCGGCCAGGGCGTCCGTCCCGGTGTCGGCGGGCATGCCCGAGGCGCGGGCCGCGGTGGTCCGGGAGCCGCGCCGCCCGACGTTCCTTCGTGGGCGCGGCACGGCGACGGCGGCCCTCTGCGGCAGGCGCCTTTCGACGCGTACCGTTCCCTCGGCGGTCTCGGCGACCGGGGCGTAGCCTGCGGCACGGAGTGAGGCGAGAGCTGTCGCGGGTGAGCTGCCGCTGACCAGGACGGTCGGAGCGAGCTGCCGCAGGGCGAGCTTGGCCAGTGCGCGGTGGGCGGCGAGTTCGGCCAGGAGCGCGGGTTCGTCACCGTGGATGACACAGGCCGCGGGGGCGATGCGCACCCGTCCATGACCTCGCGCGGTGTCGTCGATGAGATAGGTCAGCGGCTGTGGCAGGGCAGTGGCGGAGCAGGCGGCCAGGTCGGCTGCGATGTCGTCCGCGGTGCGGCCGGCGTCCAGGGCCCGGCGGATACCGCTGGCGCTGAAGCGCCATACCGAAGCCGTGCCACTGGTCTCCCGGTCAGCCACTGAATCCAGCAGCGCCGCCAGTCGCGCGGACGGGGTGCCGGTGACGACGGCGGTGAGGTCGGCGCCGATCCGGGCGGTCGTGACCGCGGGGGGCAGCAGCCGCCGGGCCGTGGTGCCCAACTCGTCGTCCTCGTCGTCAGCGTGGCCCGCCAGGTGGGCACCGAGCGGGGACAGCGCGCCCCGTGCCAGCACGCCCAGCAGTTCACCCTCGCGGATGACGGCGCTGAACGGCGCCGTGTCCTCGGGCGAGGCGTCGTCGGCCAGCGGACGGTGCCAGGCCACGAGCGGGCCCAGCTCCGAAGCGAGCTTCACGCCCTGGCCTGCCGGGAGCCCCGCTGCCGCGGCGAGCAGCCCGTGCCGGGCCTGGAGGCAGCCGTCGCAGCCAGGCGCACCGGCGAGCGCGGAAAGCGCGGGAAGCGCCTTGTTGTCCTCGTCGCGCGCCCGGGTGGGGGTGAGCGGCAGGTCCCGCCACGCCCGGAGCAGTACGGCGTACCGTTCTGCGGGCTCCTGCTCGGCCCAGGCGTCGTACGCCTCGGTGGGACATACGCGATCGCCGTCGCGGGCCAGCAGTCCGGCGGCGTACGCCGTCTCCAGGACGAGGCGTACGAGGGCGTCGTCCGCGTTCGCTCCCTTGCCGAGCCGGACCAGTTCACGCGCGCCGATCCCGCCCGACTTCAGCCGGGCCGGTGGAGCGGTCGCACATGCCGAAAGGACGGAGGCGGCATGGGCCGCGAACGCGGTGGCGGCCACCGCGGCCTCCCGCTCCACCTCCGGGGAGGTGACGGGCATCAGCCGCGCGACGGGCGGCAGCGGGGCGAACGGAGCGTGCCAGTCGGGGCCACGCAGAGCCAAGGCCACCTCGACCGGCATCCGGACGCGCCCGTACCGGTGGCGGTCCTGGAGCAGAAGCCCGCGGTCGAGCGCCCATCCGGCGGCCGGTTGGACGTCGCGGCCAGGAGTCACGAACATGACGGACGGTGACTGACGGGGGCGGGGCGTGGACCTGGCGCTCTGCTCAAGCAGCTTCCGGGTGGCCGCCGGGGCCCCCGCCACCAACGCGGCGACCCGCTCCGCGTCACTGTGATGCTCCACCAGAGCCGCGAGTCGCTGCTGCTTGGTGCCGGGCGGCTTGATCCCCAGGACCGTCAGCATGCCGCGCAGTTCCTCCGAGGTGGTGCCGGTCAGCAGGTCTTCCAGCGGCGCGTCGAGTCCCAGGGGTGCGTTCCACGCCTGCCGCAAGGGCGTAGGCATGCGCAGTGTCCCGTTGCCGTCGTGCCACACGAGCGCGCGATCCGACAGCGCCTCCAGGGTCGCGTCCAGCGCGTGCACCGCTGCGGGCGACGTCAGGCCGAGCAGCTCCGCGAGGCCGTCCCGGGTCGCTCGTGCTCCCAGCGCGGCCAGCGCCTCGGCGGCCTGCAAGCACGGCAGCGTGAGCCGCGGCAGGACGAGTGCCACGGACCCCGGGCGCTGGAGACGGTCCGCCAGCTCCCCCACCGAGCGCGGTTCCGGAGAGGAGGCCGCGTCCTTTCGTGCGGCGAGTACATGTGCCAGACGGGAACTGTCGAGTCCGCTCAGCCACGTCGCAAGCGTCGACCGGGTCTTCATGAGGTGCACCTCGACGGATGGGGAACGTCACAGGCGGGCCGAAGTCTGCTTCGGCGCCAAGGTCAAGGATGACGCGGTTCCATGATCCACGGCTGACGTACGCAGACGGAGCCCAGGGGCACATTGACGAAGAACGCCAGCCGCCCATGGAGGTGCCGATGACGGTCACGTCCTTGTGGCCGCGGCTGTCCAGGAGGTCGAGGTAGCACTCGACGAGGGAGTCGATGCCGGCGAACCAGTCCGGGCGGGGGGTGTCCAGCCAGCCGGGGTGGGTGGGAACGATGACGTGGTGGCGGTTGGCGAGACGTCGCGCCAGGTCGGTGACGCCGGCCGGTGCGGGTGCCGCTGAGAATGACCGCGATCTTCGGCGACGTAACTCCTGTGGACGAGACGCGACGTACGGGGAAGGCGCGCTGGCCCTGGCGGCCTGTGCCGCGGACGGCTCAGCCGGACCGGCGGGCGTTGGCGTGAATCCTTCGCCGAGCGGGGGTTACTGGCCGCCGGGGCCGGTGGTGAAGAACGCCACCAGCTGCTCCAGGCCCTGCGGGCCGAACATCGACTCCAGGCTCTCGGCGGATTCGGCTGCCGAGGTCTCGCTGCGCGGGAAGAGGGCTGACTCGTAGGCGGCCAGGGCGGCCTCGGTGTCCCCGGGGTGGGCGGCGACGGCCGAGGCGAGTCCGGCGCCGTCGAACATGGCCAGGTTGGCGCCCTCACCGGCGAAGGGCGACATCAGGTGCGCGGCGTCGCCCAGCAGGGTCACGCCCGGCACCCGGTCCCAGCGGTGCCCGACGGGCAGGGCGTGGATGCGGCGCGGGGTGATGGTGTCCGCGTCGCCGACCAGGCGGCGCAGGCCCTCGTCCCAGTCGTCGAAGTGAGCGAGCACGGCGGCCTTGGCCGTCTCCTTGTCGGTGAAGTCGATGGTGTCCAGCCAGTCTTCGTCCGCCTTGAGGGCGGCGTAGACGTGCAGGCTGCCGTCGGTCTCCCGGTGGGCGAGGAAGCCGCGCTCGTCGCCGAGGCTGATGAAGAACCCGCCGCCGATGACGGCGGCGCTGCGCGGGTGACGGGTGTCCGCCTCCCACAGGTCGGTCTCCACGAACGAGATCCCGGTGTAGACGGGCTTGGCGTCGGAGACCAGCGGCCGGATGCGCGACCAGGCGCCGTCGGCGCCGATCAGCAGGCCGGTGGTGATGGTGGAGCCGTCGGCGAAGGCCACCTCGTGGCGGCCGTCGTCGAGTGCGCGGGCGCCGGTGACCTTGCGGCCCCAGCGGACGGTGCTGTCCGGCAGCGAGTTGAGCAGCAGGTCGCGCAGGTCGCCCCGGTCCACCTCGGAGCGGCCGCCCGCGCCGTCGTCCTCCTCGGAGACGTGGACGGTGCCGTCCTTGCCGAGCAGGCGCATGGCCTCCCCGCCCTCGTGGATGATCTTGCGGAAGCCGTCGAACAGGTCGGCGGCGTGCAGGGCCTGCTGGCCGTTCTCCTCGTGGATGTCGAGCATGCCGCCCTGCGTGCGGGCCTCGGGGGAGCCCTCGAGCTCGAAGACGGCCGACTCGATGCCGTTGACGTGCAGGACGCGGGCGGCCGTGAGGCCACCGAGGCCGCCGCCGATGATCGCGATGGGGTGGTGCGTGCTCATCCGGGAACTCCAAGGGGGTGAGAGAGCGTGACGCCGCGGGCGAACCGTTATCGGCGCTCACACATCCACCGTAACGAACATGTTCGCTACGAACAAGTTCGGCCGCGGTCGTGTCGCACCTTCACGATCGAGCGGAGCCCTCACGCACCGCCGCAGGGCTGCGAGCGCGGCCGGGCGGCTAGCCCTCGGCGCCCGGGACGGGCGTGTGGATGATGCCGTTGATCACGACGTCGAAGCCCCAGGCCAGCCTGCCGCTCTCCGTCCCGGACAGCAGGTCCGGAAGGTGTGCCTTGATCATGGGGTGGACGGCCTCGTCCGCTCCGTACACGGCCCGTGCGAGAGCGTCCCAGTCGTCCCGGCTCATGGGGTCGCGCTCCTGCGTGCCGTGCTCGGCCGCGGTGGCCGTCGCGTACTGAAGGAGATTGTCGACACCCCAGGCGACCTGCGCCTGAGGGGTGCCGCTGCGGGAAAGCAGGAGCAACAGGCGCTCGACCAGGTTGAGGTAGTTCTCACCGCTCGGACGGGCCACCAGTGCGGAGCGGGCCAACTGCGGGTGCTCGAAGAGCAGGTGCGCATAGGACGTCAGGACCGCGACGAGCTGGTCACGCCAGTCGGCCCCGGGCTCGTCGGCGGGCAGCTCCACCTCGCCCAGGAGGGCGTCCAGGACTGCGGCGTGCAGCTCGGCGGTGTTGGCCACGTAGACGTAGAGCGAGGCCGGACCGGTGTCCAGCTCCTGGGCCAGGCGCCGCATGGTGACCTTCTCCAGCCCCTCGGACCGCATGACCCGCACGGCCGCGTCGACGATTCCGCGCCGGGTCAGGGCGGGCTTCGCGGGTCGTTCACGCCGGCTGATCGGTTCTCGCTTCGCAGTCATACCCCGATCGTAACGAACATGTTCGCCGTCGAGGGGTGCGGGATCGAGCCCCACCGCCGGAGCGGTGGGGCCCTTCGTTCAGCCCGGTGAGGCGGGGCGGAAGCCGAAGACCGGCCCCTCTCGTCACCGGCCGGCGTCCCGCTAGGCGTTGACCTGGTACTCCCGGTCGAGCTCATCGGCCTCGTCGTGGCCGTGCGGCACCCCCTTCACGAAGACGGCGCGGGTACGGCGCGGGTGCCGGTGGAGAGCACGGCGGCCACGGCGGAGGCGCCGCCGCCACCGCCCAGGGCGTCGACGGCGGTGTACGCGCTGTCCTCCACGTGCCGGGCGACGGCCTCACGCACTGCACCGGGCAGTTGAGCCCAGGGGATGCGGCCCATGACGCTGACTACGTGGGTGGCTTCGGCGGCCCGTCCTGGATCCTGCCCACCTGAACCTCGGGTGTGCCTCCGTTGCCTTCCCGGTCACAACGCTAGGACCTTCTGCCGGACTTGCCCCGTCCGTGTGAGCGGTCCTGTCCCGAGCCGTAGTGGCCGTGAGCTGCGGCACTCGCCGAGGGCCCCTGGGCAGAGCCGGCAGAGCCTGCTGAGCGCGACTGCGAATGCGACGGGCCGGCGGCCAACCGCTGGGCGACGGTGAAGGATCTTCCGGGGGAGTAGTGGGGGTTGTAGTACCGCTTCGCTTTGAGCGCTCCCGTCCGGAGATCGATCTCCTGCGCGTACTTGATGTACCTGGATGGGATGCGACCTGGGGCGATGTACTCTCGCTGGTCCGGAAACGCCGAGGCGATGTCGAGGGTGGCGTTGACGTTGATGGCCCCGTGCGGAAGGTCGATGTTGTACGCCCACCGGTCCTTCATGGAAGAGACCGGGACCTGGCTTTGCATGGCCGTCCGCTGAACGTAGTTCTCGACGGTGGTGAGGCTTATGTACGTGGTGTTCTTTGGTGAATCATATACGAAGCTCAGCAGATTAGGCGTCTCTCTTCCCTTGGTCAAGAAGCCTTCGGCGAAAACCTTAGGTGGTGAATGCCTGCTGTTGCGCCAGAGCTCAACGCCATCGGTCGGTGCCCATACCGGTGTCGGATGAATCCGTGAGAGGTGTATACCGGATTCATGGGCGACCCCCCGCCAGTATTCGGGTGTCGTGGTGAAATTTGTTCCCCACTCGGTCTCAGGGAGAGAGTCGAACGCGCCGATGGATGCCCCGACCTGCCGGCCGCTCTGGTCGTACCAGTTCCATGCCGGAATCTCTCCCAGGGAGAACTGGTTTCCCGCGTAGTCTGTGATCTTTCCTGCGCGCGGCCCTGCCTGGTCATAGAAGCCGACGAGGCTGCCATCCCTGAATTGGGCCGCGTACGACTCGCTGGAGTTATCCGTGAGCAGCCGCCATGTCCCGTTTTCCTGAATCTCCCTCGTGAACCCGGTCGGCTTTTTTGGATAGCTGCTGCGCTGATTCGTTTCCATGGCCCCTGTATCTTGTGAGAGCTCGGCGCACTCGACGCTCCGCGCGTCTCAATCGCCATCCCGCAGGTCTTCCCGGCGTCGTGATCGTTCTGCGGCGAGCAGCAACGGGCTCGGGAGCCAAAGGGTTCAGTGGATGCCTCTGAGGATAAACGGCGGGTGTTATTCGAGGCGAGATAATCTGATTCCTCTGGTTTGTGCGTCGGAGCGGTCCGTGGGCACTTGGTGGCGCACATGCCTGGCCACTGATCAGGTGCGGGCAGGCAGCTGCGTCGGCACGGCTTCATCCGGTAGCGCCCGGCCCGCTCGCGTCCGGTCCAGCACGAGCCTGCGGTGGGCCGGACTCCGTGCGGTCAGAGCACTGGCTGGCGGCAACTGGACCACGAACTACGAAGGGCCCCACCGCCGGAGCGGTGGGGCCCTTCGTTCAGCCCGGTGAGGCTGGGCGGAGGATACGAGATTCGAACTCGTGAGGGGTTGCCCCCAACACGCTTTCCAAGCGTGCGCCCTAGGCCACTAGGCGAATCCTCCGCCGCAAACACTACAAGACGTTGAGGGGTGCTCGCGAACTCGATCCGGGGTCGCGAACCGGAACGGGTCCGGGGGTGGTCCGGAGGTGGGGTGGAGGGGGTCCGCGTTCGGTTCGCGCGGCGGGGATCGGGTAAGGTGGGCGCAGCCCCTCACGTGGCGCTATCTCTCTGAACTCCCCCAGGGCCGGAAGGCAGCAAGGGTAGGAGGGCTCTGGCGGGTGCGTGAGGGGCGCTTGCGTTCTGCGGGACGTCGGGCGCTCCGGGTTCCCGGGGCCCTCGCGGCGCGGGAAGCGGTACGGCAGTGGTGCGCGTACGTCGCCGATGTGACGTGTGACGCATCCGGAAGCCGTCCCGGCCGCCTCGCGTACCACGGTCCGTTCCCGCGTATCGCTGTGACCGAAACCACTTGTCAGCGGTCCCCGATATCGTCGTTGTTGTGTCGTCCCTCGCCCTGTACCGCCGCTATCGCCCCGAGACCTTCGCCGAGGTCATCGGGCAAGAGCATGTCACCGACCCCTTGCAGCAGGCGCTGCGCAACAACCGCGTCAATCACGCGTATCTCTTCAGCGGCCCCCGCGGCTGCGGCAAGACGACCAGCGCGCGCATCCTCGCCCGCTGTCTCAACTGCGAGCAGGGGCCGACGCCCACGCCGTGCGGTGAGTGCCAGTCGTGCCAGGACCTCGCGCGCAACGGCCCGGGTTCCATCGACGTCATCGAGATCGACGCGGCCTCGCACGGCGGTGTGGACGATGCCCGTGAGCTGCGCGAGAAGGCGTTCTTCGGCCCCGCCTCCAGCCGGTACAAGATCTATATCGTCGACGAGGCCCACATGGTCACCTCGGCGGGCTTCAACGCCCTGCTGAAGGTCGTCGAGGAGCCGCCGGAGCACCTGAAGTTCATCTTCGCGACGACGGAGCCCGAGAAGGTCATCGGCACGATCCGCTCGCGTACGCACCACTATCCGTTCCGCCTCGTCCCGCCCGGCACGCTGCGCGATCACCTCGCGGCGGTGTGCGAGCGGGAGGCGATCCCGGTCGACGACGCGGTGCTGCCCCTCGCCGTCCGCGCCGGTGCCGGTTCCGTGCGTGACTCGATGTCCGTCATGGACCAGCTCCTCGCGGGCGCGGGCGCCGACGGTGTGACATATGCCATGGCCACGGCCCTGCTCGGCTACACGGACAGCGCCCTCCTTGACGACGTGGTGGACGCGTTCGCCGCGGGCGACGGCGCGCGGGCCTTCGAGATCGTGGACCGCGTCATCGAGGGCGGGCACGATCCGCGCCGCTTCGTCGCCGATCTGCTGGAGCGGCTGCGGGATCTGGTGATCCTCGCCGCCGTCCCTGACGCCATGGAGAAGGGGCTCATCGAGGCTCCGGACGACGTGGTCGAGCGCATGCAGGCCCAGGCGTCGGTTTTTGGCCCCGCCGAGCTGAGCCGCGCCGCCGATCTCGTGAACTCGGGGCTGACGGAGATGCGCGGGGCGACGTCGCCGCGCCTGCAACTGGAGCTGATCTGCGCGCGGGTGCTGCTGCCCGCGACGTACGGGGACGAGCGGTCAGTCCAGGCGCGCCTCGACCGGCTGGAGCGCGGCGCGGCCCTCTCCGGGCTGGGCGGCGGCGGACAGGGCGCCCCGGGCCCCGGTCCCGGTCCTGGTCTGGCGGCAGTTGGGCCCGGTGCGTTCCAGGGCGGGGGCGCGCCCGTTCCCGGCCCGTCGACGCCCCCTGGACCCGTCGACGGCGCGGGTGCGGGTGCTGGTGGTCCGGCGCCCGCCGCTCCGGCGCCGTCCGAGGCCGCACCGCCGCCCATGCCTCCTGCGCAGCCCACGCAGCCCGCGTCGTCCGCACCGGCCGACGAGGGGCGCCGCCCCGGCGCCTGGCCAGGTGGCACCGCTCCCGGCGGGGGCGGGGAGCAGGCCCGTCGGCCCGGTGCCTGGCCCGGCAGCGAGGGGGCGCAGCCCGCACCCGCGCCCGCACCGCCGGCCCAGGCCCAGGCCCAGACCCCCGCTCCCGCACCCGCTCAGCCGCCGCAGCCGCAGACCCCCGCTCCCGCCCCCGCCGCACCGGCGCCGTCGGGCCAGCGGGGCGGCGGCCAGGACCCGTCGCAGGGCGCGGCCCAGGTGCGGAACATGTGGCCTAACATCCTGGAGGCGGTCAAGAACCGTCGCCGCTTCACCTGGATCTTGCTCAGCCAGAACGCGCAGGTGGCGGGCTTCGACGGCACGACGCTCCAGATCGGGTTCTCCAACGCGGGCGCGCGCGACAGCTTCGCCAACGGCGGCAGCGAGGACGTGCTGCGGCAGGCGCTGAGCGACGCGCTCGGCGTGCAGTGGAAGGTCGAGGCGATCGTCGATCCCTCCGGTGGCGTCTCCTCCCCGGGCGGCGGCAGCGGAGGCTCCGGTCCCGGTTCCGGCGGCGGCTACGGCGGTGGCGGCTTCGGCGGCCCGGGCGGTGGAGCCGGCGCGGGCCCCGCGAGCCCGCGTCCGCCCCAGCCCGACCAGGGCCCGCCGCCCTCCGCGCCCGCGCCCCAGGCCCAGCCGCCCCAGGCCCCGCCCCCGCAGGACGGCGGCGGCGGTGGTGGCGGTGGCGGTGGCGGTGCCGCCTCCGCACGGCAGGCGCTGGCCACGGCACAGGCGACCGTGGACGCGCCCTCGCCCGGCGGCCGGTCCGAGTGGTCCGAGTCCGCTACGGGCTCGTCCGCCGCCATGTCCGGCACATCCACGGTCGCCGAGCCCCGGTCCTCCGGGGCGTCGTCCTCCCAGGGGGCGTACGCGGGCCTCGAGGACGACATGCCTGCCGAGGACGATCCCGATCTCGACGAGTCGGCGCTCTCCGGCCACGATCTGATCGTGCGGGAGCTGGGCGCGACGGTGATAGAGGAGTTCCACCACGAGTGAGGGCCACCACGAGCGAGGGCCACCACGAGCGAGGGCCGCGAGGGCACCCTTGCCCCGGCCCCGCTTCCCCGGCCGCACCCGTCCACCGGTCACCGTCCACCGGCCACCCGTACGGCCCCGTGACGAGCCCGTACCTCCCGCGTGTGCCCATGGCGGGATCAGGACGGCGGAGGCGTCGGCGACCACGTAGGCTCGGGCCGAGCAAGCCGAGCAAGACACAGTCGACGAGCCAGGAGCCAAGTCGTGATTCCCGGTGGTGGCCAGCCCGATATGCAGCAGTTGCTGCAACAGGCACAGAAGATGCAGCAGGACCTCGCCGCGGCTCAGGAGGAGCTGGCCGAGACCCCCGTGGAGGGGTCGGCGGGCGGAGGTCTCGTCAAGGCGACGGTGACCGGGGCCGGTGAGCTGAAGGGCCTGGTCATCGACCCGAAGGCGGTGGATCCCGAGGACACCGAGACGCTGGCCGACCTCGTGCTCGCCGCCGTGCGCGACGCGAACGCCAGCGCGCAGGCGTTGCAGCAGGAGAAGCTCGGCCCCCTCGCCCAGGGCCTGGGCGGCGGCGGGATGCCGGGCCTCCCGTTCTGATCCGACGTTCCGGGCGGGACCTGCCGGGACCCCGGGACCTGCCCGGTCCTGACGGGACCCGCCGGGACCTGACGGGGTCGGACGGGGTCGGACGAGACCTGATGGGACCCGCCCGGCGCCGGGACGTCACGTTCCGGGGGCGGCGAGGGCCGGGAGGACAGAACCGCCGGTAGCTGGTGGCGGGGGGCGCGGGCAACTACGGTTCGTAGAGCAGAGCCAGCGGAAGAAACGGGAGCATCCGTGTACGAAGGCGTGGTCCAGGACCTCATCGACGAGTTGGGCAGGCTGCCCGGCGTCGGTCCCAAGAGCGCGCAGCGGATCGCCTTCCACATCCTCCAGGCCGAGCCGACGGACGTCCGGCGCCTCGCGCACGCGCTCACCGAGGTCAAGGAGAAGGTCCGGTTCTGCGGTGTCTGCGGCAACGTGGCGCAGGAGGAGCAGTGCCGGGTCTGTCTCGACCCGAGGCGGGATCCCTCGGTCATCTGCGTGGTCGAGGAGCCCAAGGACGTCGTCGCGATCGAGCGGACCCGCGAGTTCCGCGGGCGCTATCACGTACTCGGCGGGGCCATCAGCCCCATCGAGGGCGTCGGCCCCGACGATCTGCGGATACGGGAGCTGATGACCAGGCTCGCTGACGGCACCGTCACCGAGCTGATCCTTGCCACCGACCCCAACCTGGAGGGCGAGGCGACAGCGACGTACCTCGCGCGCATGGTCTCGGCGATGGGTCTCAAGGTGACCCGCCTTGCCAGCGGCCTCCCCGTCGGGGGCGATCTGGAGTACGCCGACGAGGTCACGCTGGGGCGGGCCTTCGAGGGGAGAAGGTTGCTCGATGTCTGACGCCACGCTGAACGCCATCAAGGACGACCCGAACGACTTCGAGGTGCAGATCGCCGACCAGGTCGAGAGTTTCATCGTCGCGGTCGCCGAGGTCGCCAAGGGTGACGAACCGGACAGCGCGATCCCGTATCTGCTCCTGGAGGTCTCCCAACTCCTCCTCGCGGGCGGCAGGCTGGGTGCGCACGAGGACATCGTTCCCGACGAACGCTACGAGCCGGACATCGGTCCTGAGCCGGACGTCGACGAGATGCGCATGCGGCTGGCCGCGCTGCTGGAGCCGGTGGACGTCTACTCCGAGGTCTTCGACCCGTACGTGCCGCGCACGGCACCCGTCGCCTGCCGGATCTCCGACGACCTCGCCGACGTGGTCACCGACCTGCGGCACGGCATGGCGCACTACCGCGCGGGCCGGGTCAGCGAGGCCATGTGGTGGTGGCAGTTCTCCTACCTGTCGAACTGGGGCCCCACCGCCTCCGCCGCGCTGCGCGCCCTCCAGTCGCTGGTCGCGCACGTACGCCTCGACACCCCGCTCGACGAACTCGACGGCCTGGACACCGACAGCAACGCCACCCCGGACGACGGCGAGCTGGAGGCGGAGGCCGGCGCGGTGATGGCCGCCGAGATCGGCGTCCCGCTGGGCATGAAGCAGGGCCAGTCGTAACCGCCACCTGCTCCGCCGCGTTTCCCGCCCCCTCCTGCGTCATCCCGTACGAAGGGCACCGCACATGACCACGCAAGACGTGAGGCCAGGGCTCGGGGCAGCATGGAGGGGAGGAGGCGACGCCATGACCCCCATCACCGCTGACCACCCGCAGATGCCCGTCGAGGACTTCGAGGAACTGGTCCGTACAGCGCCCGAGACCGTGTCGCTGGAGTTCATCAACGGGAAGCTAGAGGTCAAGCCGGTGCCGGACGGGGATCACGGAGCCATTGTGATGTGGCTTCTGGAACGCTGCATGCGAGTGCGGCCCGACCTGAGGCTCTACCCCGAGCAGGGTTTGAAAGTCGGCGGCTACCGGAAAGGGCGCGCGCGTCCCGACGGTGCCCTCGTGCCCGAGGACCACTTCGTGGGCCAGGGCGAGTGGGCCGACCCGGACGGCGTGCTGATGGCCGTCGAGGTCACCTCCCACGATCCGGACACCGATCGACGCGACCGCAGGGAGAAGCGGGACGGCTACGCGGCCGTCGGCATCCCCGTCTACCTGCTTATCGACCGGGACGCCTGCACTCTCACCCTCTACAGCGACCCGGAGAACGGGACGTACCGGAACAGGACGTCGCATCCGTACGGCTCCGTGGTGGAGCTGCCCGACCCGGTGGGCGTCACGTTGGAGACGGAGAAGCTGAAGGACTACGTCCACTGACGCGGAGCCCACCACCCCTCACTCTCCGTCGTGTGAGGTCTCTAACGTTCCCGTGTGGGTCCCGGATCCGGGGGCAGGGTCGTCGCTGGACGAGAGGGCCGGGCGCTCTCTCGTTAGACTGAGCCGACCGCAGGATCCCGGCAATAGGGTCCAAGAAAGACTGATTCGAGGAGCGAGCACACGTGGGCCTTGTCGTGCAGAAGTACGGCGGCTCCTCCGTTGCCGATGCCGAGGGCATCAAGCGCGTTGCCAAGCGGATCGTCGAGGCCAAGAAGAACGGCAACCAAGTGGTGGTCGTGGTCTCTGCGATGGGTGACACGACGGACGAGCTGATCGATCTCGCCAAGGAAGTTTCCCCGGTCGCGTCCGGGCGCGAGTTCGACATGCTGCTGACCGCCGGAGAGCGGATCTCCATGGCCCTTCTGGCGATGGCGATCAAATCCCTCGGCCACGAGGCGCAGTCCTTCACCGGAAGCCAGGCCGGGCTGATCACGGACTCCGCGCACAACAAGGCGCGGATCATCGACGTCACGCCGGGCCGGATCCAGACCTCCGTCGACGAGGGCAACATCGCCATCGTCGCGGGCTTCCAGGGCGTTTCCCAGGACAGCAAGGACATCACCACCCTGGGACGCGGCGGTTCCGACACCACCGCCGTCGCGCTGGCCGCCGCGCTGAACGCGGACGTCTGCGAGATCTACACCGACGTCGACGGCGTCTTCACCGCTGACCCGCGGGTCGTCAAGAAGGCGCGGAAGATCGACTGGATCTCGTTCGAGGACATGCTGGAACTGGCCAGCTCCGGTTCCAAGGTGCTGCTGCACCGCTGCGTCGAGTACGCGCGCCGGTACAACATCCCGATCCACGTGCGCTCGTCCTTCTCGGGCCTCAAGGGCACGTGGGTCAGCAACAAGCCGCTGGACGACGAGACCGGCCAGGGCGATCAGAGCGAGAGCGGGCAAGGGGAACAGTCGATGGAGCAGGCGATCATCTCGGGCGTCGCACACGACACGTCCGAGGCCAAGGTCACGATCGTCGGGGTGCCCGACAAGCCGGGCGAGGCGGCGACGATCTTCCGGACGATCGCGAACGCCGAGGTCAACATCGACATGGTGGTGCAGAACGTCTCGGCCGCCTCGACGGGTCTGACGGACATCTCCTTCACCCTGCCCAAGACCGAGGGCCGCAAGGCGATCAGCGCGCTGGAGAAGACGCAGAGCGCGATCGGCTTCGACTCGCTGCGCTACGACGACCAGATCGCGAAGATCTCCCTCGTCGGCGCGGGCATGAAGACCAACCCGGGCGTCACCGCGACCTTCTTCGAGGCGCTGTCCAACGCGGGGGTCAACATCGAGCTGATCTCCACCTCCGAGATCCGCATCTCGGTCGTGACCCGCGAGGACGACGTCAACGAGGCCGTCCGCGCGGTGCACTCCGCCTTCGGCCTGGACAGCGACAGCGACGAGGCCGTCGTCTATGGGGGCACCGGAAGGTGACCCGGTGACCCCGGCCGCCCGCTCCCACTCCCAGGGCGACCCCTCCGGGGGTCCCCACGGGGGCCGTACGGGCAAACCGGCCCTGGCGGTCGTCGGCGCGACCGGCACCGTCGGGGCCGTCATGCTCGGGCTGCTCTCGGAGCGGGCCGACATCTGGGGCGAGATCCGGCTGATCGCCTCGCCCCGCCGCGCGGGCGGCAAGCTCACCGTGCGGGGCGAGCCGACGGAGATCCTCGCGCTCGGCGAGGACGCGCTGGAAGGCGTCGACGTCGCGCTGTTCTGCGTGCCCGACGAGATCGCGGAGGAGTGGGCCCCGGTCGCGGCGGCCAAGGGCGCCGTGGCCGTCGACGGCTCGCGGGCCTTCCGCGCCGACCCCGAGGTGCCCCTCGTGGTGCCCGAGGTCAACGCGCACGCCGCGCGGCTGCGCCCCCGCGGCATCGTCGCCAGCCCGGGCTGCGCGACCCTCTCCATGATCGTCGCCATGGGCGCCCTGCACTCGGAGTGGGGCCTGGAGGAACTGGTCGTCTCCTCGTACGAGGCGGTCTCCGGTTCCGGACGCGCGGGCGTGGACGCGCTGCGCGGCCAGCTCTCGGCCGTGAGCGGTACGGAACTGGGCGAGCTGCCGGGCGACGTACGGCGGGCCGTCGGCGAGGGGACGGGCCCCTATCCCGCGCCGATCGCGCTCAACGTGGTGCCCTTCGCCGGGGTGCTGGCGGACGGCGGCTGGACCTCGGCCGAGCTGGACATCCGCGAGGAGACGCGGAAGGTGCTGGGGATGCCGGGGCTGCGGGTCACGGCGACCTGCGTACGGGTACCGGTGATCACCGGGCACTCGCACTCCGTGCACGCGCGCTTCGAGAACGAGGTCACGGTGGCCGCCGCGCACGAGATCCTCGCGAACGCGCCGGGCGTCGTCCTGTGCGACGACCCGGGGTACGGCGAGTTCCCGACACCGGCCGACGTGGCGGGCACCGACCCGACGTGGGCGGGGCGCGTACGGCGCTCGCCCGACGATCCGAGGGTGCTCGAACTCTTCGTCTGCGGCGACAACCTCCGCAAGGGCGCGGCGCTCAACATGGTGCAGATCGCGGAGTCCGTGGCCGCGGATCTGTGATCTGTGAGCCCCGGGGCTCGTTGCCGGTTCGCGGTGCTTGGGTGGGCTTGGCGCTGAAAGCGCCGGTTTTGATTACCCTCCGGTTTCAGTTGTGAAGCATTTGTGACCGTGATGCGGTCGTGCGCCACTGGTAAGGGAAGCGCTTCCTGGCCGACAATTTCAGCAGCTCCTCCCTGCAACCAATGGCAGGTCGGGGAGCGTCTCAGTGTCCGCTGCCAGGACTCGGAGACGCTGTGACAATTGGGGCATTGGGGAAGAGCTGGTACGCATGAGGACATTTGACACATCGTCAAGGGCGGTGTCTTACGCGTACAACCCTGACGGGGGGAAGTGTGTCCAACAAGCGTGGCAGAGGTACTCGGACTCGGAATCGCAACGGCCCCGGCAGGGCCCTCCGGTGTGCACACCGGAGGCATGCCCGTGATCGCGCCGTGGCCTGCCGCCCGTCCCGCGCGTATACCGTCTCAACGCGGGGATTCTGACGACGCGATGACAGTGGGCACCACAGTTGACCACCTCACCGAGACCTATCGGCTCCACTACCGTTCCCTGCTCGGCCTCGCCGCGCTGCTCCTCGACGACACGGCGTCCTGCGAGGACGTCGTCCAGGAAGCGTTCATCCGGGTGCACTCCGCCCGTAAGCGTGTCCGTGACCCGGAGAAGACCCTCGCGTATCTGCGGCAGACCGTGGTCAACCTCTCCCGCTCCGCGCTGCGCCGTCGCATCCTCGGCCTCAAGCTCCTCTCGAAGCCGATGCCCGACATGGCGAGCGCGGAGGAGGGGGCCTACGAGCAGCTCGAACGCGATCAGTTGATCCAGGCCATGCGTGGCCTCCAGCGGCGTCAGCGCGAGGTGCTGGTGCTGCGCTATTTCGCGGACATGACCGAGGCGCAGGTGGCCGAGACCCTGGGCCTGTCGCTGGGTTCGGTGAAGGCGTACGGCTCGCGCGGTATCGCCGCGCTCCGTGTCGCCATGGAGGCGGCTTCATGAGTGAGCGCGAGGAGCGCGGACGCGAGGAGGGTACGTACGAGCGGGAGCCCGGCACGGAGCCGGAGGAGCCCGACTCGGACGCGGGCCGCGTCCCGGGCGGCCGGGGCGGCTTCGCGGGTGCGGGGGGTTCCGCTCCGACGGGCGGGTCCGCCGCGACGGGCCAGGCCGGTGCGACGGGTGACTCCGGCGCGACGGGCGACTCCGGCGCCGGTGGCCGGGGCGACCCGGGTGACACGGGCGCGGAGCGCGAGTCCTCCGAGGGGCTGGACCCCGTGCTGCCGCACGGCCCCGGCTCGGACGACACGGAGACCGACCCGGGTTCTCCCGAGGAGCTGGACCCGGTGCTGCCGGAGGGCCCGGAGTCGCCCGAGGCACCGGAGGTGGAGGCGCCGGACCTGCCCGAGGGGCCGACGTCCCCCGAGGGTCCCGACATCCGGTCGCCCCGGCTGCCGGCGGGGCCGTTCAGCGACGACGCACCCGATTCCCCGGGCACGTCGGGCGCCCCGCTGGTTCCCGACTTCGAGGTGCCCGAGCCGCCGGACATCCCCATGCCCGAGATCCCCGAGGCCCCGGAGATCCCGGCACCCGAACTCCCCGAGATGCCCGAGCCGACTCTGCCGGAGGCTCCCGTGATCCCGGAACCCGAGCTGCCGGAGCCGCCGGACATTCCCGAGCCCCAGTTGCCCGACGCGCCGCCCGAGGTACCGGGCCCGATCAACCCGCGCGGCACGGGCATCCCGAGGGGCCCGGACATCCCGCACGCGCCGGACACGAAGGGCCCCGACCTCCCGGAGCTGCCGCAGCCGGACGCACCGGACGCACCCGACGCACCCGACGCGCCCCGCGCACCCGACCGCGACGAGGAGCCCGGCGAGGGCGAGACGCGTGGCGAGGGCGAGTCGCTCGGTGAGGACACGCTGCGCCGCCTCCTGCACGACAGCGTCGGCGATCTTGAACCGTCGCCGGGATCGCTCGACCACATCCGGCGTGCCGTTCCGGCGCGCCGCACGCACCGTCGTCAGGCGCTCGTCGGTGCCGCCGCGGCGGTGGTGCTGGGAAGCGCAGGGTTTCCGGTTCTGGTCAGCGCGGGGTTCGTTCCCGGCATGGGGTCGCACGAGTCGCCCGCGCGGGCCGACGGCGGCCACCAGCAGTCGCAGGGCCCCGACGGGCACCGGGGGCCGGGCGCGGGCGAGGGCGGCGAGTCCTCGGGCAGGGACGCGAGCGGCAAGGGGCGGGATGGCCGGGGCGAGGGCGGAGGCGCCGCCTCACCGAGCCCGTCGGCAGGCACGGCCACGGGCGGCGCCGACCCCAGCGACACCCTCATCGCCAGCGCCCCGACCTGCGACCGCGAGCAGTTGGGCGACGGCTCGGCAGAGTCCGGCTCGCCCGACGCGGAGGGCAAGGTCTATGGAAGCTTCCGCGTCGTGAACACCTCGGGCGACGCCTGCGCGGTCGAGGGCGAGGGCATGGTGGGCGCCTCGGCGCGCGGCCGTGCCGACAGTTCCCGTATCCAGGTCGTCGACCACACCACGGGCGATCCTGCCACGGGCCTGCCCGATCCGGGGACGGCGCCGGACGAGCTGGTGCTCAAGCCGGGCGAGGCGTATCTGGTGAAGTTCGCCTGGATCCCGGCCGACTGCCCCACCTCCGGCTCACCGACCCCGAACACCAGCGCCAGCGACCAGACCGCCGAGACCAGCGGCGGTGACGGCGGCGGCGAGGCGCAGGGCGCGACGGGCGGCGGCACCGGCAGCGGCGGCACCGACACGGGCGGCGGCGAGAGCGGCAGTACGGGCGGGACGGGCGGCGGTGGCGAGTCGGCCAGCGTGGTCCTCAGCCACACCCCCGAGGTCGGCTCCCCCGAGGTGGCGGACACCACGCTCACCGGCGCCTGCGCGGGCACCGTCTACCGCACGGGCCCGCTGGCGGCCGACGGCGGCTGACGCGTCCGGCACGGTTGGCGCGACGGGCGTGACGGGCGCGACGGGTGCGGCTGACGCGTCCCGCACGGCGGACGCGCACGAAGGCGCATAGCCGGGGGCGGATCGGGCGGTGCGGAGCCGCACCCGTACCGTGGAGGGCGTGTACCGGTTCCTGCTGACCCCGCGGTGGTGGGGAATCAACCTGTTCGCCGTGCTGGCGATCCCGGTCTGCCTCTTCATGGGCAGCTGGCAGCTCTCGCGCTTCGAGGCGCGCGTGGACACCCACCAGCAGCAGGAGCGGACCGCGGACAAGGCGGAGCACGCCAAGGCCGAGCCCCTGCACGACCTGCTGCCCCTCACCGGGGAGACCGTGGGGCGCACGGCGAAGACCACGGGGCGCTACGACACCGGGCACCCGCTCCTCGTACCGGAGCGCGAACTGGACGGGAAGCGCGGCTTCTACGTCCTCTCCCTGCTGCGTACGGACTCGGGCAAGGCCCTTCCCGTCGTACGGGGCTGGCTGCCGGGCGCCGCCGACCCCGGCCGCGTTCCCGCGCCGCCCAAGGGCGAGGTGACCGTCTCCGGAGTGCTCCAGGTGTCGGAGTCCGCGCGCAGTCCCGACGTCGAGTCGGCCGGCGGCCTCCCCGAGGGCCAGCTCGGCATGATCAGCGCCGCGGCCCTGGTGAACGTCGTGTCCTACGACGTCTACGACGCCTGGATCACCCAGCAGCGCACCGAGGCCCCGCTGAAGCCGGTGCCGCCTGTCCAGCCCGACAACTCGGGGCTCGACATGAAGGCGTTCCAGAACCTCGGCTACACGGGCGAGTGGTTCGTCTTCGCGGGCTTCGTGGTCTTCATGTGGTTCCGGCTCTTCCGCCGGGAGGCCGAGCTGGCCAGGGACGCGGCACTGGGCCTCATCCCCGACCAGCCCGACGAGTCCGGCGAGTCCGGTCAGTCCGGCGAGTCCGGTCAGCCCGACGAATCCGACGGGCCCGGCCCTAGCGAGTCGGCTGAGCCGTCAGCGGAGGGCCGCCGGGGAGATGACGGAGAGCAAAGTCGATCTCCAGCCTCAACTGCTTGATCCGCTCCTCCACGACGAGCGAGCCGTGCCCGGCGTCGTAGCGGTAGACCTCGTGCGGGTGACCTCGGTCCTCCAGCCGCGTCACGTAGTTGTCCACCTGACGGATCGGGCAGCGGGGGTCGTTGACCCCGGCCGAGATGTAGACGGGCGCCCGTACCGCATCGACGTACGTGAGCGGCGAGGACGCCTCGAACCGCTCGGGGACCTCGTCCGGCGTCCCGCCCAGGAGGGTGCGGTCCATGGACTTCAGCGCCTCCATCTCGTCCCAGTACGCGGTGACGTAGTCAGCGACCGGGACGGCCGCGAGGCCCAGCGCCCACGCCTTGGGCTGGGTACCGAGGCCCAGCAGGGTGAGGTATCCGCCCCATGAGCCGCCCGCGAGGACCATCCGCTCCGGGTCGGCGAGGCCCGAGGAGACGGCCCACTCGCGTACGGCCTCGATGTCCTCCAGCTCGATGAGCCCGATCCGGTGCTTGAGCGCGTCGGTCCAGGCGCGGCCGTAGCCGGTGGAGCCTCGGTAGTTGACCCGTACGACCGCGAAGCCGTGGTCGATCCACGCGGCGGGCTGGGCGGCGAAGGCGTCGCTGTCGTGCCAGGTGGGGCCGCCGTGCACCTCGAAGACCGTCGGGAACGGACCCTCGCCCTCCGGACGCTGCACCAGCGCGTGCACGGTCCCGCCAGGACCCTCGACCCAGGTGTCCTCGACGGGGACCGAGTCCGGGGCCTTCATCCCGGGCGGGTCCAGCACGACGGCGCCCGTCGTGCTCCGCACACGCGGCGCCTCGGCCGCCGACGACCACAGGTACTCGACGGAGCCGTCAGGGCGCGCGCCCGCGCTGGAGACGGAGCCGGCCGGGGTCTCGACGCGGGTCAGCCCGCCCGTGGCCAGCTCGTAGCGCCACAGCTCGCTGCGCGCCTGGAAGCTGTGGACGACGAGCAGCGCGCTCCCGTCCGGGTACCACTCGGCGGAGACGTCACCGGGGAGGTCGATGGCGAGGTCCGTGGTGTCACCGCTCGCGGTGTCCCAGATCATCGGCTCCCAGCGCCCGCGCCGCTGGTGTCCCACCAGCAGCCTGGCGTCGCCGTCGACGGGCGCGAAGCCCAGCACCGTCAGGCCCAGCTCGCGCCGCCCGCCCTCGCTGTCGTCCAGCTCGGCGACGGGCGTGCCGTCGGTGCGCACGACGCGCAGCGCGGAGTGCATGGCGTCGCCGTGCTCCGTGTGCTCGATCGCGATCAGCGAACTGTCGTGCGACAGGTCGCCGACCCCGGCCGACTCGCGGTGCCGGTAGATCTCCACGGGCTCGCCGCCCGCGGCGGGTACGACGTGCAGCGTCGTGCCGTCGTCGTCCGTTGAGCGGCCGACGACCGCTGTGCCGTCGCGGCCGATGGCCAGTCCGGCGGGGTAGGAGGGTTCGAGGCCCGGTACCGCGGGCTCGTCGGGGCCGCCGCCGAAGGGCTGGCGCATCCACACGCCGAACTCGTCGCCGTCCGTGTCGGAGAACCACCAGATGGTGCGGCCGTCGGGCGTCAGCGTCCCGTCGGTGGTGCCGTTCGGCCGGTCCGTGACCTGCCGCTGCTCGCCGGTCGCGCGGTCCCAGGCGTACAGCTCGTGCGTCCCCGTCACGTTCGAGACGAACAGCGACCGCTCCGGTGCGTCCTCCGCCCAGTCGGGCAGTGAGACGCGGGGTGCCCGGAAGCGCTTCTCCCAGTCCGGCATGGGATCCGTTGGGCCCGTGGAATCCGTGTTCGCGATCGAAGTCATGGCCCCATTCTGCGCTGGCGCCCGGGGGCGCCGAGGGGGAAGGGGTGCTATGGCACCGGGACGGGGCGGGGGCGGAGCGGGGACGGGGCGAGGGCGGTGGCGGTACCGGCGGTGGCGTCACCCGTATGGAGTAAGAGGGGTTTGGGGGACGGGATGCCACTGAGATGGCCCCTGCCGCCGCATGAGGCCGTTCGGGGGACCCGGGGCCCGCTGTGACGGGGCACGACGGGGGTGGCGCGGGTTGCCGCGGCCATGCGCGTCATGCGTGATGGTGGAGGCGCGTTCCCCGCCGAGGAACTGCCCCGCGGCGCGCCGCGACAAGGAGTCCGCATGGAACCCAACGGCCGGACGGACGGCTTCACCAATTCCGAGGAACTGAGCGGCCTCACCGTATACGACCCCGACGGCGACAAGATCGGCTCGGTGGAGCACGTATACGTCGACGACCGCACAGGGCGCCCTGACTGGGTGACCTGCAAGACGGGTCTCTTCGGCAGCAAGGAGACCTTCGTACCGCTCGCCGGGGCTCGGCGCCAGGGCTCCGACCTGCACATCCCGTACTCCAAGGAGATGGTCAAGGGCGCCCCGAACATGGACGCCGACCAGCATCTGGACCGCAGCGAGGAAGAGCAGCTCTACCGGCACTACGGGCTGGACCGCCGCACCGGCATGGGCACGTCCGACGAGCGCGGGATGGACGCGGGTACGGGTACGGGTACGGGTGCCGGGGCTGGTGCCGGGGCCGGTGGCATGGCGGCCACGGGCGCCGGCGCGGGTGCGGGTACGGGCCGGGGCACCGGCGGCTCAGCGTCGGACATGCGCGAGCCCGCGATGGCCCGTTCCACGGACAAGGGCGACGAGTGGAGCGACAAGGAGAGCATGATCCGCTCCGAGGAACAGATGCACGTCGGCACCGAGGAGCACGAGGTCGGCCACGCCCGCCTCCACAAGTACGTGGTCACCGAGCATGTGACGAAGGAGGTGCCCGTCAGCCACGAGGAGGTCCGCGTCGTCCGCGAGCCGATCAACGAGGCCGACCGGCCCAGGTCCGCCAGCATCGAGGAGTCCGAGATAGAGGTGACGCTCCACGCGGAGGAGCCGACGGTGCGCAAGGACACCGTCGCGGTGGAGAGGGTCCGCCTCGACACCGAGAAGGTCACCGAGCAGCAGGAGGTCTCGGCCGACATCCGCAAGGAGCAGGTCGAGTACGACACCAAGGACGACGACGCCTCCGGAGGCGGGGGCAGGGGCGGCCGGCACGGCCGTGGGCGGTGACGTCCGGCGTCGGGAGACGCCGGGGGTCGCGGGGGGCGTGGGGGAGGGGCATCCGCACATCGCGGATGCCCCTCCCTTTTTGTTCTGTGGTCGCCCTTCTCCGCGGGCATTGAGGACCGAATCTGACCGCAAGGGTTCATAACGTGGGGTTCATCGGGAGGCGCACTCCGGCGCCTCGGGATGAGAGGCGGCGACATGCCCGTAGTGGTGAAGAACGAGGCCCCCGGCGACGAGCGCGGCGCGCTGCTGCTGTACCTGGAGGCGCAGCGGGGCGGCATCCGGCGCTCGGTGTACGGGCTCACCGAGGAGCAGGCCCGCAGCGTCCCCTCGGCGAGCGCGCTCTCGCTCGCCGGGATCCTCAAGCACGTGGTGCACGGGGAGCGCGGCTGGCTCCGTACGCTCAAGGGCGAGACGTCCGACTTCGCCGAGGCCAGCAAGGAGTGGGAGCACAGCTTCGCGCCCGCCGAGGACGAGACCGTCGAGTCCCTGCTCGCCCTCTATGACCAGGTGGCCCGCGAGACCGAGGAAGCGGTGCTGGCCCTGCCCTCCCTGAACGTCACGTTCGAGGCGCTCAAGATGCCCTGGGACGAGGGCGGCCCGCGCTCCTGGCGCTGGGCCCTGCTCCACCTCATCGAGGAGGTGGCCCGCCACGCGGGGCACGCGGACGTGATCCGCGAATCCATCGACGGCAAGGGCGCGTTCGACCTCGTCTTCGCGACGGGCGCGATGCCCGAGCCGGACTGGGCCGCGTTCCGGTAAGGGGTGGGGCCCGGGGCGGGGTGGGAACGCGGGCTGGGGGACCGACGCCGTGTGCCGTACGGGAGCGGAGCCATGGGGCAGAGTGCACGGGGATGATGTACGACCTGCAGCCCCGAGCGTCGGCTCGGGCTTTGTCCGCCTTCCCGCGTCTCGTACACCCTCCGGATGTCACGACTGTGGAGACGAAGCTGACCGCCCGATCATGAGGAAGCGTAGATACGGGAAAAGGGCCAGCTGACGGCGTTCCCTGAGGGCCGCGGCGAGGGCGGCATCGAGGGCAGGGATCTCAGCGGTCGCCTGCCGGAGCTGTAGGGTCCGGCGGGCGAATGCCTCACGCTGGGCGAGCGCCGTGGTGCGTGCCTGTTCAGCCTCTCGGAGCAGCTGTTCGCGGACCTGCCGAAGGTCCGCCTCGGCACGCCTTCTCGCGGCCTCCGCCTGGGTACCGAGATCACGGATACGGCTCTGCAGGTCGGTCTGACGACAGTGGAACTCCGCTTGTGCCGCTTGCCGATCACCAGCGGGGAGAATTGTGGGGCAACGCGCTCGTGCGGTGGCGATCTGTTGCTCTCGCCACTGCCGCAGGGCTTCGGCCTTGGCCGGGCCGATCCCCTTGATGTCGGCCCGGCCTCCGTAGGCCAGATCGATATAGGCGGTGACGCTGTTGTAGCTCCCACCCGTCTTGACCAGTGTGATGCCGCGGAAGTCCGCAGCTGTCAGAACACCATGGACCGCCAAGGCGTCCCTCAACGCGGGCCCAATACCAGGGATCTTGGCCTTCGCTATGAGCGCATGTTGCAGCTGTCCGTCGACATAGCTTTGTTGGTGGCGTTTCAGACGTTTCGCTAGATCGGCCGCGAGTTCGTCGTCAAGGCGTGTCAGCTGGGCACGAAGCTCCCTCTCCCGCTTCTGTTTATCGCTTTCGATCTTTGCCAGCTTTTGCTGGTGAGCGCGGGTGGTGTCCCGCCCCGCACGGTCAGCTTTCGACGCCCGTTTGCGCTCGGACGCTTCGAAGGCATCGCGTTCCCGGTCGAGACGCTCGGCTGCGGCTTCCGGATGCTCTGCCTCCCACTTCCGTCGCTTCAGACCACGCATCTGCTGGGTCAGCTCCCGGTATTCCGGTCGAGAGCGTCGCGCGCTGCTGAAGAGGACCGCTCCTGCTGCTGCCGGTATACCGGCAGCGATGATGTCGAGGGACAGAACGCCGAGGAGAACCAGTACGGGAACGACGACGGAGAGGAGCAATACCGGGAGGACCAGCAGATCGCGGATCCGGCGACGATGGTGGAATCCGGGGCCGAGGGGGCGCAAGGGCGCTTCGGAGGCGGGAGCGGTCGACGGGATGTGATCGCGCAGCCAATCGGGCAGACCTGTGCCTGGCGGCGTTGCCGCGGATGCGGCGCTCTTCTGCTGTGTGCCTGTGGCAGTGCCGACTTCACGATTCAAGAGGTGAGGTATGGCGTTCATCGGCGCAGCGACGAGGTCCGCGATCCGCCGGGCCGACTCGGCGATATCAGGGTTCGGATGGCTGAGGAGCCGTACGAAGCGGGGAGATGTGGAAGGGGCCTTGTAGTCGTCCTCGGATAAGAGCAGATACTCACCGGAGGGCTCGTGAAGGTCGGCCCAGAGGCGGGGATCCGCTGCCACAGCTGTGAGTGCGGCATGGATGACCCAGGTGGAGAAGCGGTCCATGTCCGGGCCGAAGTCCCCAGCTCCGCGCAAAGGGGACTGATAGTTGCGGTGTCCGTCTTCCGTGGCTCGCCGTCCGTCCAGTGCGGGGACGTACATGCCGTCGTAGTCCACGAGTCGGAAGCTGAGGTCAGGCGCGACGAGGAGGTTGCCGTGCTGGAGATCTCCGTGGGCGATTCCGTGCGTGTGCAGATCGCCTACCAGCGCTTCGAAGCGCTCGGCGAGCTGCCCTACCCGCGTGCTGTCACGGTGATGATGGTTAAGCCAGGAGGCCAGGTTTTGACCCTGGACCCACTCCATCTTGAGGATGGGGTAGCGCTCGCCGCCCACCAGTATCTCGTCGGCCAGGTAGTCGAACCCCATGTTCCACGGCTGAGACAGGTGAGAGGCTGGGAGACCTGACAGATGCTTGCTGATCACTCTGTAGCGATCGTCCTGGTCGGGAACATACCGAGTGAAGCACTTCACGGCGTGGCGGACCGTGCCGTCGGCAGTGGTCAGAGAGAAGACACTGGCGAAATTGCCGGAAATCGCCTTGGGGAGGCCCAGGCTGGTCAACGTTGGCTCGGCGCCTCGCAGCTCCGGGTGCTGGAAGCACAAGGCGGTGTTCTGTAGGGCCGACGAGTATTCAGAACCGGTGGGGAACTTCCGGAAGCCACCGGATGGGGGAATGGGCACTGAGTGTCACCGTCCCTGAGCCTCAATGTGGACCAGCGCGATGTCATCGTTGTGCAAGGCGCCGCTGTCCCTCTGCTCCTGCACCCATGCCTCGAACTGCTCGCCCTGCCCCGGGTTGCGCGCGTATTCGGTGAGCACGTGGACCGCTTCCCCTGGCTGAGGCTGGGCGAGGAACCAGGCGGCCAACGCGTCGGTTGTCAGCAGCACGATGTCGCCGCTGACGCAAGTTCCGTCGAGGAAGCGGGTACGGCTCACGAGAAGCTCGGTGTCGCGGTTACTGCTCCCGAAGAGCTCCGGTTGGTTCCCGAACGCTTCCGCAGTAGCCACGGGATGGGCTGTGAGAAGACGCCCGTCGCGGATATGGAACAGACAGGAGTCACCCAGCGCCGCCGCCTGCCACGACCACTGGACGCGTTCTGGATCCGGGTCCGGAGTAAAGGCGGCAGCCAGCAGTGTCGCGTGGGCGCCGGCGTTCAGTTTCGCCTCCTCGTACCACCGAAGCGGCTGTCCCCGAGCTGAGCGTTGGCCGACGTATTCCTTCAGCCAGTTGGCCCACTGGTCGACGACGTCGGCGGCGAAGAATTGGAACTGTGCCGTCGAGGCGAACAGACCGTCCAGCCGGATGGCCGAGCGGGCCGCGTGATCTGCCAGCGTCCGCGCCCATTCACCGGACAGCAGGCTCTCCGTCGCGCCGTCGCAGACCGCCGCGGTGACAACCCCTTCGAGCAGAGCGTGGTACGGCTCGTGCGGCAGGACACTGAGCGCGTCCTCGCACTCGCTTCGGGCGACCCCTGCCTTGGGCACCACGAACCGAGTGGCGTACAGGCCTTTGCGGCTCACCGCAGCTCGGTGGCACGGGTGCCGATATCGAGGAACTGGACGACCGAGGTGATATCGGCGTTGTAGACAAACCCTCGGGTGTTCTCGCTGACCGTGTGTCCTTGTGACGCCGCGTAGGAACGCATGTGGCTCGGCAGTGGACTGGACATGGCGAAGAGCTGGCGTGCATAAGCGTCCGGCAGCCCCGCCTCGGAATTGGGGAAAACCGTCGGCTCGCCCCCGGAGTCGGAAACGTGCAGGTTGAAGAGGAGGACAGCGCCGTCAGCGGTGGCGTGGGAGGAGACCTCGCCAGCACCTTCGGTGGGGTCACCGTCGTTGGCTTCGCCATCCGTGAGGTTGAGCACGATGGGAGGGAAACAGCCCGGGTAGCGCTGTACCCAGTCCCGCACGAGCTGTGCCGCATAGCGCAGAGCGCGGTTCATGGGGGTGCCGCCGTGGGCCACCGGATCCATCCAGACGGGAAACTTCACCGAGGTCTCCACGAGCCCTCCAGCGCCATCCGGCACCTTCTTCACCCGCTCCTCCATGCGGGCGGGGAAGTCCGCCACCTGACTGAGCGGTACCAGATCGCGTCCAGCGAGATCGCCCGCGAAGGCCGAGCCGACCGTGGAGCCGTACCCGACCACGGCCACGTGGAAGTAGTCCCGCACTCCCTCTTCTTTGGCGCACTTCACGGACAGCTCGGTCAGCAGCCGGTTGATCGCGTCGGCGACGACATCGGCCTTGCGCTGAGCCGAGCTTCCGTCACCGATCGGGTCGCTCATCGAGGTGGACTGGTCGACGAGGAAGACGAGCGCGGTGGGATTCGCGCGGCTGATCTCGGCCGTGTAGGACATGACAGAGCTCCGATGGCTACGTGACGTGACGACGGGCGGCGGTAACGAGTAGCGGTCGACCGGCTGCGGAAGACGGTCGGACGCCTCAGCTGAGGAATGTTCGGGACGAGCGGAGAAGGGGCCTCCCACCGAGAAGTCAGAACTCACGATCCCCCCTTTCCTGTCAGGGCCAGCGTCGAGGTGATTACTGTGGAGACCATCGTGACGATAGCGCCGAGGCTGGCGAGGCCCGTCACAGGGTTGGCGAAAAGCTGTGCTGCGCAACGGCGAAGGCGCGGGTGCACAAAGAAGGTACGCATACGCTGCCACTTGTGTTGTTGCAGGTGACATCCGCGGAGCAGGCCTCTGGCGTTGTTGCGGCAGGTCCTGCTTGCGGCACGGATAGGGGCGCCGCATGGGTTGGGTGCCTGGAAGAGGAACCACAGCAGACTGAGCGCGGAGAGCGCCGCCACCCCACTGAACCCGAAGTCAGAGGTCAACCAGCCGGTTATTGCCAGAACGAATGCGATCAGGCCCCAGTAGGGCAGGATCCTCTTCAACATGAGCGTGGACGGTATAGCCGCCAAATTTCGCGCGCAAGAGAGCGGTTGAAGCATTGCGCGCGGTAACTGTGCGCCCCTGTATCCCACACTCGGCGTGTGGCTCGTGTTTGATGCCTCCCGGGGGTCAGTGGTCGTTGTCCAGGTGGAGTTTGAGCAGGTCCACGCCGTAGTCGTTGCCGTTCGGGGTGCGGATGATGGTGTGGATGTGCTGCCGCGTCGAGTCCCCGCCCGGGCCTGCCATGCCGCCCGGCCCGCCGCCGCCCTTGTTCCCCTTCTCGACCTGGTAGGTGGCCGAGGTCGGTTCGGAGCCCATGAACGTGAAGAAGTAGAAGAAGTAGTGGCCCTCGGTCAGGGTCTCCTTGTTCCCGCCGCTGTAGTCGCCCAGGAACGCGTTGAGCTTCATGATGTTGCGCGTCAGGGTCAGACCGTCGGCGGAGAGCGCGGAACCGAGCAGCGCGTAGCCGAGCTTGCGCTGCCCGGCGGTGAGGTCGCCCATCCGGACGCCCTCGCGCTCGTAGCCGTCGACGTTGCTCCAGGCCAGCCACTCGTCGTCCTGGACGTCGAACGTGCAGGACCGGCGCTCCTCCGCCGACAGCCCGTCGACGCGGAGGAGTCGGCCGAGCAGCCGGTCATGGTGGCCACGACGGCTGCCCCGCCGGTGAGCAGCGCCGTGTTCATGAACCAGCGGCGGCTGCGCTCGACGGCGGGAGTGCGGGGAGTGTGTCCGTTCATGACGCGCAGCCTCGTGCACGGACATAGGCGGAGGCTGTGAGGGAGCTGTTCGCGACCGAAGAGCCGGGCCCTGGCCCGGCGCGGGTCAGGCCGTCGGTCAGGGCGTCGGGAGGAGGACCACTCCGTCGCCGTCCGCGTGCAGGATGTCGCCGGGGCCGAAGGTCACGCCCCCGAACGAGACCGGTACGTCCACGGCGCCCTCGCCCGCCTTCCCGCTCTTGCGCGGGCTGGTGCCGAGCGCCTGGACGCCGAGTTCCATGGCGGCGAGCGCGTCGGTGTCGCGGACGGCGCCGCGCACGATCAGGCCCGCCCAGCCGTTGTCGCGGGCGCGGGCGGCCATGAGGTCGCCCATCAGCGCGGTGCGCAGGGACGCCGCCCCGTCGACGACCACGACGTGGCCCTCGCCGGGGGCGCGCAGCAGCTCGTGCAGCAGGGCGTTGTCCTCGCGGCAGGAGACGGTGCGCACGGGGCCCGCGAAGGAGCGCACGCCTCCGTACGAGACGAACTGTGTGTCGCAGACGCGGAGGCGGTCGCCGTACTCGTCGGCGAGATCGGCGGTGGGGACGGGCTTCGTGCGCATCGGAACCTTTCGGTGCGGCCGGGGTGACGTTCGGCGTGGGGGCGCCGGGGAGTCGAGGGGCGCCACTGCGAGACTTTGCACTAAAGCTGCGACGGATACAATCCTCCGACCCGGACGGGCCTCCTAAGATGGGGCTCCCGACGCCCCCCGACCGAAGAGCGCAGGCTGAATGTCGCGGCCGAACCTGACCACCTCCATCGCCACCCGCCTGGTGGACCTGCTGCGCCACAGCGGTCTTGAGGAGGGCGCGCACGTCACCGAGCAGTGGGCGGCGGACGAGCTGGACGTCTCGCGCACCCCGGCACGCAAGGCCATGCTCTTCCTCACCGAGGTCGGCATCCTCACGCGCGTGCCCAACCGGGGCTTCTTCCTCGCGCGCGGCGCGGCGACGCTGGCGCGGACCGATCTGAGCGAGGGCGCGGACGTCGAGCAGGACGCGTACTTCCGGATCGCCGACGACTACGTGGGCGGCCGGTTCACGGGCCCGTTCACCTCGGCCGACGTCAGCCGCGGCTACGGCCTGACGCCACGTCAGGCCGACCGGGTGCTGGCGCGCATGGAGTCCGAGGACCTGGTGCGCCGCAAGACCGGCGGGCGGGGCTGGGAGTTCCAGCAGGTGCTCTCGACCGTCGGCGCGCACGACCAGAGCTACCGCTACCGCATGATCATCGAGCCGAACGCGCTGCTGGAGCCCGGCTTCGCCGTCGATCCTGACGCGGCGGCGCAGCACCGCAAGCAGCAGGAGGCGCTGCTGAGCGGCGACATCCTGCTGCTGCCGCGGGCCGAGCTGTTCCACGTCAACGCCTCGTTCCACGAGATGCTCGTGGGCTTCTCCGGGAACCAGTTCCTCCTCGACGCCGTACGCCGCCAGAACCGGCTGCGCCGTCTCATCGAGTACCGGCACCAGGTCGACCGCTCCCGGCTCGCGGGCCAGGCGCGCGAGCATCTGCGGATGCTGGACATGGTGGAGGACGGGCGGCTCGAAGAGGCTGCCGCGTTCCTGCGCCGGCACCTGGACAAGGTCAGGGTGCTCAAGACGGGCCGCTGACGGATCGCTGACGGCTTCACGGGGACGCGTGTGCGCGTCCCCGTCCTCCTTTGTGCTCGGTTCCGGATCGTCGCGCTCCAGCGGTTGTATCAATCCGCACCTTGAGTCAACGCCGCCCTCGGAGTCAGGCACCCCGGCCCCCTTCGGGGAGCCGTTGCCCGAGGGGCCCGTCGCCATCGCCGCGATCACGAGCTGCACCAACACCGCCAACCCGACGCTGATCGTGCAGGCCGCGCTGCTCGCCGAGCGCGCGGTGCGGGCCGGGCTGAACGCGAAGCCGTGGGTGAAGACCTCGCTGTCGCCGGGCTCGCGCGTCGTCGAGGACTATCTGCGCGAGGCGGGGCTGCTGACGGCCCTGGAGCGGACCGGGTTCCACATCGTCGGCTTCGGCTGCATGACGTGCATCGGCAACTCAGGCCCCCTCCACGCCGAGCTGGAACGCCTCGCCGCTGCCGAGGCGGCCGACCCCGTGGCCGTCCTCTCCGGCAACCGGAACTTCGCGGGACGCGTCAACCCGCGCGTCGCGCACTCCTATCTCGCCTCGCCGCCGCTCGTCGTCGCCTACGCGCTGGCCGGTTCCGTCCTGCACGACTTCGCGCGCGACCCGCCCGGCACCGATGCCTCGGGCGCGCCCGTCCTCCTCAAGGACCTGTGGCCCACGGACGAGGAGGTCGCGGCGCGCGTCGCCGCCGCCGTACGCCCCGAGATGTTCCGCGCCAACGCCGCCCGGCTGCGCGAGGGAACCCAGGCGTGGCGGGACATCGAGGCACCGGGCGGCACCCGGTTCCGCTGGGACCCGGACTCGACGTACATCCGCCGTCCCCCGCACCTCACGGACCTGCCCGCCGAGGCGTCAGAGCGGCTGCGCGTCGACCGGGCCAGGGTGCTGCTGCTCCTCGGCGACGACGTCACCACCGACCACATCTCCCCGGCCGGTGCCATCCCGGCGCGCAGCGCGGCCGGGCGCTGGCTGGCCGAGCACGGGGTCGCGCCGCGCGACCTCAACCAGTATTCGACGCGCCGCAGCAACCACGAGGTCATGCTGCGCGGCGCCTTCACCAACGCCGCCGTCGCCGAGTCGTACGAGCGCATCCACCGCAGCAACCTGATCGGGATGGGCGTGCTGCCCCTGGAGTTCGCGGAGGGCGACGACGCGTCGGCGTACGGCTTCACCGGGGAGGAGGACCTCTCCCTCACCGGCCTCGACGAGCTGCGCGTCGGCACGAACGACGTCGGCCTGCATCTCGTGCGTCCCGACGGCTCCCGTACGAGCGCCGCGCTGCGGCTGCGTCTCAACTCGCGCCAGGAGCTGGCCTATCTGCGGCACGGCGGAGTCCTGCCGTACGTGGCACGACGCGCCGTCTCGGCGCCCTGACGACGAACCCTCCCCGTACCCCCGTACCCCCGTCCCCACTTCGCCGACCACTCGACGGGCGCGCTCGTCGAGAAGGTCGTCTCCGGCGAGTACGACTTCTCGATCAACATCAGCGGCGGCGTCGCCATCCCGGCCGCAGACCGCAGCGCCGGGCTGCTGGGGTGGAGCTACTGCGAGGAGGGCACCGTCGTCGTGCCGCGCGCCGCGTCCGTCGTGAAGACCGCGCCGCACCCGCACGCCGCCCGCCTCTTCCTCGACTTCCTGCTCTCCGTAGAGGGCCAGGCGGCCGTCGCGGCCGGGGGACTGGTGCCGTACCGCGCTGGGGTGCGCCAGGACGCCATGGACAGCCTGGCCGACATGGAACGCAGGCTCGGCCGGGACCGGGTGCACCGCTACCGCTACGTCCGGGTGCCGGAGCGGACGTCCTACGCGCTGTGGCCGCACATGACCATCGCCGACAACCTCGCCCTGCCGCTCAAGCTCCGCAAGGTCGCCAAGGCCGAGCGGCGGCGGCTGATCGACGACGCGCTCGGCAAGGTCGACATGCTGCACCTGCGCGAGCGCTACCCGCACCAGCTCTCCGGTGGCCAGCAGCAGCGCGTCGCGCTCGCCCGCGGCATCGTCTACTCGCCCGGCGTGCTGCTCCTGGACGAGCCGCTGTCCAACCTGGACGCGAAGATGCGCGACCAGGCCCGCATGTGGCTCAAGGACCTCCAGCGCGACGTCGGCATCACCACGGTCTACGTCACCCACGACCAGATCGAGGCGATGTCCCTGTCGGACCGCGTCGCGGTCTTCATGCACGGCCGCCTCCAGCAGATCGGCACCCCGACCGAGATCTACGAGTCCCCGGCCACCCCGGAGGTCGCGGGCTTCATCGGCCGCTGCAACCTCCTGGAGGGGCACGTCGAGGACGTCGCGTCGGCCACGGGGAGCGCGTCCGCCTCGGACCCCGGCCCCCGCTCAGGCAAGGTCCTCCACCAGCAGGTCCAGGGTGGCCTCCTCGTGCAGGGCGACGTTGAGCGCGGTCATGCTGTGGGCCAGGTCCGGATCCCAGCTCGCGGCCACGGGCGGCCCCGTGAGGGAGAGCTGGGGTATCTCCCGCGCACTGGTGCGGGCGACGAGGCGTTCGTAGTCGTCGGCGCTCATGCGCCAGGGGCGCGCGGCACAGCGGCTGATGACGCGGTTGGCGAGGGCGATGCCCGGCCAGTCGAAGTCGCCGTGGTACGCGAAGGCGCAGCCCGCGTCGGCGAGCGCGTCGAGCAGCGTGAGTACGGCCGTACTCGCGTTGCCCGAGGTACAGACGACCGGCTGCGTGCAACGGGCCTGCGCCGCCGCCTCCACCACGCGGGGGTTCTCGCAGATGCGCACGAGCGTGTCCGGCGGCATGGAAAGCCGCGTCCCGCTCAGATCGCGCAGCGTGAGGTGGGTCTCGGCACCGTGCTCCGCGCGTTCGCGAAGGGCTCGCGCACGCCAGTCGTCGCCCTCGGGGCGCAGCCCGTAGGAGAGCACGGTGCTGGACACCTCGTCCGGGGCGACGGCCGCCAGCCGCCACAGTGCCCGCCGTCCGGCTGCGTCCTCGGGCAGTTCGGTACCGTGCGCGAGGGCTATTCCGCGCAGGACGAGGCGGGTGAGCCAGGCGCCGTCGTCGAGCCCGTGCGCCGTCCCCGTCGTCTCGGCCGCCAGCTCCCCGCGCCCCCGGATGCGGGAGGCGCCGTCGGGCGGGAACAGCAGGGTCAGGACGTGGACCGCCTGGTGCAGCGTCCGGACGGCGATCTCGGGCCCGACGCCCTTCGGGACACCGGCACGGCGCAGCGCCTCGGCCCATGGGCGACTCCACCCCTCCGCCGCGAGCGGGGAGGAGTCCACGGCCGAGGCGAACGACGACCAGACGTGGTCGCGACGGGCCTGGGCCCGCGACCGGGCGGCCCTGCGGTCCACGAGAGGCGGGCCGAGCGCGTTCAGGGTCTCCACCAGGCCGCAGCAGGCGGAGGAGGCGCGCAGCCGTGCGTCGAGCTGGTCCAGCCGAACAGTGACGGCGGTGGCCGTGAGCGTGCGGCCGAGCAGCAGCGACAGCGCTTCCCGCTCCTCGTGCGCGAGCGCGCCGAGCCGCAGCGAGCCCGTGGCCTGGAGTCCGTTGCCCTCCAGCCGCTTCCGCGCCGCCGTCCACAGCCCTGTGAGTCCTGGTCTGGCGAGCCAGTCCCTGGCGTCGGAAGGGAGCGTGGTCATACGGGCATCAGCCGCCGGTGGCGGCCGTTCCAGGTGTAGTGGAGGCTGGCCACGCCCCGCACGCGGGCATCGCGCAGGCACTCGTAGATGTGCAGGGAGGGCACCTCGGGCCAATTGCCCATGAGCCGTTCGCTGGTCAGGACGAAGTCCAGGTCCAGATCGACGAGTATTCGGCCGAGCCGCCCGTGCGTGGGCTCGTCCACCTTGGCGAAGGCGTCGTCCAGCAGGATCAGCCGGGGCGCGTGCGGGGCGGCTTCCCCGAGGGTGGTGAAGTGGGCGGCTGCCGCGGCGAACAGCACCAGATACGACAGCACGCGCTGCTCGCCCTGGCTGAGCCCCGTGCGCCCGGTGAGCTTGCGCTTGCGTCCCGGCGCCGCGTCGTCGACGACGTACGTCTCGAAGCGGAACCAGTCGCGGTAGTCCAGCGCGGTACGCAGATGAGCGGCGTATCCGGCGGACGGGTCGGCCTTCCGGGCGTCCTCGATGCGGCGTTGCAGCACCTCGCGCAGTTGCTCCCCCTGCTCACGGGTGCGGAGACCGGAGGGGCTGCGCAGCAGTTCAACGGCGGCGCGTACGTCAGCGTCCACATCCTCGTGGAGCTGCCACCGCAACTCGATGCCGAGGCCGTGCGAGGTCCGTACCGTCCTGAGTGTTTCGTTGAGAGCGGCCACCAGATTGGCGGCGGCGATGACCTGGGCCGATAGGTGGTCTCCCAACTCGCCCGTGAGGAAGCGCTGGAACACCTCCCGCTCGCGTTCGGTGAGCCGCCCGCGAGCCTCGGTGGCCTGTGCGGCGATCCGCTCCCCGACGAGGGCGACGTCGTGCGGCCCGTGATCGTCCACCAGTCGGCAGATCTTGACGCCGTCGTGCTCCTCCAGCTGGGCGTCGTAGCCACCGGCGAGCTGATCGCGCAGCTCCGTGTGCCGGTTGAGCAGGGTGGTGTCCGATACCTCGCGCCCGGGCTGGCCGAGACCGTCGCGCACCGCGTCCGTCAGCTCCTGGAGCTGACGGACACGCGTGCGCACATCGGCTCCGGGGTCCTCGGCCGCGCCGAGCCGCGCTGACGCCGCGGGCAGCTCCGCGCCCCGGACCACGTCCGGGCGTGCCACGACGCGGCGCAGGACGCGGCCGACGGCGACGACGGACTCCTCCTGCACCGTCAACGCGTGGCGGTGCTGCTTCTCCTCCTCTTCCGCCCGGACCGTCAGGTCATGGAGGCCGGCCAGCTCTTCCCTGACGTCGTCGAGCTGTCGCTTCGCCGCCGTGATGCGCTGCTCCGTGGCCCGCTCCCTGGCGAGGATCTCGTCCTCGGCCGCTCCGACGGCCTCTTCGAGGGTGCGGAGGGCTGTACGTGCCGGGGTCAGCTCGTCGAGCCGGCGGCCGTACTGGCGGCCCGCTTCGAGACGCTCCTCGTGAACGCGCCGGTACCCCTCGACCTCCGTACGGCTGACAGTCAGTTCCTCGGCCGTACCGCTGACGGACCGGCACAGCCGCTGGACCGCACTGCCGAGGGCGGCCAGTGACGTGCGGACACGGGCGAGGTCTTCCGCCGCGGCAGGCAGGTCATGGGCGCTGGCGGTGGCCTCGGTCTCCGTACGCGCTGCGACCGCACGCGCGCGGGCGGCCTCCGCGTCCCGCGCCGCCTTCCTCGCCTTCGCGGCCAGTTCCTTGCGGGCCCGCTCGACCTCTTCCAGCCTGGTCCACGCGGTGGAGAGCCGACGTGCCCGGGGCAGCTCGCGCAGCGCCGTCTCCACCGCCTGCCGCCTGCCGTTGACGTCGTCCAGAGCGGACCGCTCGGAGGCCAGCCGCCGTTCCACGCCGTCGATCCGCTCCGTGAGTTCGGCGAGCTTACGGCGGCGCGTCTCGGCCCGGACGGCGGCGCCGACGTACTCGGCGGTCTCCTTCATATGGCGGCCTCGGGCAGCGCCCAGGCGCCAGCTCCCGTCGAAGCCGACGGCGCTGACGGCACCCGTCGTCGTGCCCGTGGGGGCGAGTGCGATGGCGGCCAGCCCTCGGCGCACCTGCTCGGTGGTCAGGCCACTCTCCCGGGGCACCACGGGGCGAAGCGCACTGGCGAGGGTGCGCTCTCCCGGAGCCGGAGCCGAGGCGGTGGTGACGGGATCGAGCAGCGTGTCCCGGGTGTCGGGGTCGAGGAACGTGCCCTCGGCGGAGACCCAGGCGTCCAGGAGTCCGCTCGCCTCCAGGGCCGCCTCCAGACCGGCCCGCTCGGTGTCGGAGACGGACTCGGCGAAGTCCACGAGCTGGTAGAGCGCGGCGCCCGTTCCGGCCGCCCGCTCCGCCGCGCGGTGGTGTGGAGCGGGCGGCTGCGGATCGGTGCGCGCTTCCCACTCCCGCCACGTGCGCACCAGCTGGTCACGCGCGTCCTCCGTACGGCCGATGTCCAGGGCGAGACCGTCGCGGCGGGCGGCGAGCCGTTCGGCGTACGGGTCCAGCAGGGCGCGGGCGCGCTCCTCGACCTGGGCATCGACATCGGCGGCGAGCACGCGTTCTTCGAAGGGCGCGTCCGGAGCGGAGGCGAGGCCGGTCAACGTGCGTACGGTTTCGAGCGAGGGCACGTCCGGGTCGCCGGAGCGGGACCCCACGCGCTCCAGCCACTCCTCCGTATGCCCGGCGTACCGTGCGCTCTCCTCGGCCAGGGATTCCCGGGCTTCGCGGAGCCGGTCTTGCGTGGCCTCCGCCGCCTCGTCCAGCCGTTCCCGTTCGGCGTCCGCCTGGGCCGCGTCCGCCTGGGCCCGCTGAGCGAGACCGATGAGCCGCTCCACATCCGTGACCATGCGAGAGCGGTGTTTCACCACGGACCGCGCGTCCGTCAGCCGCTGTTCCCACGTACGCAGAGCTGTTTCCGCGGCCTCCGTGTCCACGGCGGTGACGTTCCCGAGGCCAAGGTGCCGTACCTCTCCGTCGGGGCCCGTCACCTCGGACTCGACGGGCGGTGCCAGAACGGTCAGCGGGACGGAAGGGGCCTCGCCGAGGTGGCCGCGTGCGACGCCGGCCCGTTCCGCCTCGGACACCACCTCGCGGTGCTCGTCCGACAACGCGCGGAACCGGCCGCCGAAGCGCTTGTTGTCCTGGCCGAGGCGTTCCGTCGCGGTCCTCTCGGCGCCGTGGGAGTTCAGCAGCGTGGTGAAGGCCGACTCCGCCGCGGTGTGCAGCGCCGCCACCGTCCTGCGGCGTTCTGCCAGGTCTTTCAGACTCCGGTACCCCTCGCTCGCCCGCAGTGCGTCCAGCTCGGCACGCGCGTTGTCCAGCTCGTCCTCCAGCGCCGTCAGCCGTGCTCCGGTCTCGGACTCCCGCTCCCGGAGGCTCGCCGTCTTCTTCCCGGCGTCACCGGCCGCCCGCCGGCGCTGCGTGAGCAGCCGCAGCTCCTCGTCGACGTTCTCCGCGTTCCGGCGCAGCACGCCTTTCAGATATCCGCTGTAGCTGGTGAGGAAGGTGCGCAACGCGTTGTCGGTGCGCTCCAGGCGGCCCAGTTCGTCCCGCACGGCGTCGAGATCGTGGAGATTGCGCGCGACCTTCTCGACCACATCCTCGTCCAGCCCGGGAAGCGTCTCGCTCAGCAGGGTGATCAGCCCGCCGGATTCGATACGGTCACCGACCGTGGGGCGCCGCAGCCGGTGCAGGAGCTGGGTGAGGTTGCGGTACCGCGTGGCTTCGGTGAGGCCGAAGAGCTTCCGGGCCACCCGGGCCCTGTGCTCAACGGCGTGTTCCGTCACATTGTCCGGGCCGACGGCGTCCTTCAAGGCGTCGATCGGCAGCGGTTTGCCGGAGTCCACCAGAGTGAGGTCCTCGCCGACGCGGAGAGGCGTGATGAAGAAGAACGGCGACGCCTTCTTCGTGGACTTCGAGGCGCGCAGGGCGGCGCCGAGCGTGACGTGACTGTCGCTGCCGTCCTCCGCCGTCATGCGGAACTCGACCCAGAGATAGCCGAGGCGGTTGGTGCCCTCGAAGCCGTCGAGCATGAGCCAGGCGAGTGTCGTCCGCCCCGTGCCGGTGGCGTCCAGGGCGCGGGCGTCGCCGTCCAGCAGGTACGGGAGCAGCATCTCCAGGGCCTTGGACTTACCGGCGCCGTTCTTGCCGCGCAGCAGGAGGCGGCCGTCGCCGAAGAGGAACTCCTGCTGGTCGTACTGCCAGACGTTGACGATGCCCGCGCGGTGCAGCCGATAGCGGGGGCCACGGCGGGAGGCGGGGTACGGGGACGGGGACGAGGACGAGGGCTGTTGCAGCGGGATGGGCGCGCTGCCGTGGGACGTCATAGCGGAAGCTCCTGCTGGGTGGCCGGTTCCTGCTGCGTGGGAGCAGCCTTGCCTACAGTGACGCGGGGGGCGTAGCGCGCTGCGGCGGCGAGCAGCACCCAGCCGTCGCCGGTCCCCCGGGCCGAGGAGACGTCGGTGACGGAACGCCCCTCGGGGACAGCGTCCTGGTACGTCGGCGGCAGCCCTTCTCCCGCCGAGCGGAGCGGGTGCCGCCGCGCCACCAGCCGCATCCGGGCCAGCAGGTCCAGCACGGCCGCCCGGAACTCCGGAAGATCCTCGACGTAGCCTCGCTGCCAGTTGCACCGCTTGCCGTACTCGTCGACGAGCCCGGCGAGCACGCGCTCCACGAGCCCTTCGGGGAGGGGGACGCCGACCACGAGTTCACCGCCCGTGGCGGGGTGGCCCGGCTTCTCCGGGCGCAACTCGCCGGCCAACCGCTCCACCAGGAGCAGCGCGGCCTGCGCGAGGGTTCCCGTACCGGGGAGGCGGAGGTCGGTCAGCTCCTCCTCCGGGTCCACCAGCACGACACCCTCGGCCCGGATCTCGGCCTCCAGACCGAGCAGTTCGGAGAAGGCGGTGGCCTCGCGCCGCTGCCGGGTCCGCAGCCAGTCGCGCTCGCTGTCGGCCAGCTCGTCGAGATAGACGGCGGGTGTCTCCACCAGCATGCGCCGCACGTATGTCCGCGGCCCGCCGAAGCCCGGGTCGGCGCCGCGCCGCACCAGATCGGCCCCGTCGCGGCTCTGCGCGAGGGGCCCGGAGACGAGGGCGCGGGCGATCTCCCGGTCCACCGTCAGCAGCGCCTCGCCCGTGCCCTCTTGGGCGACGGCGGCCACGCTGCCGTCGGTCTCGACCAGCGCGCCCCAGTCCACGAGTTGTCTCAGAGCGGCGGCCAGTGTGCGCTTCTCCGCCTGTCGGCCCGTTCCCTCCAGCTCGATCCCGGCATCCGCCGCCGCGGCCTTCAGATCCGCGACGAGCCGGGACAGCAGCATCTGTTCCGGAGCGGTGACGAGTACGGAGAGCGCCAGCGCGAGACACGCGTAGGTGCGCGGTGTGAAGGGAGTGCCGGTGGAGCGTACGAGCCGGTGCCCCGATCCGTGGCCGAGGCCCGCCTTGAACAGCCGCGCGTAGGCCGTGTCCACCAGCAGTTGGTAGCCGAGCACTTGCTGGAACCGGTGCGTCAGCCACTCGGCGTGCCTGCGGATGAGGGGGAACAGGTCCGCGTGGGGCCCCTTCGCCCGCACCAGGGGGTGGGTGAGCAGCAGCCGGGCCGCGCTCCGCCGCTCGGCGGCGAGGGCGACGTCGTGCGCGGAGGGCACTGTCATGACGCGCTCACCCCCGTACGCGCGTCTTGTGTGCCGCCCTGTGCGTTGTCCGGCGCGTTGTCCTGTGCGTTGTCCGATGCGGCTCCCAGGAGCCCTTCGACGCTCAGGTCCAGTTCCTCCAGGGTCAGGTCGCCGTCGACGGAGTGGAGCACCGTGCTGCTGCCGGGCAGGCGCCGGACGGAGAGCCGGATGCCGAGTTCCGCGTCCTCCGTCCAAGCGGCTTCGAGACCGAAGCCGCTGCCCGTGCCTGAGGCGCTTCCGCCGCCCTCGTCGGAGCCGTCCGCCCCGCCGGCGCCGTCCTCCGTGCCGGTGCCGTCCTCCGTGCCGCGCAGCAACCGCGCGTTCCCCAGGGCGCCGGCCAGCAGTTCCAGCAGCAGAGCCAGCGCCGGGGAGGTGAGCCGGACCCGGGCGAAGTGGCCTGAGACGCCGCGCAGCTCGTCGGCGGCGGCCTGCCGGGCCGACGCGTGTTCCCTGGCCTCCCGTTGCAGCCGTTGTCTCTGCTCGGAGTGGTCCTCCACCGACGACGTGCGGCCACGCTGGGCGCGGCTCCCCCGCTCGCGCAGGGCCACCGGGACCTCCACCACGGGGCCCGTCCACCAACTGGTGTACGCGGGCACCGCCTCGTCGGTCTCTGGCGGCACGCCCAGATGCCGGGAGCTGTACATGCCGAAGGCGGAGACCGCGATGTCGTGCGCGTCCTCCGGAGCCGCCTCGTCGAACCAGCGGGCCAGCTTCAGCAGGTCCTTGCGCCGCGACATCTCCCCCGACGCCGAACGCAGCATGCGCTTGGCGTTCGCCAGCAGAGACTGGAGGGCACGCATCGTGGCGTCCCTGAGCTGGTCCACCTGGCTGCCCTGGCCTTCGGCATCGGTGAACCAGCCCCGCAGCCCCTCCCAGTCCGCGAGTTCCCGGCCCCTGCTGCGCTGCACCCGTGTCTCGGGCAGCCCCTCCACCGTGCCGGACAGGCCGCCCGAGACGGCGTCGATGCGGGCCAGCAGCCCGGGGAGGCCGGGCCACAGGGCGTCGAGGGTGGCGGCGATGCGCGGGGCCCGGAAGGACACCTCCTCGGTTATCGCCTCCACGTAGTCCAGGAGCAGGTCCTTGAAGCCCTGGTACTCGGCGCTGTCCAGGTCGTAGCGGGCCAGCACCTGTCCGAGGTAGGCGTAGAAGTCACGGATGGAGTCCGCGAACTCGGTGAACTGCACGAACAGCGTGCTGATCCGCTCCAGCGACTCCTGGGGATTCGCGCCGCCCGGCTGCTGAACCAGCTCGGCCAGCTCGCGCAGCCCGCGCTCGACCAGGGCCAGCAGCTCGCTGCTGACCTCGCGCGCCGCGTCAGCCCCGGCCAGGACCTCGTCGGCATCGCGCTGGACGCGCTCCCCGAGCTTGGAAAGCTGATAACGGGACCGGGCCCGTTGGTATTCACGGATGCTGGACGCGGTGACGGTGTGGCTGCTGCGGAGGAGGTTTCCCCAGTCGGTGAGCTGTTCCAGGCGGGCGGTGAGCTGGTCCGCGTCCAGGCCGGCGGCTGCGCCCGTGGTCCCTCGCAGCTTCGCCAGCACGTCGGGGACCGAGAGGTCCGTCAGCAGAGTCGCGCAGAACACGCGCATGATCTCGACGTATTCGAGCCGCTCGCGAGCGCTCAGGTAGGAGTACGTGGTGAGCCGCTGCCACGCGTCTTCGCCGTCGGTCTCCTGAACCGACTCCAGGTCCTGTTCCGCCATGAGAACGAGGCTACGTACTCCTACTGACAGCGGGGCCGCGTTGACCGAGCGCGACCGAGCGCGACCGAGCGCGACCGGGTGCGGCCAGGTGCGAGCGAGTGCGGCCGGATGCGGCCGGATGCGGCCGGGAACGGGCGGGAGCCGCCGTGGATGTCCGGAGGAGCAGGCTGGACTCGCTGCTGAGAAGGTTCTCCTGGGCTGTCATTCCGTCGTGCGACGTGGATAAAGTCGGCGGGGAGCGGACCCGGGAGGGGCGGCGTGATCGAGGTCGTGACGGCGAGTGCGGTCACAGCATTTGTGACTGCTGTGCTCAATGGTGCTGCTGGTGAGATGGGAAAGCAGTTACTGCTGTCGACACAGGCGCAGATCGTGCGGACCCTGGGACGGCCGACGCCCCTCCCGGCCAGCGGCCCCGAGCTGGACATGGTGGGCCGCGAGATCAGCTCCCGGCTCGAACCCGACCAGCGCCTCACCCGTGAGTGGGCACTGCTCCTGGGCAGCGCGCCCGTCGCGGCCACGCTGACCCCCGGAGCGGGGATGCCGCCGTCACCCCGGGACTTCACGGACCGGGTGGCCGTGCTGCGGCAGTTGAAGCGCGAGGCGACGCGTCCCGCGAAGGGGCGGTCGCGGGTGGCGCTGCTGTGGGGCCCGCCGGGTATCGGCCGCCGAGTGATCGCGTTGCAGTTCGCGTCCGAGAACGCGGGTCTCTATCCCGACGGGCAGTTCTACGTCGATCTACGGGACGTCGCCGGGGACCAGGCCGTGGAGCCCGTCGTCGTACTCCAGCGCGTGCTGCGGGAGATGAACGTCGGCCCTGACGACCTTCCGGCCACCGAGCTGGGGTGCCAGGACCTCTACCGGCGTCTGACGAACGGCCGTCGCGCCCTCGTGGTGATCAACCACGCGACGACGGCAGCCCAGGTGCGCCCCCTCGTCCCCAACACGCCGGAACTGTTCCTGGTGGTCGTCGCCTCGGGGCCGCCCTTCGCCCTGGACGCCGAGCGCATCGAGGTGCCCCCGCTCAAGGACCGGGACGCGAAGGCGCTGCTCAAGAAGGCGGCGGGAGCTGAGAACGTCGCGCGGGCAAAGGCGCGGCTGCCCGGAATCCTGGAGCGCTGCGAGGGGAACGGCTACGCGCTGCGCGCTGCGGCGGTGCGGCTGTTCGACGCGGAGCCGCCAGAGCCGCTGAGTGAACCCCGGTCCCTGCCCTCCGACCCCGTGCGCGGCACGGTGCGGGCGGTCTGCGCCCGACTGCCGTCGCCGACAGTGCGGATGTGCCGTCTGGTGGCGCTGGGCGGCTGGCCGGTGGTGACCGCCGAGCTCGCCGCGTGGGCGGTGGCGGCGTCCCCGGAGGACGTCGCGCCGATGCTGGCCGAGGCGGCCGAAGCGGAACTGCTCCAGCCCCTGGGCGACGGCGGCTACCGCTTCCCGCCCGAGGTGGGGCGCTACCTCGCGGACACGGCGGGCGCGGAACTCGGCGCGCCCGCGTGCTCGGCCGCTGTGTCCCAGATGCTGACGGGCCTGCTGAACCGCGCGGAGCACGCGGCGCACGCCGCGCTGCCGCAGAGCTGGCGGGTCGCGGAAGCACCCGAGCGGGGCGAACCGTACGCGGGGGAGGCCGAGGGCCTGGCGGCGCTCGTGGCCGGGCGGGTGAACCTGCTGCGGGCGATCTTCGTCGCGGAGGACTACCAGCACATCGAGACCTGCCTGCGGCTGGCCCGCACTCTGTGGCCCCTCGTGCTGAAGGCCGGGTACTGGGCCGAGGCGCTGCCCGCGCTCCAGGTCGCGGCCCGGCGCGCGGACGAGCGGCATCCGGAGTCGGAGACGTCAGCGGCGCTGCACTTCCAGCTCGCCCACTGCCTGGGCCAACTGCGCCGCTGGGACGAAGCGGAACGCGAGGCCGGGACCGCCGTCGCGCACGAGCGGGCCGCCGGGCACCTCTTCGGCGAGGCGTCCTGCGTCGAGTATCTGGGCCTGCTGCACCTCTACCAGTCGAAGGGCCCGGAGGCCGCGCAGCGGTTCGCCGAGGCCGGAGCGCTCTACCGGCGCACCGTGGACGACAGGGGAGACGACGCGGGAGCGGATGCGGGAGAGGACCGCCAACTGCGGCGCGCCCTCGCCCTCCTGGAGCGCCACACGGGGCGCGCCCTGTGGGTCAACGGAGAGCTGGCGGAGTCCCGCCGTCATCTGGGCGTCGCACGCGCCCACTTCGAGCGGGAGGGAGAGGACTACAACCTGGCCCGCACGCTCACCGACCTCGCGGAGACGACGCACACCATGGGGCGCGACCGCGAGGCGCTGGACCACATCGCCGAGGCCGAACGGCTGCTTCCCGCCAGCGCGAGCGCGCACCGCCGCTATCTCACGGACCTGCGGCGCCGCTGCGAGGCGACGTCGCGGTAGACGCGGTAGCGGACTCCACCGTCACCGGGTGCGTACGGCCCGCCGTGCGCACCCGTAGCGTCGTCGTTCCCTCCGGGGGCAGGGAGCCTCCGCCGGTCAGCCAGGCGTGCAGCGCCGAGGCGTAGGCGGCGGGGTCCGCGTCCGCGTCCGGCCCCGAGGCGAGCCGGAGCAGGCCGTACCCCCGCACGTAAGCGGTGCAGGTGTGGGGGCCGGTGACGTAGGCGGCGAGCGCGCACTGCGGGTACCGTTCCATCGCCTCCGCGGCCCAGACCGCCGGACCGCCCCACCGCGGGTCGTCGCGCGGCCCCTCCCGCACGATCACGTCGGCCACGGTGAGATCGACGGGATTCCGCGTGTCCTCGTGCACCGCGAGATGGGTCTCGCCACTCGCCCCGTACGGGTGCTCAGCCGTCCGCTCGACGCCGATACGCCGCCCCTTGACCCAGGTCCGCACGTGCAGCGGCGCCGTCCGCCGGGGCGGCTCGTAAGGCGGCAGCGCCAGCGGCTCCAGCAGCGCGGGGGACGCGGGCTCGGAGAGGCCCAGCAGCTCGTAGAAGCTCCGGCGCAGCAGCGCGGCCGACTCACCGGGCACCGAGCTGGTGAACTCCGCGGGGCCAGGGAGGGGTCGGTGCCCCGAGAGGGCCCGCTCCAGTTGGCCGCGCAGGTCGGCGTACGGGTCGAGCCGGGGCGCGGTACGGACGAAGTCCGCGAGCGGTGCCTCGGGGTCCAGCCGCTCCTGGCCCGTCGCCGCGAGCAGTACGGGGACGCCCAGCGCCGCGGAGTAGTAGGAGACGGCCCCGAAGTCGCCCAGCACGATGTCCGCGGCCAGGAGAGCCTGCCGCCAGGAGTGCAGGGGGTCGATGAGCGCGAGCCCGTGGCGACGGGCCCGGTCCAGCCACGCGCGCACCTGGCCCGGCCCGTGGCCGTACCAGATGTTGGGGTGCAGCACGGCGGCCACGCGGTACTCGTCCGCCGGAAGCTCGGCGGCCAGCCGTGGGAGCAGGCTGGGCAGCAGGTCCTCGGGGCCGCCGTCACCGAAGAAACCCTCGGGGTTCCACGTGGAGTTCAGCACCACGAGCCGCTGCCCGCGCCGCACCCCCAGGGCACGTCGGAACCGCTCGCGGTACGGGCGTCCCGCGAGCATGCGGTCGTAGCAGGGGTCACCCGCGACGACCGCGGCGTGCGCAGCCTCCGGGCACACGCGTCGCAGCCGCGAAAGCTGCTCGGGGTGGGACAGCACGAGGGCGTCGACGAACGGTTCGCCGTCCGCCAGCAGCCAGTCGGGCGCCAGCCCGAACGTCGGCTCCAAGGCTCGCGGCTCGCGGCTCGCGGCTCGCGGCTCGCGGCTCGCGGCTCGCGGCTCGCGGCTCGCGGCTCGCGGCTCGCGGCTC
>NZ_BAAGSO010000011.1:0-37930 GCF_054782395.1 Streptomyces daliensis | reverse complement strand
CCTGCGCATACCGCATGCTTCCGGCCTACCGCAGGGATCACCGCACGTCACCATCCGACACCAACCCGAAAACCTCAGTAAGCGGCGTTTTATCGGCCGGTGGTTCCCTGAGCGGGTCATGGAGCGCCGGATTCGCGGCCCCGCGAGGGCTGTTGAACCGGCGCGGGGATCGTTCCTGCGCTGAGGAGAGAGCATGGCGGACAACGTTGCTGGGCCGAGCGGGGAGAATGAGCGGCGTTGCGTGCTGGTGACCGGGGCAGCCCGGGGAATCGGCCGCGGTATCGCCCTCAAGCTCGCGGGCGAGGGCTACGACGTCGTCGGCTGCTACCGGACCGAGAGCGAGGACTCTCGTGAGACCCGGGAGAAGATCGAAGCCCTTGGCGCCCGTTCGTACTTCACCACGTGCGACGTACGCGACCGGGACGAGGTCGAGGAGATGGTGGACCGGGTCGAGAAGGAGTTCGGACCGGTCACGGCCCTGGTGAACAACGCGGGGATCACCAGGAACAGTCCCATGCCGCTGCTGTCGGCAGAGGCGTGGGACGACGTGCTCGACACAAATCTCAGCGGTATGTGGAACGTCTGCCAGGCCGTGATGTACCGCTTCTTGCGCCGCAAGCGCGGAACGTGCGTGAACATCTCCTCGATCGTCGCGCTCAGCGGCTTCGTGACGATGAGCAACTACGCCGCGAGCAAGGCCGGCATCATCGGCATGAGCAAGTCGTTGGCGCGGGAGGTCGCCGGGCACGGAATCCGGGTCAATGTCGTGGCCCCGGGAATCACCGAGACGCAAATGCTCGAAGACATTCCCGTGCCAGCCCGCGAGAAAATGCTGGACCGCATTCCGCTCCAACGGTTCGGACAACCCGAGGACACCGCTGAGATGGTCGCCTTCTTGCTGTCGGACCGCGCCGCGTACATCACCGGCCAGGTCATCCGAGTGGACGGCGGCGCGGCCCTTTGAACATCTGGCCTGGTTCCGACTCAGCCTCGGTGTCGCGTACACCGTCCGGGACCATCCCCGCACGGCGTCACCGCGTCAGGACGAGTCCACAGCTATAGGCTCGGGCGTGACCGACGCCCTCGGTGAGGGCTGTGACGAATACTGCGGGATCGGTGACAGTCAAGGAGCCGCGCAGCTCGGCGCGGGCGATTTTCAGGCCCTTGTGGGGCGCGGGGCTGGATACCGTGGGCAGCATGCGCACAGAGATGGTATCGGGGTCGGCTGTGGCGCCGATGGAGCCGGGAGTGCGTCCGTCCCCGAAGTGTCGTCCGCACCATTTCCTGACGCCGTCCGGTTTGGTGTGTGCGACGCGTCGGCCTCTGACCGCTTTCCCGTCCGGGCCCGTGCGGTGCTTGCTGTAAGTGGGGTTGACGACGGAGCGGAAGCCGAGGCTTTCACCGTCGCGGAAAGTGCGGTCGACGGTGATGAGTTGCGGGACTTCCCGCAGAGCGGCTTTGGGCACGTGCCTCCAGTCTGGCCCGACCCTGGCTTGTACCACGAGGACCAGGGCCGCGGATTTGAGGTCCAGTGCCCATGTCGACAGGACACCCATCTGGGCACGGGCATCCGGGCTGTCGTCATCGGTCCAGCCCTGGAATCCGCTCATCACCGTGCGGTGCATGTCCTGAGCGTCGATCAGTGACTTGGCCACGTAGGGGTGGCGCGCGTCCAACGTGAGCACGGAATGGGTCGCAACGAACCGTGCCGTCGCCGTGCGGGGCTGCGGAGAGTCGCTCACAGGATGATGTCTTTCCAGTCGGCGGAGTTCGGAGCGATCGTGATCCTGCGGCGCACCTCCCAGCGGGTGGTGTGCTGAGGTTGCAGTGAGTCGAAACTCATCGGCTGATCCGGCACGGGAGTAGCGCCCCGCTCGGATGGCGGGACCTGGAGCCATGCCCAGGGCTTGCGAGCAGGGTCGGCCGTGTCGGGCCCGGGCAGGAGCCGGTGGGTGCGAAATGCCGTACCCAGGTCGCCAGGGACGGTGCCGAGAACGAGGGTCCCCGACGGCGGGCAGGACTTGCGGCCCAGCCACAGCAGGCGCTGCGGGTGCTCCAGTGCCCGGGCCACGGTCCGCAGGAAGTCCTCGTCGGCGTGCTGGAGACCCACCAGGAAGGTTGCGTCGGCGAGATACCACCGCTCGGTGATGAGGCCGGAGCGGCGCAGTTCGCCGGATACCAGTACGCCGGAGTGGGGGTCGGCCGCGATCTTCTTGGGTGCTCCGTACCATCGGGCCAGTGTGTGATGGCCGAACTGGTTCCCGGTGGCCGCATCGAGGCTGGCCGAGACGGCGGCGGCGCGTCGGTGGTCGGTGATGAGGTCGCGGGGGCGCAGCGGATAGGACCCCGCGCCGACGGTGTGATAGTCGCGAACGGGGACGCCAGGGTGATCGGCACGTACCCCGAAGACGGTTCCGGCCAGCCGCCCCAAGGGAGTCGGCCTCTTCCGTTCCATCCCCTCCACCGAACTGTCCGTTTCGTCCAGGTCCGTGGTCCGGGGCAGTCCCAGGGCCGCCGCGCACATTCCGATCACGGCGGACTTGGTGGGTCGGCTGTGGGAGTCGCGGCGCGCGGCGAAGCGGCTGGTCATGCCCCACGATTGCAGAGGACCGGCCAGCCGGAGGAGCAGTACGTGTGTCACGGCGTCAGGTCTCCGATGGCGTCCACTCGCGCGACGTCCAAGGCGTCCAGACCGTCGAGGAGCGCGTCGATCTGTGGGTCGTACGTGAGCAGACAGGCCGTACGGATATCGGGGCGGCGCTCGCTGACAAAGGCATGGTGCCTGAGTAGACGCCTGACCCCGGCGGGCCCGGCAGGACCTTCGCCGTTCTCGCTGTTCGGGTCTTCGTCCACCGGCCTTTGGAAGGCGCCCGCGTAGCTGTACGGACGCTCGCCCTCGAAGGCCAGCACCAGGACGGGCAGCGAGCCGGTAGAGGCCGTGGAGTTCTTCTTCGCCTCGGGGAACGCCTCGACGAAGGCATTGACGAATTCTTGCTCGGCAGCGACCGCGGCCTCTGCCGCCTCTGCCTCGGTCATGCCCGCGGCCTGGAGATTCACCTTCAGCTGGCGCCGGTCGAGCACGGCGTGCCGGTAGAAGGTGCCGGAGATGAGCGACTGGTAACCCGTCATTCCCGCGCCCGCGTCGTCCGCCGCGTCCAGGAAGTCCAGCGCGTTCTTCTTGCGTTCCAGCTTGGCGTCGTCCGCCGCAGCGTAGAAGTCGTCCACCTGCTCGGCTTCCTGGATCGTGAAGGCGTGCGCACTTTGCACGGCACCGTCCACGTTGGGCGAATCGGCGATTTCGGCGAGGAAGCGGCCGTACAGCCCGATGTCGATTGCGTCGCGCGGGGCCAGCGCCGTGAGCACGGCGGCACGTGAGTCAGTAGGCAGCGCTGGGAGCTGTGTCGCCTCTGTAGTCCCGCCGTCTCCGTTTCCGGCCTCTTCGGCTTCGGCTGCCTTGCGCGCACCTCGCTTCGGTTTGGCGACGGTCGCCTGCGTGGCGAGATACCTGTCCCGCCACTCGCGCAGACTGTCGGCCTCTTCCGCGATGTGCGCGGCGATCCGCTCACCGGTGTCGGCCGGCGCGAACAGCAGTACCTTGGTGAGGTTGGCGACGGTCTTCTTGGCCGGGTCGCCGAACTTCAGTCCCGTCGCCTCCAGCACGGCCCTCGCCGTGACGACGGCCTCGTCCTTCTCCCAGTCGTGAGTGGTCTCCAGCGCCCGCGCGGTGAGAAGCGCCCACTCGCGGGTGCGCAGCCCAGTGGGGCGCCCGGCTAGTGGTCCGACGCCTGCGTTGGCACGGTTGCGGGCGTGTACCCGCTCAGCCCGGCGCCGCGCCTGGCTAGTGATCATGTGCCTTTCGACGCCGCCGTACACGATGGTCTTCGGTGATCCGTTCTCATCGCGTACCGGCAGGACCGCGACCAGCGTCTCCAAGAGGTGGAGGGAGAGGAACTGGCCACGTGGAACGGGGGTCTCGGTCACGTGCTGCTGCCCTTCTGGGTGTTCTTCCTGCCGATGTCGTACGGCGCGTGGAAGTCGACCGCCCACTGGTAGGCGATGCGGGCCTTTCGGTCGTTCCACCGCTCAAGATCGGTGACGAGATCTGTCCAGGACGGCGGTTGTTGCTCGCAGGCATGCAACCGGGCGATGCCGTGCTGGAGGTGCCGCCAGGGGATGCGCCGACTTGCCACGATCCGGTCCACCAGCCGCGTCGCGCCGGGATCGTCGGGTCCTCGGCTGCCGGGCCTGCCGATTCTCCGGGCCGCGGCGCCGTAACTGCCGAAGCCCTGAGTGGGCCGCCCCACCCCCTGGTGGTAGACGGCGAACAGGAAAGCGACCTGTTCGTGGATCTCCCTGCTGGCCCGGTCGGTCGGGTCCGGGGCATACCAGCCGGCCCGGATCCTGGCGCCGGTGCCTGCTGTGGCGCGCCGGAGCTGGGCGAGGTCGCCGTACTCGCGGTTGTGCACCAACGTGAGGAGCCAGGCGGTGAGCCGGGCCGCTCCCAACTCCGTAGCCTCCCACCCCGGTACGTCGGTCATGTTGCTCCCTCCTTGAGCTCGGTGAGATCGGCTGGTGCACGGGAACTGGTGAGTTCGGTCTCGAAGCTTCTGCGTGCTGCCGCGCGAGCGCGCAGTCCCGGCCCGTTCTTCGGCAGCGAGTCCAGGCGCGTGTCCAGGAATTCCCGGGCCGTCCGCACGAGCCACTCCACGTAACCGGGCATGCAGTCGGCGACCATCGCACCCTCCGCCACATCCAGGAGCAGGGTGTGGAAAGGCTCTTCTGTCGCCTTCCATTGCTCGCCCCGCGCGTCGAAGCGGGCGAGCTGTGCCTTCTTGTCGGCGGGCTTGGGATTGGGGTACGTGATGGCCCAGGCCGCGTAGGCGGCCCGGTCCAGACTGCGGGCCACATGCTCCGCCACTTGGGAGCCGCGCAGGGATGCCTGGTACAGGGCAGGGGCCTGCCCCGGGGCAAAGGGGAAGACACTGGTGACCCAGCCTGTGGGGGTGCTCTTGTTCGAGAGAAGGCCGACCGCCAGCAGATCGAAGGGATGGCGGTCGGCCTTCCGCTCCTTGGGCAGTTTCGCGAGGCGTGCGTACAGGCCACCCGATTCCTTCTCCACTGCGGCGTAAAGGGCGTGCGCTTCTCGCCACACGTCTCGGGTGGGCGACGGCCACAGCGGTTTCTCCACTCCCGTGCGCGTCACGGACATGACGGCGTCCTGAAGGTGCAGTTCCGGGTCCAGCTCCAGCAGTTCGCCGGCCCCGATGAGCACACGGTCGACGACGGCCTCTTCGCCGCCGAGCCCGGGCCGTGGCCGCATCAGCACCGAGCGGCCCAGGTAGCTGTGCAGGTCCGCATAGCCTCGTACGGCACGGCCCGGCGGCTTGGCCTTGAAGCCCCGCCGCTCGATCGGCCCCGCTGTCCAGGTCAGGTTCAGCACACGCGGTTCGTGTGCGGTCGGCACCAGGTTGAGACGCAGGGTGTGCCCCAGAGTCCGCCCCAGGGCCAGCACCCGGATCCGGCCGCCGAGCCGTCCGGTCGCGAGGTACGTGACAGCCGGTCCCAGCGTGGCCTTGCCTGATATCCGGCCGCGACCGGAAAGCCCGAAGACGTGCTGGGTCAGCATCGCCCGGAAGGCATTGGCCGCGGGCAGCGGATCAGGATGGTCCAAATGGTGGTGATCAGCGAACTGGTTGTAGTCACCTGCGCTTTCGATCACCAGTTGGGCAGGGCCCGTGCTGTGCTCCTCTAAGAACGGTGCGAGGAGGGCGTTCTGCCCCAGGGGCCGTTCACGGTGGAACAAGTCCCAGTCGTCGTCTGGTTGCCTCGCCAGCCACGAGGAGACCTCACCTAGAGGATGGCTTTCCTGCACCCAGTGCTGCCACTCTTCGGTGGACGTGGGATACGCACCCGAGGCGTAGCACAGGGCGAGCAGGAACTCGACGAGGGCGACCTTCTCCCCAGGAGTGTCGCCGTGAATGTCCACCAACTCATCGGCGCGTGAGAACAGCCCCGTCAGGTTCTGGCCGATCACCTCGCCGTCCAGCGTCAGCGCTTGTACGCATGCGTGCACGCGGGGGTCCCAACGAGGGCGATCGTTCGTTGCGTCGAGCGAAGGTGGATCAGCCGGGTGCATGGTGTGTGTCCTCGGTATCTCGCATCCATCTGAGTGGAGTATGGGGTTGGCGGGGCGGTTCGGGCAGGGTCGAAGTGGGGGCCAGTAATTTGCCCGACAGAGGCGTCGGCTCGCCGGGCCAGCGGATATGCGTATGCAGTCCTTCGGCTCGTCTGCGAGTACTCGGTCTTCCACCCCCGCCGACGCGGGGAAAACCTGAGGCGTGTTTGCCAACGAACGCCACCGACGGCTCAACCCCGCTGGCGCAGGGGCCTTTACGACCCTGATTCGAGAACTTCCGGTATGGTCGCAGGGGCAATGGCCCCATGTACCGCCACGGCCGACACGTCATGCCCCTTCGACGGGAGGACGTTGTCCCGTGGCCAGAGGCGGTCTCTCCCGGCAATTGCACTGCCGGGAGAGACCTCTTCACATGAGCGTGATGAGATATGAGACCACGGTCGAGACGACGACTTCGCTCAGCAACCACACGATGTCGCCCCGGTGTCTCTGTAACCACCCCCTTGCCTCTACCAGGCAGGCCCTCAGCCAGCGCCGTATTTGCACACGCATGGACCTCCTCCCTTCCTCTGCTTCCTGGCACTTGCCAGGAGGCAGACCAGAGGGAGGTGTGTGAGGCGCTGTCGAGGCCCACTCTGGCACGCGGCGGCAACGCGCGTTCGGAGTTTGAGGGAACTGGTTTTCCCAACCAACGCGACCGAGTCACGCCGAACACGTCACCGGATACGTCACCAGGCTGATGCGCAGCCCAACAGCGGATCACCGCTGGGGCTTTCGCCCCAGCAGAAGCGCCAGGGTCGCACGCGCGTCACGGCGTCGGGCCGGGGAGCGGGAGGCGACGGAGAAGAGGGCGACGCCGAGCAGAGTCACGGAGTAGCTGAGACCCGTGGCGGCGGCCAGTACCGTGGCGTTCGTCAGCAGGGTCGGCAGTGCGGACATGGGCGAGATTCCTCCCGGACAGGTCGTCCGGCGGGCTGCCGGGCGACGGGTGCGGCAGTTGTCCCACGTCCAACGAGTTTCCAGCGACGACAGGAGCCCTGAACAGGAGGCGTTCCCGCTGCTCAGACGCTTCATAAAAAGTCTCCAGAAACTTTTCCCAAGGGGGATGAGTTGACCGCGCAGAAGGCAGGAGGTGTCGGGGGAAGCCCTGAGATCGCCCGCACACGACTCGCCCAATGCTTGAAGGCGCTGTACGAGGAAGCGCGGAGGGTACGTGGCCGAGCGATCAGCTACAAAAGTGTCGCGGAAAAGATCGGTATCTCCACTTCGGGGCTCGGGAACTGGCTGAACGGGAACACCGGGCCGGCACCGCAGAACGTCTCCGTATATTGGGCCTTGATCGATTACCTGGAGGAGCGTGCCCGGCGACCCTCCCGCTCCCGCCGGGAGTGGCAGCGACTTGTCCAGGACGCTGTGGTCGAAAGCCAGACCAATCGCGGCGGGCGGCCACCCAACAAATCCCGCCCCGCCAAGGCCGCCCCCTTCCGGTATTTCCACACGGCCGACCAGTACCTGCCGCCGGAACTGGTGGGGCGGGAGGAACACCTCGATCAGCTTCCGGAAATGATCCGCACGGCGACGGGGTACCTGGCCCTCGTCGCGCCGCCCTGGGCGGGCAAGTCCGCGTTCCTGGCCACCTTCGTCAGGACGTATGAGACGGACGACATGGACCTCATCGCCTACTTCGTCCGCCGTGGGCACAGGTCGGACAACGCTGCGGACTACTCGACCACCATGGTGGAGCAACTCCGCCTGCACGTCGGGGGGAAGCACCCGTGTCAGGCCGACGCAGCCACTCTGCTGGCGCTGTACAAGGACGCGGCTCAGACGAGCATCGATCGGGGGCGCACCCTCCTCCTGGTCGTCGACGGACTGGATGAGGACGCCGGGGCGCGTATCGGCAGCAGCGAGAGCATCGCCTCGCTGCTGCCCAGGCAACCTCATCCCGGTCTCCGAGTGCTGGTCAGTCGCCGGTGGCACCCGCCCCTGCCCGGCGATGTGCCTCGGGATCACCCGCTGCGGAGGGCCGAGCAGGTACCGCGCTTCCGGCCTTCGCCGGAGGCCGGCGTACTGCGTGAGACCGTTCTGAACGACCTGGCCGCACTGTTCCGGGACACCAGGGAGTGGGTGCACGACATCCTCGGCTATCTGACCCTGGCCACCGGTGGGCTGAGCCAAGCCGATCTGGTCGAGTTGCTCGGGCAGGACGGGAAGACGCCCACGCCGCGTCGCTTCTCCTTGACGGACCTGCTGCACAGCGTGGTCAGCCGGGGATTCGGCCCCGAGGACCTGGAGCCGGACACATTCGTCCTGGCACACGAAGAACTGTACGGTGCCGCCGAGGAAGAGCTTGGCCCGCAAAAGCTCGCCGAACTGACCCGACGGCTGCACAGGTGGGCCGATAGTTACAGGGCCGATGGTTGGCCCGACTCCACACCTGTGTACCTGCTCCACCACTACCAGGAGTTGCTGAGGCAAGGCGGCGACTTCGACCGCTGGCTGGCCTTCGCGCTCGATCATCGCCGTCTGTTGTGCCTCGCCAACCGAGGACGTACCGACCTCGCGCTCGCCTCGCTCGATCACGTCGGGCAGGTGCGGCCGACACCCGTCGCCCTGGCATCGGCAGCCGCGTCGCGGTCCCTCCTCGAGGTGAAGAGTCGACCGGTACCACGTGAGGTCCTACGCGCTCTGGTCGTGGTCGGGGACTTTGCCCGTGCCCGTTCGCTCGCACTCTCGCCCGCGGACCCCGCCTCCAAAGCCGTGCGGCTCATGGAAGTGGTCCAAGCCGCCCTGTCCACGGGGACGCCGGGGGCCGCGAAACTGGCGGTTCATCTGGCGCGTGATGCCGCCGCGTGTGCCGTGCACGTCCATCGACAGGATCTGGTGGCCACCCCCACAGCGGAGCTGGAGATCCAGGCGCTCGTCCCCCGGGCTGCCGCCGCACTCGCCGCAGTGGGGCTGTCGGACGAGGCGATGCGCATGCTGACAACCGTCGACATCTGCCATCTCGACAACGTCACGGCAGTGGCCGGGACCGCAGCTCTGCTGCTTGGTCCCGAACCGGCCTTCGCGGGCGCGTTACTCGACGAGCTCATGCTCGAAGCGGAATGCCAGGCGGAGTCGGCTGAAGGCCGACCCGTTCTCGCGGTGGAGATTTGGTCAGCTGTGGCCGCGGCCGATCCAGACCGGGCCGAGCCGGTTCACCACAGGATGAAGGAATTCGCCGAAGGACTGCCCGTAGTGTCTCCGGGCCTGACAGCAGCCGACTGCTGCGCGACCGCGGCCTCTGCGCTCGCCGAGGCGATGCCCGAGGAGGCCCGCAAGCTGGCGCACACTGCCAGGCGCGAGGCGCGGAAAGCTCTGGGCGATGTTCCGGGGGACGGGCTCAGGGAGGTGCTGACCCGGGTGGCTCGAGCGCTGCTCGATGTCGGAGAGACGGCCGGGAAGGTGCGCGCCCTGCTCTCCGACGCTCGCACGGATGTTGCCTCATGTGCCTTGCTGCCGCCCGACGGTCGCCTCAGCGAGGCAATCGAAGGGTTGGAAGCCGCCGAGGCAGCGGAGGCGAAGGAAACCGAAGAACTGCTCAAGGAAATGAAGCGTCTGTCCGACCTTGGAGATGGCCCCAACCTACGCCGGTGCTTGGACCGGTTCACAAAGCGAGCTGCCGAACAGGACGCTCCAGTCACCTGGCTGCCCTTCCTCGCCGAAGCCCTCTTCGGTGTTCTCGGTCCTGTTGAAGAGGCCCCCTCGCTTTTGACGGCCGAATTGTCCGATACACACCTGCGCCTGCGGGTACTGGCCTCGACCGCACTGGCCCACGCGGGCGCACACCGTCATGACGAGGCGTTGCGGTGCGCGGAGCACCTGGCCGACGTCGCCCAACGTCTGCCGGCTCCGCAACCACCGGAGGCACGGGCTTTGGTCGCCCAGGCGTTCGCTCACGCGGGTGACGCTGAGCGGGCCGTGCAATGGGCCGCCCCTCCCCACGGAGGCAGGCCGCTCGGCAAGGCGGGCATTCCGTACCGGCGGGCCGCCCTGGCCGTCGAGATGGGCCTCGAACCGGAGGCCGTCGTCGCACGTGTTATCGCTGATGGCTTGCCGAGGACTGGCCTCGGCGCATCCGGAAACGCACTGATCAAGGTGCTGTGCGATCACTCCGCCGGTGCCCGGCCCGATGCCCAGTTCGCCTCCCTGGAGTCCGTAGCGCACGAGCGCCTCGCCACAGAGCCTTTGATCGCTACAGGGCTCGCCCTGCTTCAGGCCACTCTGGGTGACAGCGAGCGCGCATGCAGCACGATTGCGCAATTGCCTGAACCTGGTGCCCGAGGCGTGGCCCAAGTGGTCGTGGCCACCTACTTGACGGGCGTACCGACGTACCTGGACGTGGCCGCCGACGAGGGCTACTGGACGCTTTCCGTGCTCCGTGTCCTCGCGCACCACATGTGTCCGGCAGAGGCCGGCGACGCCACCGTTGTGCGGAGTCTCGCCCTCGAAGCCTTGGCCACCGATAGCTGGTACTGGATTCTGCCGGTGCTGGGTCACATAACCCCGGAAGCGGTCTCCCAGGTCGTCGATGTACTCGTCCAGCACTGGACGGCAAGGTGAACGGGAAGTTCCAAGCGCAGCGGTCCCTGGCGCGTGCCTAAAAGGGTGGCCGGTTCTGGTGCGTCCCGCCTGGTCGGGGGTGGTGAGGCGATCGCCTCACCACCCCTCGGGGTGCTGGGAGGGGGCGACAGGACGGAGCAATTTCGCGGACGGGGCCCCTGATCGGTCTCGGTCCCACGTCAGTACGGAGGAGATCATTCCGCTGACGCAGGGACCACAGAGCCCACTCGGCCTTCTCATCGACCGGGCAGGGGACGCTCTGGCATGCGCGGAGACCAATCTCCCTCGCGTCCCCCGCAAGCCGTACGCCCTCGTTCACGCGAGGAGTTTCCCGCCGTTTTCGTCGTGCTGACCGAGGCCCGCGGCTCACCCTCGCTTTCGCGAGGCCGGTCGTGAGCGTACCCATTTCACCGCTCCTCGCCCGACGAAAGGCGGCATTCTTTTGTTACCGGACGTGAGTTATCCCCTGACGACGAGGCCCTGGATCGGGGTGCGCTGGGCCGCCGGGCACTCCGGACCGTCCGGACTCGGCCTGCGGGACGTGCTGGCGCACTCCCGGAATCTCGCTTCCCTGACCGTGGGGCCTCCACCGGCGCTCTCCGCGCTCTACCGCCTCCTGTACGCGCTCATCGCCCGTGTCACGGGTCTCGACGAGCTGGGGGAAGACCGGGACGACTGGCTGGACCGGCGCACCGAGGTGCTGGGCAGCGGGGTCGATCCCGGCCGGGTCGATGCCTACCTGGAGCCGCTGGCCGAGCGGTTCGATCTGTTCGGGCCGCGCCCGTTCTTGCAGGACCCGCGGCTGGCCGAGCAGTGCCCGAAGCCCGCGGGCGTGAACAAGCTGATCTTCGGGCGGTCCGCGGGCAACAACCAGGTCTGGTTCGGGCATCACCGCGACACCGCCCCGCACTTCCCCGGGGCCGTCGAGGCCGCGCTGAACCTGCTGATCTGGCTGTACTACGGGCCTTCCGGCCGGTGCGCCTCCCGCACCGCCGGCTCCACCACCGCGGCCGACATGTCGGCGGGGCCGCTGCGCACCAGCCTCTCCTACCACCCCGAGGGTGCGAACCTCCTCGAAACCCTGCTCGCGGGCCTGACGCCTCCGGAGAGCACCGTGCGGCGCACGGCCGACCTGTGCCCCTGGGAGCTTCCCGGCCTCCCGGACCCCCTGGAGGCCCCGTCGGCCTATCCCGGCGTGTGCAGTCGGCTCACCGGCGGATGGCAGCACGCGGTGCTGCTCGTCCCCGACAGCGGCGGCGAGAAGGTCCGCGACGCCTACATCACCTGGGCACGCCGGGGAAAGCAGCCTCGCACCGAGGACGCCTACCTGATGTGGCAGATCAGCCAGCAGGAGAACATCTACCCACGCCCCGCCGACTCCGGCCGGGCCCTGTGGCGGGACCTGGACGCGCTGCTGCTGAAGGAGCCCGGCGGGTCCGCCCGCCCGCACCGGCCCGCCGTGCTGAACAGCATCCCCGAGCTGGAGGACATCCTCGACCGCCTGTCCGTACGGGCCCTCGGCTTCGAGCAGGACGGCAAGACCAAGGACATTCAGTTCGTCTCCGCCACCACCCCGGCCGTCCTGAACGCCATCGAAGAACGCGAGCCGCACAACGCCCGGCGTATCGGAGACCTGCGGGTGGCCGGGGAACGGTACGGCAAACGGCTGGAGTGGGCCGTCAAACGTGCGTGGGCGGCCATCACCAACACCTCTGTGGGCGACTGCCCATGGACCCACCAGGCAGCCGCCCTGTACTGGTCAGATGCCGAGGAACTCTTCTGGTCGCGGGTACACGAGCGGGACTTCGCGCAGGCGTGGCGCGACTTCCGGAATCTCGCCGAGAGCACCTTCGACGGCGTCACCCGCGACGCGCCCCCGACTCCCCACGCCATGAAGGTCGTGGAGGAGGCCCGGCTGGAGCTGTACGGCGGGCGACGCAGGACACGCCGGAACGCGGCATAGAACCGCCCACGCACACCGGCCTCACTCCCTCTCTTCCCCTTTTTTCTTCACGGATTGGACCGTCATGTTCGACCTCGAATCCGCGATCGTGGCGCGCGACGCCACCGCCGCCCGCGACCTTTCCGCCTTGTACCGGCACGCGGAAGACTTCGTCACCCGCGTCCACACGCTGTGCGAAGACCCCGGCCGACGAGCCGCTCTGCGCAGCGGACTGGGCCGCCCCCTCGACGACTGCCCCCGGATGCACGCGGTCATCGCCCAGTTCGTGCCGAGCCGCTTCGGTGAGGCCACAGAACGGGCGTACTACGCGGTCGCCTCGATGATCGCCTCACTTCCGCCCTCGGCACGCCGCACCGCGAAGGAGGGCAAGCAGCAGCCCGCGACGACCGCCCGCAACCTCGGCCAGTGCCTGGCCGAGAGCAAGGTACGCGGGACCGCGGCGGAAGCCCGCCTGAGCCTGCTGTGCCGACAGAGCCTGCCTGGCCTGCACCGCCACCTCCCGCCCACGGTGCGCCTGCTGGCCGACGGGCCCGACACCGTCGACTTCGCCCAGCTCCTGGTGGACCTGACCCGTTGGGAACGCAACCGTGACCGGACCGCCCGCGCCTGGCTCCAGACGTACTACCGCACCTCGCTCCGCGAGGAGCGCAAGGAAGCGGCTGACGCCGACGCGAAGCAAGCGGCTGCCGACGATGGCGAGAGCCCGCAGGGTGACGGCCCCGCGCAGTCCCCGCCCACCGACTGATCCCACACCTACCGGACCCGCCCAGAACCCCTCATCCGTTCCGCGAGGAGTACCGCACCGTGACATCTGCATCCGCACCGATCGCCGGGCGCTTCATCGAGGCGCACATCATCCAGGCCGTCCCCTACGCCAACCTCAACCGTGACGACACCAACTCGGTCAAGACCGTCCAGTTCGGCGGCGTCAACCGCACCCGCGTGAGCAGCCAGTCCTGGAAGCGGGCTATGCGCCTGCGCCTCCAGAAACACCTGGGGGAGGAGGCGTTGCGCACACGGCGCCTGGCCGCACGCATCCAGCGCCACCTGGCCGATGAGCGGGGCTGGCCGGAGGAGTTGGCCGCCCGGGCAGGCCAGCACGTCGTGGTCGCCAGCAGCGTCGGCGGGGAAGCCCCGAAGAAGGAGGAGGGCGACATCGCCTGGACGACCCCCGCCATGGTCTACGTCCCCGACACGGCCGTTGCCGAACTGTGCGACCTCGTTGAAGAGCACCGCGAGGGCCTGGAGAAGGCCAAGGACAGCAAGACGCTCAAGCAGAAGGACGCCCTCGTCCCCACCCAGAGGATCGACGACGTCCTGCGCTCCCGCAACGGAGTGATCAACCTCTTCGGACGGATGCTCGCCCAGGTCGGCGAGGCCAAGGTTGACGGAGCCGTCCAGGTCGCCCACGCCTTCACCACACACAGCACCGACACCGAGATCGACTACTTCAGCGCCGTCGACGATGTGACCGACGACTGGGCCGACACCACCGGCAGCGCCCACATGGGCCACGCCGAGCACAGCGCGGGCGTCCTCTACCGCTACGTCGTCCTGGACCTGGCCGACCTCCTGGAGAACACCGGGGGCGATGCCAAGGCCGCACGACGGCTCGCCGCGGGCTTCCTCGAAGCCGCGCTGATGTCGCTGCCCCAGGCCAAGAAGAACTCCACCGCGGCGCACACCATCCCCGACCTCGCGCACCTGACGGTGCGCGCGGACCGCCCCGTCTCCTACGCGTCCGCCTTCGAACAGCCCGTCCGGCACGGCCGGGACGGCGGACACACCGCTCCCTCCATCGACGCTCTTGCCGCCTACGCCGAGGCTGTTGGCCGCCTCCTGAGCAAGGACCACGCCCTCTTCCGCGCCCACGCCTCACTGTCCGCCAAGGACATCACCGGCCTGGGGAAGCGCGTCGACTCCTTCGAGGCACTCACCAGCGGCGCCCTCGACGCGGCCCTCGCCTCCCCCGCCGAGGGGACGGCATGACCGACCACACCTCCCCACACGCCACGTCGGGCTTTCTTGTGCAGCTCACCGGACCGCTCCAGGCATGGGGCGAGCGCTCCCGCTTCCCCCACCAGCGCGACACCGCCGCCGCCCCCACCCGCTCCGCGCTGATCGGCATGCTCGCCGCAGCCCACGGCCGCCCCCGCGACGCCTCCCTCGACGATCTGGCCCCCCTGCACTTCACCGTCCGCGTCGACCGCCGGGGCACACGGCTGCGGGACCTGCACACGGTGGGCGGCGGCTTCCCCCGCCACCTCACCGTCGCCACCGCCGAGGACAAACACCGCAGCGGCGAGACGACGACGCTCCTCTCCCACCGCTACTACCTCCAGGACGCGGCCTTCACCCTCGCCGTCACCAGCGAGGACACCACCCTGCTGCACAAAAGCGCGGAAAAGCTGCGCAGGCCGCGCTGGGCCCCCTACCTGGGTCGCCGCTCCTGTCCGCCCAGCGGCCCGCTGATCCTCACGACAGTGACCGCCACTCCCGTCGAGCACCTGCTCAAGCTCCCCCTCACCCGCCCGGCACCCGGCCGCAACGGCCCATCGCAAGAGGCCACGGTGCCCGTGGAGTTCGCCTCCGACCTCCCCCTCGACGGCCTGAGCGCCGACGGCCGCAGCCCGGCGGATCCCATCCTCGGCGAGGCCCAGGACGAGCCGCTCTCCTTCACTCCGCTGGACCGCCGCTACCGCGCCCGCCCGGTCCACCGCATCACCCTCCGCCTCCCCGCCACCCAGTGCGCCGGATACGGCACGCAGTACCTCACCCGCCTCAGCAGCTACCTGGCCGACCACCAGTTGGAGGTGTCCTCCTCATGACCCCCACCCTGTGGGTGACCCAGATCCTTCCCGACACCCGCGCCAGCGACGACGCCCGGCGAGACATCCGCAGCGCGGTGGACCTTCACCACCGGGTCATGGGCCTCTTCCCGCAAGGGCTCGGAGAGACCGCGCGACGGCACGCGGGCGTCCTCTTCCGCCTGGACGAAGGACCCACCGGCCACCACATCCTGATCCAGAGCACCCTCACCCCCGACCCGGGCCGGCTGGAGCCCGCCTACGGCACCGCACGGGCCAAGGAACTCACCCCGCTGATCGGCACACTCCGCACCGGACAACTGATCCACTACCGGATCACGGCCAACGCCACCCGCAAACTGGGCAACAACACCACCGAGGGCCGCCCCAAACAGATCGTCCCCCTGCACGGCCAAGAAGCCGCCCAGTGGTGGGAGCGCCAGGCCGAGCGGGCCGGGCTCTGCCTGCGCAGCATCCAGAGCACCTCGCTGGGCGACGCCAGCGGCCGACGCCGCGACAAACACCCCGTCAACCATGCCCGCACCCGCTTCGACGGCCTGGCCGAAGTGCGGGACGCAACCGCGCTCGTCGAGCACATCGTCGCGGGCATCGGCCGCGGCAAGTCCTACGGATGCGGCCTGCTCAGCGTCGCCCCCGCACGGTGAACACTCGCCGGTACGGCCAGGCGCCCCGCCGCCTGGCCGTACTGACAGAGTCCAGTAACTGGTCCACTGAGCCCGGGAGATCAGGGTGTGGATATTTCCGGGTCTACCTGAGGCGTTTTCGCAACCACCGGAACAGAGCGGCGAGACTGAGACCCAGTACTGCGCACGGCACCAATCCGTCAGTCAGCAGGGTGTGCGGTTCAGCATTCCAATCTATGTAGAAGGCAAGCGCTGCTACTGCGGCGCAGATCATGCTGTTGGTGCGGAACTTTGAGGCCAGCAGCCAGTCCACTGGGTGCCAGCATGCAGCACAGCCGCCCTCAGGCTTGCAGGGGCGTTTCTTGGAGGGAGGCGTTTCGTCTTGACTCACGACAAATCCTTTCTGTGATCGAGATTGTGAGCAGCAGGGGGTGACCTGCTGCATCTGCGGCGGCCGGGCGCGTCGTGTAGCGAAGACGGGCCCGGCCGCCCGCTGACTGTCGATCACTTCTTACTCAAGTGATCATGAATGTTTCCGGTGGTGCTCTCGGTTCTCTGCGCGAGCGGAGATATCCCAAGCCAGGACCGACACTCTGGAGTGATCGAAGCCGCTCTCATGGTTGTACTGAGGTCCACAGCAAGAGCGAAGGCTACTTCTGTCCCCGGCCTGTGTCCTCTGTGACTCCGCTTGCTGCGGAGCCTGGAGAGCTAAGCCGGTGCGTCGCCAGGTGACAGTAGCTGCTGATCCGCCGCCGGGGGTGGCGTGTCGGCGCCAGCTTCTTAATTGTGCCTGTAGGGCTCGCCTGTGCGCGCTCGTTGACCGGATTCAATTCATTACTTTGGGAATTCACCGTTCGACTGGCCGGGCGTTTGTTCCGTACCGAAACGTAAAGTGTGAGGGGGTGATCTTCGCGGCTGCCGCTGGTCGAGAAGATGTCGCTGATTACCGTCTACCAATGAATGAGCTCAAGAGGGTGGCAAATCGCTCTAGTATTCGGAAATTCGCCGTCGATCGTTAGTGGGGAATCCGGAGGTTCGGCTTGCTGTTTTTGCTGGTGGGGGCCGGTGCTTTCCTGTGCTACCTAGAAAGGATTAGCCGGGCATCGACGTATGCTCCTGCCGAACTGGTCCTGTTCAGTCCGTTCCGGTCCTGGCTTCTCCGCTCCTGCGGAGGTGATCCGCCGGTACGTCGTCATCTGTGATGTTCGTTACCAACGTTCTCCGCGCGAGCGGAGGTGCTCCGGGCGGAGCCTCTTCGCGGGGCATGTCTGACCTGGTGGTCTGCGTCGCATATTCCTGGCGCTCTCCCGCCGGTGGGCGTTTCTGCATTCTCAGGATTCTTGGGCGGCGGATATGCAGCGGTCCCGCGGAGGGTCTTGCAGCGCGTCGAGGACTTGATAGAGGGCAGGCCGGTGTGTGGACATTTGGGTCGCGCCTGCGCAGGGTGAGAAATGCCTGGGCGCGGTGGCGAGGGTGACGTGGCGGTGCCAGCCGCGTCAGCTGCGGCCCTCGAAGTGGTCCAGCCCCAAGCCGTGTTGCGACTTCGCGATAGTCGTGCTCGACGTGCCAGTGCATCTTGGCCCACCGCACCAGGTACGAGGGGTGTGCTGGAAGCGCGAGGGCCGTGATTTCGTAGGCCAAGTGTTCTGTTGTGTCCAGTGCGCGACGGGATGACCTGGTGCGGCTGCCAGGCGCGCAGGTCTGGTTCAGTCAGCGGCACACGGAGCCGAGCCGGGTCGGCATCGGTGCGAGCAGTTCGACGGACAGGGCGCTGATGCCCCAGGGGAGGGATCGTTCACCATCGATTCCTCAGCACTGCGCTGGTCAGCGGCGTGTAGGAACGCGGCCGGGACCGGGCCGGTCCACGTGCGGATGGCGGGGTCGATGCCGCGGCACGCTTTGTCGGGGCGGGGTCATGGCTTGACGCCCTTCGGCTCTTCCTCGGGACGAAGACGGACCACTGGGCTCGGGGGTGTCCCTTGTCGAAGTAGTTGTGGGAGGCGGGGGCATTCAGGGTGGCGAACGCGGAGAGGGGTATCGCGCGTTTGAGTTGCCGGTTGCCGCCTCGCGGCGCGTGTTCGCCGCGGATCGAGGTCCGTGAGGAGTTGGTGGTGGGGGTGAGCTCGGGGGAGGAGGCGAGGTGGGCGGCGGCGGTGGGGAAGCTGGTGCCGTCGCCGACGGTGACCGCAAGGTGGCGGCAGTCCTGACGCCGACGCCAGGCATGGACGTCAGGAGGTGGCGAAGAGAGTGAGTGACCCTCTTGCGGGACCGCAAAGAAGGCAACGTGGTACGGGGTCTCCGGAAGGCACCCGAAAGCCCTCTCGAACCCCTCGTCGACGCCACGCGGGCCACCACAGGGCCACTGGATCTTGGTCCGGGCAGCGAAGAGGGGGGCCACCGCGACCGCGCGGCGACCCCCCTCTTACGCTTCCGCAGGTCAGATCGTTTCTGCGCCCACGGCAACAGGTGGGGCGGGTGGGACTCGAACCCACGGCCGACGGATTATGAGTCCGCTGCTCTAACCGGCTGAGCTACCGCCCCGAAACGGCGCGCGTACATCTGTACGCGCCGTGTCTGCCGCAGCATAGCTGCTCATACGATCTGCCGCCCGCGCCGGGGGTGGTCGTACGCAGGTGAGGACTTCGATCACGGGGTGATCGGTTCCCGCTATTGCCCAACAGTCGTACCGGGCAAAGAAAAAGGGCCCCTGATGGGGCCCTTCGGGTTGTGCTCCCGCGACTGGACTCGAACCAGTAACCTGCCGGTTAACAGCCGGCTGCTCTGCCGATTGAGCTACACGGGACTGCTCTGCTCGGACCCGCCGACCCGTTCCCGGGGGCGTTCCCTCGCTGCGAGCAATACATTAGCGCATGCCAGGGGGTACTCCGAAATCGGTATGGGTACGGCCCACCGCACCGAGAGATCCATGGATCGAGAGAACCGAAAGAAGGGTGTAGCCATGCGCTACCGGCTCACGTTCGTCGCTGGACTGGCCGTGGGGTACGTGCTCGGGACACGCGCCGGTCGCGAGCGTTATGAGCAGCTACGGAAGGCGGCGCACCGGGTCGCCGAGAACCCGGCGGTCCGTAACGCCACCGAGTCCGCCGCGCAGACCGGCCGCGAGGCGGCGTCGAAGGCCGCCGGGGTCGTCAGCGAGAAGGTCGGGCACCGGCTGCCCGACTCGGTCAGCGACCGGGTGCGGTCCCTGCGGGGGCAGCGTACGCCGCTGGACGACGACTGGGGGACGAGCAATACGTGACCTGCGGTACGTGACGCCTCCCGGGTGAGGGACGCGTCACGCTTCGGCGACCCCGCGCTCCCCGCCCGCTCCCGCGTCGCGCTACGCCGGGAGCGGGCGGGCGTGTGCCGGGGTGAGGAGCGGGGCCAGGAGGTCGCCGTGCCGCTCCAGGCGGGCGGGGAGGCCGGGGGCGAGGAAGATCAGCTCGTCCGGCGACGTCGCGGCCTCCAGCTCGTCCCAGGTGACCGGCGCCGATACGGTCGGGCGGGGCCTGGCCCGGAGCGTGTACGGCGCTGCGGTCGTCTTGGCGGCGGCGTTCTGGGAGTGGTCGACGAAGACCTTCCGCTTGCGCAGCGCCCTGGTCATCCGGCTGAGCGCCAGCCCTGGAAGGGCCGCCTCCGCCTCCTCGGCGATCTTCTTGGCGTAGGCCGAGGCGGCGGCGGACGGTGCAGGCGTGATCGCGGCGAGCAGGTGGAGGCCCTTGGCGCCCGAGGTCTTGGGCAGGGCCGTGAGACCGTCGTCGGCGAGCCGGTCGCGGATCCACAGGGCTACGGTGCGGCAGTCCAGGAGGGTGGCGCCCTCGCCGGGGTCCAGGTCGAAGACGAGGCGGTCGGCGAGGTTGCCGGTGCCCACGCGGTCCGCGCTGTTCACGCGGTCCACGCGGTCCACGCGCCACTGCGGGGTGTGCAGCTCCAGCGCCGCGATGTTCGCCGCCCACACCAGCGTCGCCAGGTCCTCGACCAGCACCTGGTGGAGCGGTTCTCGGCTGACGTGGGTGACCTCGGCCGTGGTCACCCAGTCGGGGGCGCCGGGCGGGACGTTCTTCGCGAAGAAGCCGCCGCCCTCCACGCCGTCGGGGAAGCGGAAGAAGGAGAGGGGGCGGCCGTGGAGGTGGGGGAGGAGGGCTTCGGCGACGGAGGCGTAGTAGTGGAGGGCCTCCCCCTTGGTGAAGCCGGACGCCGGGTAGAGCACCTTGTCCAGGTTGCTGAGCGCGAGACGGTGGCCCTCGATCTCCGTGTACGGCATACCCTGAGAGTCCCACAGAAGGGACAAAGGATGCGTTCTATCTGGAAAGGGTCCATATCCTTCGGCCTGGTCACGATCCCGATCAAGGTGGTCTCGGCGACGGAGAACCACAGCGTCTCCTTCCACCAGCTCCACGTCACCGACGGCGGGCGCATCCGGTACCGCAAGGTGTGCGAGCTGGAGGGCGAGGAGGTGCCGCGCGAGGAGATCGGCAAGGGGTTCGAGACCGACGACGGCACGACCGTGCAGCTCACGGACGAGGACCTGGCCGCGCTGCCCCTGCCGACGGCGAAGACCGTCGAGATCCTCGGCTTCGTGCCCGCCGAGGACATCGACCCGATCCAGCTCGACCGCTCCTACTACCTGGCCGTCGACGGCCAGGGCGGCGCCAAGCCGTACGCGCTGCTGCGCGAGGCGCTGAAGCGCTCGGGGCGGGTGGCCGTCGCCAAGCTGGCGATGCGGGGGCGGGAGAGCCTGGGGATGCTGCGCGTCTACGAGGACGTGCTCGCGCTGCACACCATGCTGTGGCCCGACGAGATCCGCCGCGTGAGCGGGGTCGCGCCCGAGGGGAACGTGACTGTGCGGGACGCCGAGCTGGACCTCGCGGACACGCTGATGGACACGCTCGGTGACCTGGACTGGGACGAACTGCACGACGAGTACCGCGAGGCCGTCGAGCGGCTCGTCGAGGCCAAGGCCGAGGGCGGCGACGCGGCAGTGGCGGCCGAGAAGGCGCCCGCCTCCTCGGGCAAGGGCAACGTCGTGGACCTGATGTCCGTCCTGGAGAGCAGCGTGCAGGCGGCGAAGAAGTCGCGGGGCGAGGGCAAGGACGAGGACGCGACGGTGCACCAGTTGTCGAGCAAGCGCGGTACGAAGAAGTCGGCCTCGTCCTCCGCATCCTCCGCGTCCTCCTCCCGGAAGGGCACCGGCAAGAAGACGGCCGCGAAGAAGACCGCGTCGTCGGCCAAGAAGAGCGCTCCCGCCAAGAAGACCGCGTCCAAGACCGCGTCCGCCAAGAAGACGGCGGGGAAGAAGACGGCGGCCAAGAAGACCGCCCGTACCCGTACGAGGAAGTCAGCTTGAGCGCGTCAGGCGGTGGGCCCTGGCGCGGAGGCGCGGCGGGCGGTGTCCCGTCGGGCGATGGCCTCGGCGACCTCCCGGAGGGCGGTGCGGATGAGGTCGCCGTAAGCGTCCCGGGGGAGGTGCGGGGCGTGCCGCTCGGCCTGTTCGACGTGTGCGGTGGCGGCGGCGAAGGAGCCGAGCCGACGGTAGTTGTCGGCGAGGTTGAGGTGCAGGGACGGGTAGAAGGCGGCGACGCGCAGACCGGCGTGGTGGTCCTGGATGCGCCGCTCGGTCACCGCTTCGGCGGCGTCCAGGGCGCGGACGTCCCAGGTCAGGGCCTGCGCGTGGTCGTCGTAGAGGTCCGCCAGGTAGTGCGCGAGGGTGCAGCGGTGCAGGGCGTCGCCGGTGACGCCGATCGACGCCCACAGCTCCAGGAGCCGGTCGCGGGCGCCCGCGACGTCCCCGGCCTGGCCCTCGGCGACGGCTCGGCCGATGGCCTCCATGGCCGGGTCAGGGGTGGTGGGGGTCGCGGTGGCGGGGGTGGTGGTCATGTGGATGTGCCTCCGTTTCGCGGGCCGACGGGCATGGCCAGGGTGGTGAGGTCGCCCCGGTCGGCGGAGCGGACGGTGCCGGGCTGGTCGCTTCCGCGCAGGTCGAGCAGTACGTCGGGGCCGATGGCGGTGCTGACGGCGGGGTAGAGTGTGGTCAGCTCGAACCGGATCAGGAGGTCACGGCCCGTCACGGTCGCCGGGAGAAGGGTCCCGGGACGGGCCGCCCCGGTGAGGGTGCCGTCGGCGGGGAGGACGCGTACGCCGTCGCCGGTCACCTGGAGCGTGACGCGCTCGCCCGGGTGCTCCTCCAGCCCCCGCAGCAGCGCGTCCTTCGCGACCGTCACCCGGGTGGTGACCTCGTCCAGCGAGGCGAGCAGCAGCTTGTGGTCGGGGAACTCCTGCGGCAGCAGTCGGCAGTGCGGGTTCTGGCGGCCCCGGTCGGCCACGCGGAGCCGGATCCCGTGCGGGTCCGCTTCGATGCGCACCAGTGCGCTGCGGCGGACCTCGGCGACCGCCGTGCGCAGCTCGTCGCCGCTGACGGTGGCGGCCCACGTCCTCGTCGGCGGCTCGACGGGCACCAGGGTGCGCGTGGAGAGCCGGTATCTGTCCGTCGCCGTCAGCGTGAGCGCCTCGGGGGTGGCCTCCATGCGCAGGCCGCCCAGCACCGGCAGCTCGGGCTCGCTGACGGTGGCGGCCAGTACCTGTTCGACCGCGTCGGCCAGCACGGGGCCCATGAGCGAGGCGATCGGCTCACCGGAATCTTCGGGTGCACCGGGTACGTCGAGTACGCCGGGCACGTCGGCGAGCGAGGACTTGATGGCGGCGGCCTTCCGCCGCACCGCCGCCGCGTCCCCGAGCACCTTCGCGACGTGCTCGTCGATCAGCCGGGAGGCTTCACCGGGCTCCGCTTCGAGCACGGCCGCGACGACGGGAAGGGGCATGGCGATCTCGCGGAGCGCCCGGAGCGCGGTCGCCCGCGCCACCTGGCCGACGCCGTAGTAGCGGTAGCCCGAGGCGGGATCGGTCTCGGCGGGACGCAGCAGCCCTGAGTCGGCGTAGAAGCGCAGCGCGCTGGCGGTCAGGCCACTGCGCTGGGCGAACACCCCGATGGGCATCAGTTCGGAAGGCGGCACCCGCACATCATTGGGCTTCGACCTACTTGAAGGTCAACGCGTCAACGCGTCCTGTGCCCGTGCCCGTCCCCCGGGTCCCCTGGGGTCCCCGGGTCTCCCGCGTCTCCCGGGGTGCGGCCTTCGGGGAGGAAGAGGACGGAGTTGACGTAGCGCCGACGGTTCGGCGCGAGGGAGCGGCGGAGCAGGCCGTGTTCGGCGACGTGCGCGGTGTGCTGCTGGTGGGAGGCGAGGTCGAAGGAGGCCAGCGGCACCCAGTCCCGCTCGGGCAGCACCCAGCCCGTGTAGCCCAGCGAGGTCAGCAGGCCCAGGACGGGGGAGAGGGGCTGGATGCGCAGCTCCAGTTCGATGAAGAGCGCGGGGCCGAAGCGTCGCAGCGTGCGCTCGGCGCCGTGCAGGACGGCGAGTTCGCTGCCGTCGACGTCGATCTTCAGCAGCGTGACCTCCGTCAGCGCCAGCTCGTCCACGGGGAGGCAGGGCACGTCGAGCGCGGTGTCGTGGACCTCGCGCCTGCGTACGAGGGAGGAGACGCCACGGTCGCCCCGGCCGTCGGCGGGGAGCCAGAGGGTGGCCCGGCCCGCGTGGTCGGTGGCGGCGGCCTGGAGGACTTCGACGTTCGGGGGCGTGGTCGCGCGCAGCCCGCGCGCGAGGTGGGGGACGGGCTCGATGGTGACGACGCGGTCGGCGCGCCGGGAGAGGCGGCGCGTCCACGGCCCGTACCAGCCGCCGATGTCGACGGCCGTGCCGTACGGCGGGCAGAAGTCGGTGAGGCGGCGCAGTTCCGGTTCGAAGCGCGGGTAGAGCAGGTCCGTCGCCGTGGTGACGAAGCGGGCCGGGAGGTGGGGGGCGAGGCGGGCTGCCAGGGTCATGACGAGGAGTCCTCGGGGCCCCCGGGGTCCTCGGGGAGGTCGATGCGCTTGAGGAGCTGGGTGTGCTCTTCGTCGCCGACCTGTTTGCCGGAGGAGGGGAGGAGCTGGGGGATGCCGTCGACGATGGGGTAACGGCGGCGCAGGCGCGGGTTGTAGAGCGCCTCCTCGGGCTGGAGGAGAGCGAGCGGCCCCTTGTCGAGGGGGCAGGCGAGGATCTTCAGGAGGGGGTCGTCAGGGGAGAGGGTGGACATGGTGGCCGCTGCCTTTCCTGGGCTCGGGGTGGTGGGGGGCCGGGGCGTCGGCGGTGCTTGTTCCGGTTCCGGTTCCGGTTCCGGTTCCGGTGCTGGCTTCGGGTTCGGTTTCGGCTCCGGTGGTGCCGGGTTCCGGTGACGGGGGCGTATCGGACTCGCGTCCGGGTTCCGGTGCGGCGTCCGGCGCCGGCTCGTCGTGACGGGGAAGGGCCAGCAGGACGGAGACGGCCAGCGCAGCCCCGCCCAGCCGCAGCGCCAGCCGCAGGGGCTCGCCCGGCAGCGGCTCGGCAAAGGCGATGGTGCCGCTGACGACGGCGAAGAGGAAGTTGACCGTCGTGCACACGGGCACGATCAGCGAGGCCCTGCACCGCTGGAGCGCGGTCTGGGAGAGGATCAGCCCCGTCGAGCCCGTGAAGAGCAGGATGTACGGGTACGGCGAGGTCAGCATCGCGATCGCCGTGCCGGGGACGTCCGCCACGTCGATGAGTCCGGCGGCACCCTTGATGGCGAGCGAACTCACCCCGTAGAGGAAGCCCACGGCCACCCCGTACGGCACACCCGCCGTCGGCAGGCGGTGGCGGCGGCGCGAGCGGCGCTCGGCGGAGAGGAAGAGGCCGAGCGCCAGGGCGAGGGAAGGGAGGCAGATGGCCAGCAGCACGGGCAGCGGCGCCAGCTTGCTGATCTTCTCGGTGCTCTCGTGCAGCGAGAAGACGATCATGACCAGCGCGGCCACGATCGCCACCATCGCCTGCCGCTCCCGACCGGTGGAGCGTTCCCCGAGGAAGAGCGCCGACAGCAGCAGGAGCATCACCAGCCCCGTGACGAACAGCCCCTGGGCCGCGACGAGCGGCAGCGTGCGGTAGACGGCGAGCTGCGCGGCGAAGCCGAGCAGCAGCGAGATCGCCCCGAGCAGCCACAGGGGGCTGCGCAGCAGATGCGCCACGACCTGTCCGGGGCGCGCCGCGGACAGCGGCGGCAGCGAGGACAGCGCCCGCTTCTCGATGACGAAGCCCGCGCTGAAGAGGACGTTGGCCAGCAGCGCCGCCGCGACCCCCCACAGCATCAGTGCCCCGACTTCCTCGCGTGGACGAGCAGGATCGAGGCCAGCGAGGGCGCCCGGCACGCGAGCCGGTCCAACGGGCGCAAGGGGCGCGGCACATCGTGGTACGGCGCCCCCGTGATCCCCTCGACGGTGAACCCGGAGGCGGGCAGCAGGGAGCGCAGCGCCTTCGCGGTGTAGAGGCGGAGGTGGCCGACGACCTGGGAGCCGGGGCGGCCGTGTATGCCGCGCAGCGACACCTCGGAGAAGACCGGCTGGGTCCCGGCCAGCAGGAGGGCGCGGTTGTACCAGGCGGCCAGATTCGGCGTGGACAGCAGCAGATGGCCGCCGGGGCGCAGGACGCGGCGCAGTTCGTCGAGTGCCGCGTCCGGGTCCACCAGGTGCTCGATGACCTCGCTGAAGACGACCGCGTCCGCCGAGCCCGAGGCGAACGGGAGGCCGGGTGCGGTGAGTTCGCCTCGTACGGCGGTCAGCCGTGTCGAGGCGCGGCGCAGCGCGTCCTGCGACCAGTCGACGCCGACGAGGCGGTGCTCGCCCAGCAGCTCGTCCAGCGTCGAGGACGCGGTGGCCGCCGCCGTGCCGTCGCCGCAGCCGATGTCCAGGATGACGGGCGGCGCCGCGGACCCGCGCAGGGCGCGCGCGAGAACGGCCGCCTGACGGCGCGACCTGTCGGGGCCCGAGGCGACGGGCGTCGCGGGATCCTCGTACAGCTCGCGCAGACCATCGGGCGCTTCGGCGGAGGCGGCCGACGGGGCCGACGGGCTGGCGCCCGTGGCCGCCGATGTGGCGCTGCGCGTGTCCGTCGACGGGTTGCTGTGCGTGCCCGTCGACGTGCTGTTGTCCGTGCCTGTCGATGTGCCGTTGCGCGTGTCCGCCGATGTGCTGTTGCCCGTGGCCGCCGGTGAGTCGTTGCCCGTGCCTGTCGACGGATCGCTGTGCGTGCCCGTCGATGTGGCGTCGCCCGCACCCGCCGACGTGCCGTTGCTCGCACGCGCCGACGCGCCGCCCGCCGGGACGTCGGTGCCGGTGCCGGTGCGGGCGCCGGGGCCGGTTCCTGCGGCGGGGCCCGTTCCGGTACTGGTGCCCGTTCCGGTGCCGGGGGACGGGGTCACGAGTCCTCCTCGTCGGGGGTGTAGGCCGTGGAGGCCAGGGAGCGGGCGAAGAGGGCGCCGAGGCTGTGGCCTGCCGCGTCGTCCAGGCGGGCGTGCGTCCAGCGCAGTGCGAGCTGGAGCCGTCCGCCGGTGGAGACCGTCGTGACGGAAAGGCCGCGCGGCGACTTGCCCGGCGCGGAGAACCACACGGCCTGCGCGCGGCCCGCGTCGCCGAAGTCCAGCGGGTAGGGGATGCGGCCGATGTTGGACAGCAGCGTGGTCGAGGCCCAGGGCCCGGCCGCGCTCCGCAGCCCTCGTACGTACGCGGCCCGCACCCCGACCGGAAGCACCGGCTTTGTCAGCAGGTCGCCGCCGAAACCCAGTTGGGGCCGGTTCTCGGACTTCAGCGCGCGGGTGCGGGCCGAGGTCGCGCGGAGCATACGGGCGATGGCGCGGTGGTCGGGCGCGCCGGAGGCCGTCAGCGTCTCGTGCGCCTCGCGCTCCTCGGGCCCGAAGGTGACCTCGACCAGCCGCGTCCCGTTGCCGATCGGCATCTCCGCCGTGCGCGGCCTGTCGTCCACCGGCATGGTGATCCGCACGGGCCGCACCGGCTGCTCGTGCATCCGGTTCCAGCGCGCGCACATGATCCAGGTGGCCACGAGCAGTTGATCGTTGACGGTGTACGGGCTGCGCCTGCCCGGTGCGCGCGGCGGGCGGGCCGGGAGGGGCAGGTCGGCGATGAACATGCCGTTGCCCGCGGCCCCGGGGTGGGTGGTGTCGGCGGCGATACGGGCGGGGCGCGTCCACGGCGAGGTCGCGGGCCCCGGCGGTGGCCCGGCGTCCTCCTCGCCGCTCCCATTCCCGTTCCCGCCCGCGCCCCCGCCCGCAGCCGTGCGTACGGGCGGGGGCGCGGGGGAGTTGTCGGCGCCCCCGTACAGCTCGGCTGCCGTGGCCAGCACCCGCAGACAGGCGGGGCCGTCCAGGGCCGTGTGGTTGATGGTGACCAGCAGGACCCAGCGCCCCTCGTGCTCGATGACCTCGATCCGGACGGGCGGGGACGCGTCCAGCGGCGGGCACTCGGCCAGCGCGCGGCGGCGGCCCTCCTCCAGGGTGCCGCCCGGATAGGAGACCGGGTCGGTGTCCGGGGTGCCGGTCAGCCGCCAGGTGTAGCGGCGGTGCCACCAGCGCGTCGGTTCCTGCCGGATGAGGATGCGCGGATGGCGGCGCAGCGCCTCGCCGACGGCGGCGCGCAGCCGGTCGGGGTCCGGCCGGTGCGGCAGGTGGATCTCGATGTGGACGGTCTCCGGCTCGTCGTCGGTCAGGCAGTGCCGGGTGATCTCGTCCACCGTGGGGAACGGGACGGTGCCCGTCGACTCCGGCGGCCGGCCTGGCAGTCCGTGCCGCGCGGACTGGAGTGCGGTCATGGGGTGGGTTCCTCCCCCTGCTCTGGGGCCTGGCGACGGCGCTTGGGCAGCGGTGACTGCGGGCGCGTCGTGCCCAGCGGTGGTGTGTCGGGGCCAGGGCGGTCCTGGGTGCCGGTTCCGCTTCCGGGCCCGCCGCTTCCGCTTCCGCCTGCGCTTCCGGGCCCGTGTCCGGGGTGTGGCGCGGCGCCGGGCGGCCCTGGCGGCGGCGCCCCCGCACCGGGCCCGCCCTCGGACCCGTTCCCGGGACCCGCCTCCGCCCCCGGCTCTGGCCGCTGCGGCCCGTAAGCGCCGGTGCCGGGCGGCACGGCGGGCAGCGGCTCCGCCTGCTGCGGCCCCGGCTCGAACTCGGGCGGCCGTGGCCCGTACATCGGCGTCCTCGGCTCCGGCGCGGCCTCAACCTCCCGCACCGGCAGCGTGACCAGCGCCGCCGCGAGCGCGAGCAGCGCCAGTGCCTGCGCCGGGTGCCCGAAGGCGCCCCGGCCGTCGGTGAGCGCCGTATCCGGGCCCAGCGCGACGGCGATGCCCGCGCCCGCCATGGCCACCAGCGCGAGCGGCACCAGCAGCCCGGCGCGGAACCTGGCCAGCAGCGCGAGGGCCAGGACGACCAGCGCGTAGGGCCCGGAGACCAGCGCCACGACGAGCGTCACCGCGACCGTGCCCAGCACCCAGCCGGGGGCAGGGAGCACGCCCTCCTCACCCAGCGGGGTGCCGTCGCGCCTGCGGACGAACGCGAGCCCCAGCAGCGCGAGGATGCCGATACCGGCCGCGATCAGCCCGCCCTCGTACCAGCGGGCCGGACCGTACTCCAGCTCGACGACGCCGCTCTCGCCCGCCGGTACCAGGAAGCCCTGCTGCCAGCCGTCCAGCCGCAGCGGGGTCAGCTCCTTGCCGTTGAGCGTGGCCTTCCAGCCCTCGTTGACGTTCTGGTGGATCTGGAGGTACGAGGCGGCGCCGTCGCCGACCCGTACGGTGCGGCGGTCGCCCGTCCAGTCGATCGCGGACACCTCGCGGGACTCGCCGGGGTCGGGATCCCCCGTCGCGCCGGTGCCGGTCTCGGTCTCCTCGCCCGCCGAGGCGGCGTCGCCCCTGCTGAGGGTGACGTCGGTGATGGCCAGTGGCCCGGTGTCCCCGGCCTCGACGGTGTGGTTCCCCTTGTCCAGGTCCAGGCTGCCGTCCTTCGCCTCGGCCGCGCACAGTTCGACGTCGACGGGCCGCCGCTCGGTGAGGTCGCGGACCTTGCCGGACGCCTTCGTCGCGTGCAGCGTGCCGTCGACGGCGAGCATCGGGCCCTGGCCGCAGGGCAGGTCGAACTCCTCGTCCGCGTCGGGCCGCCCCACCCGCAGATCCTCCAGCGCGGGCACGTGCACCTCGCTGAGCCCGACGGGGAGCTGGAGGTTCCGGTCGGCGACGGGGTTGTGGACCGTCAGTGGCCTCGTCTTGGTGACCGTGATGGTCAGTTCGTCGGTGGTGATGGGTTCGAAGCGGGCCCAGCCGTTCTTGTCGACGCCCGCCGTCGCGGCCCCGTCGGGGGAGCTGATGCGGACCTCTTCGGGGCGCGCCGAGATGCCGCCCGCCGCGGCGAGGACCAGTTCGCTGATCTCCTTCTTGCCCGGCCAGCTCAGATGCACCGTCGCCTTGTCCCCGGCGACCCAGGCCGTGGTCAGGTCGCCGTCGACCAGGTTGCGGGCGCTGAGCGAGGTGCCGGTGCGGGCCGTGGAGTCGGCGGACGCGGTGATGCGGTCGCGTGATCCCGGTGCCACCTCGTCGAGCAGCCGGTCGAGTTCGCCGCTGGCGACGGGCAGGGCGCGCGCGGTGATGTCGTACTCGCCGTCGTCCTCGGTGCCGAACTGGCGGTGCAGCCCGGTCTCCGACGCGGCGGGCGAGAGGCCGCCGGGGTCGCTGCCGCGGTGCAGCGAGACGATCTCGCCGTCCGCCTTGTCGGTCGCCTGCGCGCGCTCCGCGTCGGCGGGCAGCTTCAGCAGCCGCGTGACCTGTACGTCGGCGTCCGGCACGTTGATCTCCGAGAAGCCCGCGCCCGACAGCCCCGGCCTGGGGTTCTGCGCCCCCTCGATGGTGATCTTCATCCAGTCTGCCTTGCCCTTGGGCGCCTTGACGTCCTGCTTCGAGCCGTCCGTGCGCAGCGGGCTGGTCCTGCTGCCGTGCTCCGTCTCCACGCGCACGCTGGTGGGCGCTGCGCGGGTCGCGTCCGACGGCAGCGGGGTCACCTCGATCGAGGAGGGCACGTCCGTCTTCTTCTCGAACCCGATCCGCAGCCACTGCCCCTCGGCGTCGCCCGCGCTGCCCTCGGCCCAGGCGGTTTCGGGGTTGCCGTCGAAGGCGTTCGCCGGGTCGTACTGGGGCAGGTGGAACAGCCAGTTGCCGCTGCTGGACGCGGTCACCGACTTCGCGCCGCGCAGCGTGGACACCGTCTGGTGGCCCGTGCCCTGTGTCGGCAGGATCTGCTTGGGTTTCTCGCCCGGGTCCTGGAGGCTGTCGGGGTGGTTCCGCTCGTTCGCGGTGTACGTGTACGAGGTGTTGGTGTTGACCAGCCCGAACCGGGTGTCGGCGCGCCGCAGTCCGTCGGCCTGGACCTGGAGCGGCGGGGACGCGAGGCCCGGGTGGTTGTCGCCGGTCAGCACGCTGGGGCGCTCTGCGACGGCCGGGTCGGCCGACAACTGGAGCAGCGACTCAGGCCCGCCGCTGACGCGCACGGTGTCGGCGACGGCCTTCGCGTCCACCTCGGCCGGGCGCGGGGTGTCCTGGGGCGCGTAGATCTCGACGGCGCGTTCGCGCGGGTAGAGGCCCGCGATCTGGAGCGGGGTCTCCTCGGGGATGCGGCCCATGGTGAGGGTGGGCCCGAAGCTCTTCACCTTCTGGTAGCCGGACATCTCCAGGGTGCGCTTGACGGTCTGCGGGGGCACGTAGCCGACCTGGTCGGGGTCGAGGTCGCCGCGTACGACGACGTAGTGCAGCCCCGCGCGGGCCAGGTAGGCGGACAGCCCCGGAACCTCGCCGCCGGTGGTGAGCGCCTGCTCGACGGCGTCCATGGCGCGCCGGTTGCCCGGGGTGCCGAACGGGACGTAGTCGCGCTGCGCCCAGGCGGAGTCGGCGAGCACGTCCAGGGGCTGGTCGATGGGGGAGCCCCAGGTGTAGACGCCGTGCGCGGTGGCGGGGGTGACGTAGGCGCGGCTGTCGGGCGAGTGGTCCTCCAGCCAGCTCGCGGTCTGCTTCCAGTGGTCAGGGAGTTTCTCGAAGGCGCCGGGCTGGAGCACGTGCCCGTTCACGTACGGCAGCGCGAGACCCGGCAGCACCACCAGCGCCGCGACGGCGGGCAGCAGCCGCCGCCCCCGCATCGGGCGCACGCCCTCGGTGCGCGCGGCCAGCGCCGTCAGATGGGCGAGGCCGAAGGCGAGCGCGAGGGCGAGCCCCGGCTGGAACTTGTAGATGTTGCGGAACGGCCGCAGCCACCCGTCCAGCCACGCCTGCACCCCGTCGGCGAAGGGCGCACCCAGCGCGCCCCCGTACCCGGCGAGCATGATGCCAGCGACCGTCAGCACGGTGACCACCAGCCAGCGGCGCTCGGGCACGTCGCGACGGGCGAGCCCCGCGAGGCCGAGCGCCGCGGCGAGGGCGCCGCCCAGGATCGCGAGCACGCTGGTGACGACGGTCCATCCCGCGGGCAGCCAGGGCTCCCCGAAGTTGAGGTACGCGGTCCAGTTGCCCGCGCCGCGCAGCATCTCGGCCGCCGACATGGTGTCGGTGGTGGTCCTGGCGCTCTCGACGTACGGCATGAAGTCCTCGCCGTACACCCCGAGCAGCACCAGCGGCACCGTCCACCACAGCGTGGCCAGCACCACCCCGGGCAGCCACCAGGCGAGCAGCGCGGTGCGTCTGCGTCCGGTGCGGGTGACGAGGTACAGCCCGGCCGGGAGCAGCGCGGCCAGCGTGGACGCCGCGTTGACGCCGCCCATGAAGGGGATCAGCAGCGCGGAGCGGGCGGCGGCCACCCGGGGCGAGGCGGTCGTGGACGTCAGGGGCAGCAGTACCCAGGGCAGCACGGCGCCGGTGAGCGCGGCGGCCGAGGTGGAGCCGACGACGATGGTGAACGTCGGCCACAGCGCGTAGACGGCCGCGCCCAGCAGCCGGGTCGCGCGCGAGCCGGTGCCGAACCGCTCGGCCAGCCGCAGCGCCCCCCAGAACGCCGTCGCCACGACGAGCGACATCCACAGCCGCTCGGCCAGCCAGGTGGGGATCTGGAGCAGGTCGGTGAGGGCGTAGTACGGGAGCATCGGGAAGAGGTAGCCGATGTACTGGTCGGCGATCCCGCCGAAGCCCGCGCGGTCGTGCCACAGCCCGCCGAGGTCGCCGAGGAACTGCCAGGGGTCGGTGGCCACCCCGAGCTTGGTCTCGAAGGTCGTCTTCCCCGGCGACTTGGCCAGGAAGGCGACGAAGACGACCGCCCAGAACCCGAAGAGCCAGCGCTTGCCGCGCGGCGGCTCGGGCGGCGGCGCCGGGTCCGCCGTGCGCGCCGTGCCGGGGGTCTGGGGTGGTGCCTGGACGGTCGTGGTCATGTGGGACACCGCCGGAGGATGAGGAGGAGATTCCAGGTGGCGAACTCGCGCAGGCCCGGTACGCGGGTGACGGCGCTCGCGAGGAAGGGCCAGTAGCGGGACCGGGCCGCGACGACGCTGACGTCCTCGCGGGCCCGTACCTGGCGGAGAGTGGGCCCGATGTGCACGGCGAAGAGGTTCTCGCCCAGGGCGTGTTTGGCCTCGTGCCCGGTGCGCCTGCGGTAGCGGGCGCGGGCGCGTTCGTGGCCGAGGTAGTGCCAGGGGGCCATCTCGTGGCCGCCCCACGGGGAGTACCAGTTGGTGAAGGAGACGTAGATCAGCCCGCCGGGGCGGGTGACGCGCACCAGCTCGGAGAGGAAGGTGCGCGGATCGGCGACGTGCTCCAGCACGTTGGAGGTGAAGCACACGTCGGCGGCGCCGTCGGCCAGCGGCAGCAGATAGCCGTCGGCGACGACGGCGCCCTCGGGAACGCGGCCCCGCGCGCGCAGTTCGCGCGGGTCCGGCTCGAAGAGGAAGCTCTGCGCTCCGCGCCGCCGGAACTCCTCGGTGAAGTGCCCGCTGCCACCGCCCACGTCGACCACCGTCGCGCCCGCCAGGGGTACGTAGCGCTCGACCTGCGCGGCGGCGTCGCGCGCGAGCAGGCCGTAGCAGTGCTCCGGGTCCTCCTGCTCGCGCATGAAGGCGCGGAAGAGGGCGACCGATCTTCTGATGGAGGGATCCCGCAAAGCCCGCTCACCGCCCCTTGAAGTGCTCTGCTCGTCTCTGCACCGGCCGGTCGGCGGGCGCGGGAGTGGGGGGCGGGGTGGGTACGGGTGTGGGCGCGGGTGTGGGGGTGGGGGTGGCCTGGACGGCGGTGGCCCGCACGGTGGCGGCGGTGGCAGCGCTGGCGGCGGTGGAGGCGAGGACGGGCGCGGGCGCGGGGTTCGCGGGCGTGGCGGTGAGCGGGGGCGCCGGGGAGCGCTGGGAGCGGGCGTAGGCCTCGGCGGCGACGGCGCGGAACGCGCGCACCGTGTTCGCCCAGCGGAAGCGGGCCGCCCTGCGCTCGGCCGCCGCGCCCAGCGCCTCGCGACGGGTGGCGGACAGCGCGAGCGCGCACCAGTGCGCGGCGAAGGAACTGTCACCGCCCGCCAGCAGACCCGTCACCCCGTGCTCGACGGAGTCGCGGAGTCCGGGGATGTCGAAGCCGACTGCGGGCGTGCCGCGCGCGGCGGCCTCGGTGACGACCAGTCCCCACCCCTCCACCAGCGAGGGGTGCAGCAGCAGCCAGGACTGGCACAGCAGCCGGTGCTTCTCGGCCTCCGTCACATGCCCGGTGAAGGTGACGCCCGGCCCCGCCATCGCTTCGAGCCGGGCCCGCTCGGGCCCTTCGCCGACGATGACGAGCCTGCCGCCGGTCACGGGCCGCACCCGCTCCCACAGGCGTAGGAGGAGGTCGACGCGCTTGTACTCCACGAGCCGCCCCATCGCCAGGAACAGCGGCTCGGGGGACTTGGGTAACAGGGGGCCCGGCTCCTCGACGCCGTTGTGCACGATGCGGATCTCGTCGCCCGGCACACCCAGTTCGCGCAGCGCCTCGGCCGTGGAGCCGGAGACGGCGACCTTGAGGTTGTCGCGGTGGTTGCTGGCCAGCGCCCAGTGTTCGAGGCGGCGGCCGAGGCGGGCAGCGGGTGCCGGGTAGCGCATGCCCCACAGGTCGGTGTGCACATGGTTGACGAAGCACAGCGTCGGCCCCCGGTGCCACAGCGGCGCGAGGTAGGGCATGCCGTTGCAGACCTCGACCAGCAGATCGCAGTCGCCCACCTGACGGGCGAACGCGCGGCGGGCGCGCAGGAAGTGGTCCGCGTCGCCGCCCGCCGACACGACGCGGTAGTCGCGGTAGGCGGCGGGTCCGCCGCACAGCAGGGTCACTTGGTGGCCGTGGGCCGTGAGGCCGTCGGCGATGCGGTCGATCAGCAGCTCGGAACCGCCGGCTGCGGGGTTTCCGAGGTCGCGTCTGGCGAGGAAGACGATGCGTCGGGGGGACCCTGGCTCGACGGTGCGCTGCCGCCGCGGCGTCTGTGCTGGTGGCTGTGCGGGTGCGGGTGCTTGTGCGGCTGCCTGTGCGGGTGCTGCCTGTGCGCTGGGGACGTGCACGCCGCGTGGGGGGACCAGGGAGGGTCGTACGTGCTGGGGCATAGGTGCTCCAACTCGTTCTCAGGGTGCGGTACGGGCGGTACGTGCGGTACGCGGTACGGGCATTGCGAGCGGTGCATGCGGTACGTGTGGGGGCTGCGGAACCTGCGTGACCCGCGCGGGCCGTGGGGCGGGCCCGGCGGGATTGTGCCGGTCGTGCGTGTCCTGCGAGGGGCGGTGCGGGGGCGGTGCGCGTTGGAAGGCTCAGTGTTCGCCGCGCTTCCGTGCCAGGGCTACTCACGGGGGTGACAATTTCGGCGCGGAAACGGACTGACGCTTCATCACTTCGCGCTCTCGTGAGTGCGCCGCGTCCGGTCGGCCGCACATGCCGGGGTCACACACACCGGGGTCACACATGCCGGGGTCACACTTCCCCCTCGCGCTTGTGCCGTCCGCCCCGTTCTTCCCGTACTCCCCGTACGAGCAGGACCGTCCCGGCCGCCGCGAGCAGCACGCCCAGGACGGTGGCCCCGAGCGGTGCTGTCGCCCCGACCAGCTCCAGCTTGTCGTTGTCCGCCTTTGCCAGCTCGACGGCCTCGCGCCGGGTCGCCTTGTCGAACTCCAGCGCGTCGCTCTGGAGCAGTGTGACCTCGTCCTTCTCGCCGCCGGGGGCGCGCAGCGTCACCTTGGGGCCCGTCGCGGCGTCGAGGATGCGCCCGGTGCGCTCGTCCACGACGAACTCAAGACCGGAGTTCGCGTACCACTCCTCGGCCTGCACCTGCCCGCTCTCGGGCCGGTCCACCAGCATCCCCGGCACCTGCCGGGTGCCCGCCCTGGACGGCTCCACGGTGCCCTTGAATCGCAGCCCCTCGTAGCCCTCGACCTTCTCGCGGCCCGCGTAGCGCAGCGGGACGGTGGCGCCGAGGTTGCTGTCCCACCAGTTGTAGGTGCGCTGCTCCACGTCGAAGGGCCACTTCAGATACGCCTCGCCCGAGGTGTTCGCGGGCTTCAGCTTGCAGCAGCGCACAGGGAGGTTCGTCTCGCGGTCGGTGACCCAGCGCTCCGTCGTCCACTGGAACGCCTGGCGTGGATCGTCGAGCTTGCGCGTCGTCGGGTTGTCGATGGTCTGCGACACGTCCCATACCGCCCGGCCGCTCTTCTCGCTCGCGGCGACATCGCCCAGGACGCGACGGGTGACAGTGAGTTTCTGGTCATCCTTGGTCTTGAGGTCTTCCTGGTCAAAGTACTTGCCCTTGCCCGTGAAGACCGAGGTCATGTTGATGTCGGTGGGGGTGCGCTTGGCGCGTGGCTCGACGTACCAGGCGAGCATCGGCGCGAGGACGAGCAGGAAAACCCCGAGGCCCAGGAGGACAAGGGAGAGCGGAGAGGCGGAACGGCGCATTTCGGTGCACTCCGGGTGTGAAGTGGTGCGGTATCGGGCCGCGTTGCGGCAGTGCGCGTTCGAAGAAGCGAGGTGAAGACCGTGAAGGCTCCGTATGGGGCGGAAACCGTAGGCGGAGTCTTGACACGCCGTCAATGCTTCTTCGACACTCGGCAACCACAGAGGGGTCGGCCCTGGGGCGGGGCCGGTGCGCATTCACGGCACCACGACGAGAGGTTCGCCGCGTCATGCACAGACTCCTTGCCGCAGGGCTCACTTGTGTCGTCGCCGCGGTCCTCGCGGTCGCCGCGGCCCTGGGGATCGTCGCCGCGCTGAACGCGACTCCCGAGCAGCCCAACGTGCCGCTCGTGCACTTCCGCTCGTCCCCCAACGCGACGCCGTCCGCGACGTCTTCGCCGTCGGCGTCCGCTTCGCCCTCCGCTTCCGAGTCCGAGTCCGCCTCGCCCTCCCCGTCCGCCTCGTCCTCGTCCTCCTCCGCCGCCGAGTCCGACGCGGGGGAGTGAGCGTGGCGACACCCGTGTCCACCTCGGCGCGCTCCGCCTGGCAGGACGTACCGCCGCTGCGCATCCGGCGGTTCGCCGAACGGGCCCTCGCCGAGGTGCCCGTGCTCGCGGAGGACATCCTGCGCGCGATCCGCCGCGAGTACCCGGGGCTGCCGCTCGTCGTCGACGAGTCGGGCGAACCCATGGCCCTCATCGGCATCCGCCGCGCGCTGGAACACTTCGTCGAGCACCTGTCGACGGGCATGGACCGCCCGCACGTGCCGCCGCAGGTCTTCCAGGAATTCGGCCGCGGCGAGGTCCAGCAGGGCCGCAGCCTCGACTCGCTCCAAGCCATCTACCGGCTCGGCATCCGCCTCGCCTGGCGCAGGCTCGCCGAGATCGGCACCCAGATGGAGATCCCGCCGCCCGCCATGTACGAACTGGCCGAGTCCGGCTTCCAGTATCTGGACGGCCTGGTCGCCGAGTCCGTACGCGGCTACGCGGAGGCCGCGGCGCGGCAGGCTGGCGAACGCCTGCGGCTCCAGCGACGGCTGCTCGACCTGCTGCTCTCCGACCACCACAGGGCGACGGCGGGCGGCGCCGCCGACCCCAGCGACCTGCTCGCCGACCGCGCCGCGCGCATCGGCTGGCCGGTGCCGCGCACGGTCGCCGTGGGGGTCCTCGTACGCCCCGCGCGCTCGGCCGTGCCGCCCGCCGTCGGCGACGAGGTGCTTCTCGACATGGACTGCGAGCAGCCCCGCATGGTGGTGCCCGAACCCGAGGTGCCGGGCCGCTTCGACCTCCTCCGGCGGGCCACCGCCGGGTGGGCCGGCGCGGTCGGGCCGCCCGTGCCGGTCACCCACGCGGCGAAGTCGCTGCGCTGGGCGCAGGCGGCCGTCGCGCTCATGGAGCGCGGGCTGCTGCCGGGCGGGCAGTTGCTGTACTGCACCGAGCACACGGAGGCGCTCGTGCTGCTGCCGCCCGAGGAACTCATCGACGGTCTCACCCGGCGCAGACTCGCCCCCCTCGCGGAGTGCGGGCCCACGCACAGCCGCCGTCTCTCCGAGACGCTGCTCGCCTGGCTGGAGACGCGGGGCGGGGCGCCCGAAGTCGCCGGGCGGCTCGGGGTGCATCCGCAGACGGTGCGGTATCGGTTGCGGCAGATCCGTGAACTGTGGGGCGACGACATCGACGATCCCGACCTACGCTTCGAGCTGGAACTGGTCCTCCGCGCGATGCGCCTCCGCGGGGAACTCCGCTAGCTCAAAGGGTTGCCCGGTTCGCCGGGGGTGTTGCGCGGGACGGTTGGCCGGTGTGGTGCGCACTGTAGGGTCCCGCGCTGATTTTTGTGCCGTCGCACGGTGCGCTGCGTTGGGCTGGGCGCCGTGTTCGGGTGCGGCTGTGTGGCTTCGGCGCGGCGTGTGGTTGCGGTACGACGCGGCTGGCGCCGCGTGGTTCTGGGTTTCGGCCGTGGTTGTGGGTGCGTGGGTGGGGGGTGTCCGGTGC
>NZ_BAAGSO010000010.1:0-53137 GCF_054782395.1 Streptomyces daliensis | reverse complement strand
GTCTCCGACTCTATCAGACCCGTTTCCCGGCCGTTCCCGGCCGAAATCCGATTCCGACTTTCCCCTGTCGGCGGGGCGCCTTTCGACGTGTCCACTACTTTAGAGGATTTCCGTCCGGGCTCCTAATCGAGCCTTCGAGTCGAATTTCGGCGCACCGAAAAACAACCCCGGTTGGGGAATCTCAGGTAGTGGTTTGACCGTTTGTGAGGGGCTCCCAGGCGACTCTCAGAGTCGACGTGAAGGTCTGCCCCGTTTCAGCGGCTCGATCTACATTAGGGGCCGACCCCCGCAGCGTCAAGTCACGTACGCCGATGCCTCCGTTGGTGTGGCCGATATGGGCTCACCGTCGGGTCCCCGTCCGCCCAGAAGCGCCAGGGCTGGTGGGCGCCCTCGCCACCGACGCCCGTGCGCGGGCCGCTGCGGACGTCGCCGAGATCCACGGGCTCACCAGTGAGGACGCGGAGCGGGGCCGCCTCGTCCCGGCCACACAGGTCGACGCCGTTCAGGGTGCGGTCGATGTCCAGTGCCGTGGCGAGCCGGGCGGGCCCCTTGGCCAGTTCTGTGTCCTTACGGGCCTTCGGCCGGCGCTTCCTCGCCTGCTCCTCGCCGCTCAGCACCTCACCGGCACGCAGCAGCACACCGCTCGCGTGCCCCTCGGGACCGCAGACGAGGTTGAGGCTGAACCACATGCCGTAGATGAAGTAGACGTACGCGTGGCCGGGCGGGCCGAACATCGAAGCGTTGCGCTGTGTGCGGCCCCGGTAGGCGTGCGAACCGGGATCGGCCTCCCCCGCGTACGCCTCGACCTCGGTGAGCCGCAGCTCCATCGGGCCGTCGGCCGTGTTGCGTATCAGCGTGCGGCCCAGGAGGTCGGGAGCGACCTCCAGCACGGGGCGGTCGAAGAAGGAACGGGGTAGCGGCCTGTGGGCCTGCCCACCCCTTGGCGTACGGTCTCGGCCAGCGATCATGCTGTTCGAGGATAACCGAGCCACGGGGGCGACCATCCGGCATCCGGGGCGGACGGAACCGCACGGCAGCGCGCGGCGTAACTCGTAACGAAGGCCGTCACGAGTACAGACGACACAGGCCGAGCCTGGGAGGAATCAGATGGGGTTCAAGAAGCTGTTCGCGAGCATGGGCGTGGGGAGTGCGTCGGTGGACACCGTGCTGCACGAGCCGAACGTGGTCCCGGGCGGCATCGTCCAAGGTGAGGTGCGGATCGAGGCGGGCTCGGTCGACCAGCAGATCCAGGGGCTCTCGGTCGGTCTTCAGGCCAAGGTCGAGGTGGAGACCAACGACGGCGAGATGAAGCAGAACATCGAGTTCGGCAGGCAGTCGCTCGGCGGCGCCTTCGACCTGGCCGCCGACAGCTCCCACACGGTGCCGTTCCAGTTGGAGGTCCCCTGGGAGACGCCCGTCACCATGTTCCTTGGCCAGCAGCTCACCGGCATGAACATCGGCGTGACGACGGAGCTGGCCATCGCGCGGGCCGTCGACTCCACCGACCTCGACCCGGTGAACGTGCACCCGCTGCCCGCCCAGCAGGCGATCCTGGACGCGTTCGGCCAGCTCGGCTTCCGCTTCAAGTCCGCCGACATGGAGAAGGGCCGCATCCGGGGCACCCGGCAGCAGCTGCCCTTCTACCAGGAGATCGAGTTCTTCGCGCCGCAGCAGTACCGAGGGCTCACCCAGGTGGAGCTGTCCTTCGTGGCCGACGGCAACGAGATGGACGTCGTCATGGAGATGGACAAGAAGCCGGGCATCTTCTCCGGGGGCACCGACTCGTTCCGCTCGTTCCAGGTGAGCCAGTCCCAGTTCCAGCAGACGGACTGGACGGCCTACATCAACCAGTGGCTGACGGAGGTCGGCGGCAAGCGCAACTGGCTGTAGCCGTCGTGGGCCGGCCGAGCTGAGCCGGGCGCGACTCCCGTGAGCCGTCATCCGGCCGCCGTCCTCGGGGCGGCGGCCGGACGGCGTTCCCGGCACCGGCCCCGGCGCCCGTGGTCCGCGCCCCCGGTGCCGTCAGCCCAGGAGCACCGAGAGGTGGGCGTCGCGGACCGCCCAGTAGGCAGCGGCGGCCGTGAAGATCTCCGCCGCGGTGTCGGCTTCCTGGGGGGCGGCCTGTTCGAAGTCGCGCCATCCGGCCGTCATGACCAGATAGCCGTCCGTCTCGCCCCACCAGGAGAGGTCGGTGAGGCAGTCGGCGAGCGCGTCCCAGTTGCGGCCGAACCAGTCGGGGAGTTCCAGGCCGGTCGCGCAGCGGTCCATGAAGTCCGCCTTGCTCGCCGCGCCCGTCAGGTCCACCACCGTCCCCACCCAGCCCGCTGCTTCCGCTTGCATCAGGACGTCCGGGCCCACGGACGCGCAGCGGTACACGCCGGGAGGCACGGTGCCTTCGAAGAGGCCCGGCAGCTCGCCGTCGGGCAGTTCTGGCAGTTCCACGGAGCTGGTCATCGTCGCACCACCGCATTGAAGGTCAGCATTGTGAAGGGCTGTCGAGTGGTCACCATGGTGGCAAAGAGGGGGGCCTCGGCTCGTTAGGCTGGCCGGTACAGCGATTCTCGCGATGAGGAGGTTCTCCCGTGACCGAGCAGAAGCGTCGGCCGCTCCCCCACGACTTCCACCCGCCGGTGCCGTCGTTCCAGGTGGTGAGCGACGACGTCTCCGAGGGCGGACGGCTGAGGCCGGACCAGCTCTACGCGCGAGGGAACACCTCTCCCCACCTGCGCTGGGAGGGGTTCCCCCCGGAGACCAAGAGCTTCGCCGTCACCTGCTTCGACCCGGACGCGCCGACGGGCAGCGGCTTCTGGCACTGGTCCGTCTTCGACATCCCGGTGACCGTGACCGAGCTGCCGGTGGGCGCCGGCACGGGCGACATGAAGGGACTGCCCGAGGGCGCCGTCCACGTGCGCAACGACTTCGGCACCCGTGACTTCGGCGGTGCCGCGCCGCCGCCCGGGGACGGGCCGCACCGGTACGTGTTCACGGTGTACGCCGTCGACAGCGAGAAGCTGGGGCCGGACGCGGACGCCTCGCCCGCCGTCGTCGGCTTCAACCTGCGCTTCAAGACCGTCGGGCGTGCGCAGCTCATCGGTGAGCACGAGGAGGTCGCCGAGGACTGAGACTCCTCGGCCTCGACGGGGCCCGGCGCGCGGTGCGCGGCACCGGGAAAATGCTTTGCGCCCCGTCGTCTCCGCGTCGCACAGTGGTGCCGGGCAGTCGGCACCGTGAGCGCGGGGGCGGCGGGGCGCTCGTGTCTGCGCCAGCCGCCCGTCGGAGTCCGGCCGGGGGTCGGGCGACCGCGTCGGCTGCCCCTTGCGCCCCCCCTTCCCCTTCCCCTTTCCCTCACGGGCTCCTCCGCTCCTTCCTGTCTCCTGGGCCTCTCCCACCTGTTGTTCCGTGCTTCGTCACCCTTTCTCCGGGCGCCGGTCACCCCTCGTACGGCGTAGGGAAATTGCGTTGTTCACCTGATCGGGCATCGGCACAGTGGAGCCACCCCGCCACGGGGGCGGGCCGGAGACCGGGAGGTGGAGGCGATGCGGGAGACGCTGGTCCTCAACGCGAGCTTTGAGCCGCTGTCGACGGTGTCGCTGCGGCGTGCGGTGGTGCTGGTCATGCAGGACAAGGCCGTCGTCGAGCAGTCGCACCCCGGCCTCCGGGTGCGCGCGGCGAGCATCGAGCTTCCGGTGCCGCAGGTGATCCGGCTGTGCAGATACGTCAGGGTGCCGTTCCGACAACGGGCGCCGTGGTCGCGGCGCGGTGTCCTCGTACGTGACCGGCACCGGTGCGCGTACTGCGGGCGCAGGGCGACCACGGTCGATCACATCGTGCCGCGTTCGCGGGGCGGCGGGGACACCTGGCTGAACACGGTCGCCGCGTGTGCGACGGACAACCACCGCAAGGCGGACCGTACGCCCGCGCAGGCGGGGATGGGGCTGCTGACGAAGCCGTTCGAGCCGACGCCCGCGGACTCGCTGCTGCTGGCGCTGGGCCTCAAGGACGGCGAGACGCTGCCCGAGTGGCTGACGGTGCGGGGCGCGGGCGCCTCCTCGGGGCCCGCGGCGCCGGAGGCGCTCCCGGCCTGACGCGGCACGGGCGGTACGGGCGGTACGGGCGGCACGCGCGGTACGAGCGGTACGGGCGGCACGCGCGGTACGAGCGGTACGGGCGGCACGCGCGGTACGAGCGGTACGAGCGGTACGGGCGGCGCCCCGGCGCGAGGGAGACAGCTCGCGCCGGGGCGCCGTCGTCAGCGCAGCAGAAGCTGCACGATGGCCGCCGCCCCGACGATCACGATGACGGCCCGCAGCGCGGTCGGCGGCAGCCGTCGCCCTATGCGGGCGCCGAGCTGGCCGCCGATCGCGGAGCCGACGGCGATCAGCAGCACGGCCGTCCAGTCGAAGTCCGCGACGAAGAGGAAGAGGAGCGCGGCGGTGCCGTTCACGACGGCGCCGAGGACGTTCTTGACGGCGTTGACGCGCTGGAGGTCGTCGGGGAGCAGCAGTCCCATCAGCGCGAGGTAGATCACGCCCTGTGCCGCCCCGAAGTAGCCGCCGTAGACGCTGGACAAGAGCAGCCCGGTCTGGAGCGCGGGCCCTCCGTCGGGGTGGGCCGTGCCGCCGTTGCGCTCCCGGCGCCGCTTCAGGGCGCGGGCCAGCCGAGGCTGGACGATGACGAGGACGAGGGCCAGCCCGACGAGGGCGGGGACGATCATGTCGAAGGCGCTGGACGGCAGGGTGACCAGCAGCGCTGCCCCCGCCAGTGCTCCGACGAAGGCGGCGGCGCTGAGCCGCAGTACGCGGCGGCGCTGGCCGCGCAGTTCTCTGCGGTAGCCGATGGCGCCGCTGATGGAGCCGGGGACCACGCCGAGCGAGTTGGAGACGTTCGCGGTGACGGGCGGCAGGCCCGTGGCGAGGAGGACCGGGAAGGTGATGAGGGTGCCGGAGCCGACGATGGTGTTGATGGCGCCCGCGCCGATGCCTGCGGCCCAGACGGCCAGTGCCTCCCAGATGGTCACACGAAGCCCCTCGGATGATCAGTGGTCCTGGCCACTGATCATGCCCGAGGGGCTGGTGGTGCGTGTGTGCGGGGCGCGCGACGGGCCCGTCGCGCGGATGGCGCCGTCACACGCGACAGGCACGCGAGAGGCAGCGACAGGTGCGGCTCAGTCGATCGGGGGCTGCTCGCGCGGCGGCTTGACCATGCTGCCGCCACCGCCGCTGTTGCCCGGGTTCCCGCCGCCTCCGCCTCCGGGACGGAACCCGTCGAGGGCGCCGCCGAGGCCCTTGAGCGCGTCGCCGATCTCGCTGGGCACGATCCACAGCTTGTTGGCGTCGCCCTCGGCGATCTTCGGCAGCATCTGGAGGTACTGGTAGGAGAGCAGCTTCTGGTCCGGGTCGCCCGCGTGGATGGACTCGAAGACGGTGCGGATCGCCTGGGCCTCGCCCTCCGCGCGCAGCGCTGCGGAGCGGGCCTCACCCTCGGCGCGGAGGATGGAGGACTGCTTCTCACCCTCGGCCGTGAGGATCTGGGACTGCCGGACACCCTCGGCCTGGAGGATCGCCGCGCGCTTGTCGCGGTCGGCGCGCATCTGCTTCTCCATCGAGTCCTGGATGGAGGTCGGCGGCTCGATGGCCTTCAGCTCGACGCGGTTGACGCGGATGCCCCACTTGCCTGTGGCCTCGTCGAGGACGCCGCGGAGGGCCGCGTTGATCTCCTCGCGGGAGGTCAGCGTCCGCTCCAGGTCCATGCCGCCGATGATGTTGCGGAGCGTGGTGACGGTGAGCTGCTCGATGGCCTGGATGTAGCTGGCGACCTCGTACGTCGCCGCGCGCGCGTCGGTCACCTGGTAATAGATGACGGTGTCGATGTTGACCACCAGGTTGTCCTGGGTGATCACCGGCTGCGGCGGGAAGGGGACGACCTGCTCGCGGAGGTCCACGCGGTTGCGGACGGTGTCGATGAACGGCACCACGATGTTCAGGCCCGCGTTGAGCGTGCGTGTGTAGCGGCCGAAGCGCTCGACAATGGCCGCGCTGGCCTGCGGGATGACCTGGATCGTCTTGATGAGTGCGATGAAGACCAGCACCACCAGGATGATCAGGACAATGATGATGGCGTCCATCGCTCGTCGCCCCCTGCTGTTCGTTGACGGTTCGCTGCGTTGCGGAGCCGCTGTGCCAACACGCTGCGCACAGACGGCTGTTGGCGCTATCCCATCACGACGGCCGTGGCTCCGTCGATCTCCACCACGTCGACCTGACGACCTGGTTCGTACGCCTCACCCGTATCCAGCGAACGGGCCGACCAGACCTCGCCTGCCAGCTTGATCCGTCCGCCCTGGCCGTCCACCCGTTCCAGGACGACGGCCTGGCGCCCTCTGAGCGCGTCCACGCCGCTGGACAGCGCGGGCCCCTGTCTGCGCGAGCGCTGCGCTATGGGGCGTACCACCAGGATCAGCGCGGTCGAGACAATCGCGAAGACGACGACCTGGGCCACAGGGCCCCCACCGAGCCCGGCCGTGACAGCACCGGCGACCGCGCCGACCGCGAGCATGCCGAACTCCGGCATCGCGGTCAGGACGAGCGGAATTCCCAGCGCCACCGCGGCTACGAGCCACCACACCCATGCATCCACACGGCCATGGTAGGCCCGCGATCAGCTCAGCGGCAGACCCTGCGCCGTCCACCGGTCGCCGTGCTGCTCGACGACGAGGGGCAGCCCGAAGCAGAGCGAGAGGTTGCGGGACGTCAGCTCGGTCTCCACCGGACCCGCGGCCAGCACCTGGCCCTGACGGATCATCAGGACGTGGGTGAAACCCGGCGGGATCTCCTCGACGTGGTGCGTGACCATCAGCATCGAGGGCGCCAGGGGGTCGCGCGCGAGCCGTCCCAGGCGGCGCACGAGGTCCTCACGGCCGCCGAGGTCGAGCCCGGCCGCCGGCTCGTCGAGGAGCAGCAGTTCGGGGTCGGTCATCATGGCGCGCGCGATCAGGGTGCGCTTGCGCTCGCCCTCGGAGAGGGTGCCGAACCTGCGGTCCAGGAACTCGGTCATGCCGAGCCTGTCGAGGAAGGCGCGGGCGCGGTCCTCGTCCACCGCCTCGTACCGCTCCTGCCAGTGCGCGGTCATGCCGTACGCGGCGGTCAGCACGGTCTCCAGGACGGTCTGGGCGCGGGGCAGCTTGTCGGCCATCGCCATGCCCGCCATGCCGATGCGCGGGCGCAGGTCGAAGACGTCGACCCCGCCGAGCCGCTCGCCGAGGATGGTGGCGCTGCCCTTGGTCGGGAACAGGTAGCTGGAGGCGAGGTTGAGCAGGGTGGTCTTGCCCGCGCCGTTGGGCCCGAGGATCACCCACCGTTCGCCTTCCTTCACCGACCAGGAGACGTCGTCCACCAGAGCACGACCCTCGCGGACCACTGATACGTCCACCAGCTCCAGTACTTCGCTCATGAGCGCGTTGTCTCCCATAGCAGTCGCGATTTTCTGTGCCTGTGGGCACAGTCCCCAGACAAAACCTACGCCACCTCTTCCGAAGACCGTTCCCTAGGCTGGGCTCATGCTCGATGAACCTCGTTCGGGGCGGATGGCCGCCTGGGGAAACGCACTGTTTGCCGGTCTTGTCTCGCCCGACGAGGCCGCGGAAAGGATCGTCGCCGACGACGTGGTCCACCGGGTGGCCGGGCTGCCGGGGGAAGCCGAAGGGGCTTCCGTCGGGCTGACCCTGGCGCTGGGGCGGCTGCGCTCGCTCGGCGCCACGGGCCTGCGGGTGGCGCTCCCCGCGCCGGGCCATCCGCTGGGCCTGAGCGGGCCGCCGGAGTTCAACGCGCGGGCGCTGGAGTCCGGGGAGGCCGTGGTCGCCTCGGGTGTGGCGCTCGGCCTGGTACCGGAGGTGTACGAGGCCGGACCCGAGGGCGATGTGCATGTGGAGGTGACCTGGCACTGCCTGCCCGTGCGCGAGGCGCCGCCGGCCGATGTGCCCTCGCTCGGCGAGGCCGAGCGGGAGCTGGCCGAGGCCATGCGCGACGCGACGGAGGTACTGACCCGGCTCGACGTGGCGGGCTCGGGCCCGGTCGCGAACGCGGCGCTGGACGCGTACCGGGCGCGCATGGAGGCGGGGCGCCGACTGCTGGCCCCCGGCTATCCGCCGCGCGCCGTGCGGGTGCTGGAACTGGGGCAGCGGGTGCGGGCGCTGGTGTCCATCGCGTACGGGGAGGGCGGCGACGGGCGCGAGCACGGCGGCGCCGTGAGCGCCTCGGAGATCGCCGCGCGGACCGAGGCGCTGCGCCCGGTGGAGCGCACGGCCCGCAGGGCGCAGGTGGCGGCGTACAACGCGTACGCGGAGGAACTGGAGCGCGGGCGGGGCTGACGCGGGGCGGGGTGGGGCGGGTCGCGGTTGCCGGGACGCGCCGCAGCCCCGCGGGCCGTCGCCCGCGGGGCTGTGTTCCGATCGTTCCGGTGGTCCCGGTGTTCGTGGTGCCGGTGCTCGTGCGCGCTACGGGTCTCCGTGTGCGCTACGTGTCCGGCACGGGGCTCAGAAGTTGTGCGAGGAGTTGCCGAACACCGGGTTGACGAGGCCGACCACGTTCGCGGAGTTGCCGGTGGCGTTCACCGGGACGTCGACGGGGATCTGGACCAGGTTGCCGGAGCCGACGCCGGGCGAGTTGGCGGCCCCTCCGCGCGCGGAGGCGTTGTCGGTGGCGAGCGCGGAACCGGCCGAGGCACCGGCGGCCATACCGGCGGCGGCGAGGACAAGCACGACCTTCTTGGCGGTCTTCATGGGATGTCGTTCCTTCTGTGTGGCGCGCGGCTCCGGTCGCGGAGGCGCGCGGCGGAAAGCGGGCGTACGGGTGGAGCGCGGACGTCCGGGGTGGGGGCCCGGGAACGGCCGCGGCCGACGCACCGGAGACGGCGCCCGCCCCTGGGTGGGCACCCGGGGCGGGGTCTGCGCGGTGCGCGGCGGGTGGCGTCAGTGGTTGACGGAGTTGTTGCCGAAGGCCGGGTTCAGGCCGCCGATGACGGTGGCGGTGTTGCCCGTGGCGTTCACCGGGATGTGAACCGGGACCTGGACCAGATTGCCGGAGCCGACGCCGGGCGAGTTGGCGGCGCCGCCGTGCGCGACCGCACCGCCGCCGTGCGCGGCTGCGGCGCCCGCACCGGCGGCGAGGATGCCCCCGGCGACCATGGTGACTGCCGCTGCCTGCTTCAGCTTCTTCACTTTGTTTGCCCCTCCTGGCGAGTGGCCGCGGCACGTCGCCGCGGCATGCCCTGGAGAACGGGACCGGCGCTCAGGGGATACGCCATTGGAGCGACATCTACACGACGGTATGAATCTCATCCCGGACGGGAACGTTCCGCCGCGACGTCCCGCCGCGCGCCCGCGTCGCCGCCCCGTCAAGCCCGCCCGTCGGCCCGTCGGCCCGTCAGCCCGTCACCCCGTCAGCCCGTCAGCCCGTCAGCCCGTCAGCCCGTGCCGGACGGCCCAGAGCGCCGCCTGGGTGCGGTCCGCCAGGTCCAGCTTCATCAGGATGTTCGAGACGTGCGTCTTCACCGTCTTCTCCGAGAGCACCAGCGCCCGCGCGATCTCGCGGTTGGAGCGGCCGTCTGCGATGAGGCCGAGGACCTCGCGCTCCCGCTCGGTGAGCGAGGAGCCCCGTCCCGCTCCGCCGCCCGCCGCGTCGTCCGAGAGCAGCGCCCCCGCGACCTCGGGCTGGAGCAGCACATGGCCCGCGTGGACGGAGCGGATGGCCCCGGCGAGCGCGTCGGGGTCGACGTCCTTGTAGACGTATCCGGCGGCGCCCGCGCGCAGCGCCGGGACGACCGTGCGCTGCTCGGTGAAGCTGGTGACGATCAGGACGCGTGCGGGGTTCGCGCTCTCGCGGAGCTTGCGCAGGGCCTCGATGCCGTCCGTGCCCGGCATCTTGACGTCCATGAGGACGACGTCGGGGCGCAGTTCCTCGGCCCTGGCGACGCCCTCGTCCCCGTCGGCCGCCTCCCCCACCACCTCGATGTCGTCCTGGACCTCCAGGAACGTGCGCAGTCCCCGCCGTACGACCTGGTGGTCGTCGACGAGCAGGACGCGGATCACCTCAGCCACCGGGCACCTCCAGCTCGATCACAGTGCCCTTGCCGGGCTCGGACTCCACGCTCAGCCTTCCTCCGACGCCGCCCGCCCTGTCCCGCATGGAGACGAGCCCGAGGTGGCGTCCCGCCCTGCGCACCGCGTGCGGGTCGAAGCCCTGGCCGTCGTCGCTCACCCGCAGCACCGCTCCCGTGCCCCTGCGGACGAGGGCGACGTCGACGCGTACGGCGTCCGCGTGGCGCAGCGCGTTGTGCAGCGCCTCCTGGGCCACGCGCAGCACCGCCTCCTCCTGGGCCGCCGGGAGGGCGCGTACGCCCTCGCAGGAGAAGCTGACCTCGGCCGAGTGCGCGCGGTCGAGGACCTGGGCCTGGGTGCGCAGGGTGGCGACGAGGCCGTCCTCGTCGAGCGCCGCAGGCCGCAGTTCGACGACGGCGGCGCGCAGTTCGTCCGCGGCCTCGGCCGACAGGCGTGCGATCTCGTGCAGCTCTTCCTTGGCGCGTCCCGGGTCGCGGTCGACGAGCGCCGTGGCCGCCTGGGCCGTGAGGCGGAGCGAGAAGAGCTTCTGGGCGACGGCGTCGTGCAGTTCGTGGCCGATGCGGGCGCGCTCGCCCGCGATGGTCAGCTCACGGCTGCGCTCGTAGAGGCGGGCGTTGGTCAGCGCGATCGCCGCGTGCTGGGCAAGCAGGCGCAGCAGTTCCTCGTCCTGCTCGGTGAAGGCGCAGAGCCTGTTCCCTGGTGCCGCCCCGCGCCCGGTCTCGCGCCCGGCGCAGCGCTTGTTGGCGAAGAAGAGGGCGCCCAATACCTCTTCGCCGTCCGCGATGGGCATGCCCAGGAAGTCGGTCATCTCGGGGTGCGCCCTGGGCCAGCCGCCGAAGCGGGGGTCCTCGCGGACGTCGGCGAGGCGCTGTGGGGTGGCCTCGTGGAGCATCGCGGCGAGGATGCCGTGCTGGCGGGGCAGCGGGCCGATGGCCTTCCACTGGTGGTCGCTGACGCCGTCCACCACGAACTGGGCGAAGCCGCCGTGGTCGTCGGGGACGCCGAGGGCCGCGTACTCGGCGTCGAGCAGCTCGCGGGCAGAGGCGACGATCGTCTGGAGGACGTCGCGCACCTCGAGGTGCCGGTTCATGGCGAGCAGTGCGGCGCTGACGGCGGCGAGTCCCGTGCCCGGCGGCCTGGGGTCCGGGGCACATCCCCCGGGAGTGTGCGGCATGGGGCTCACGGTACCGGCGAGAGGGCGCCCGGAGATCGGACGTGCGCCGGGCGGGGCCCCGGACCGTGGACCTAGGTCCCGGGTCGGGGCGGGCACGGGAAACCGTGACGCTATGTGTTGACGCGAGAACGGTGCGGCATACCCGACGGGTGGAGGTGTGACCCCGGACATAGGACGCAGGTCACGTACGAGGTGGCTTAGTAGACACTCTGGGCAACCCGGACGTGCGGAGCGCACACGCGCCCGGACCGTAAGGACCGGGTTCAACTAAGAGCGGTAGTAATGGGGCTCTTTGCCCTGGGTTTTGCGGCCCGCTAAGAATGTCTGCCGCCGCAGGACCCCCTGTGGTCCGTGGTGTGTCACCGGAATCGGAAGAGGCCCGCTCACTCATGACCGTCCCCACTTCTCATCGCCGCCGTGGCGGCAGACTGACCCGGTTCCAGAAGGTGTCGGCCGCCACCGGTGTCGCGGCCGTCGGCGCCACCGCGCTGGCCGTCGCCGTCGTGCCGGGCCAGGACAACGGGAGCGCGACGGTGCGCACCGCGAGCGCCGACCTCTCCGCGCAGCCCGTCGCATGGCAGACGGCCCAGGACAGCCCGACGGCGCAGCGGGCGAGCATCGACGCGCAGTCCTCGCACGCCGACGACCGCGCCCAGGCCGAGGCGAAGGCCGAGGCCCAGCAGCAGGCCCAGGCGAAGAAGCGCGCCGAGGCCGCGCGGGCCGCCGACGCGGAGCGGGCCCGCGAGGCGCGGGAGAAGGCGGCGAAGGAGAAGGCCGCCAAGGAGCGCGCCGAGCGGGAGCGCGCCCGTAAGCAGGCGGCGAGCCGCTCGGCCGAGCGCAAGAGCACCACCGCGACGCCCTCCGGCTCCCCGCAGGAGATAGCGCGCCAGATCATCGGCGACGAGTCGCAGTTCCAGTGCTTCTCGAACATCGTGGAGCACGAGAGCGGCTGGAACCCTCGGGCGCAGAACGCCAGCAGCGGCGCCTACGGCCTCGTACAGGCGCTCCCCGGCTCCAAGATGGCCTCGGCGGGCTCCGACTGGCGCACCAACCCGGCCACCCAGATCAAGTGGGGCCTCGGCTACATGAACGACCGCTACGGCAGCCCGTGCGGCGCCTGGTCGTTCTGGCAGGCCAACAACTGGTACTGAGCCGGTCCCCGTACCCGCCCGGTACGCATGCCGAAGGCGGCGGCACCCTTCCAGGTGCCGCCGCCTTCGCATGTGCGCACGGTTGCGTCGCGTTGTCCGTGTTGCGGCGCCGGGAGCCGGGAGGGCGCGTTGCCCCCTCGGCCCCTTGCGCCTTCACCTCACTTGCGCATGACCTCCGGCTCATGCCGGCGCAGCAGCCGCGCCACGGCGAAGCCGCAGGCGACGCCGATCAGGATCAGCACCGTCATGTCGAGGAACCAGATCCCCGTGGAGTGCTCCCACAGCGGGTCGAGGTCGGTCGGGTTCTCACGGTCCCAGGGGGCCATGACGTTGGACAGGTCGATGGTCGCGCCCGTCGCGCCGATCGCCCAGCGGGACGGCATCAGCCAGGACACCTGCTCGATGCCGGGCGAACCGAAGATCTTGAACAGCACGCCCGTGAACACGACCTGCACGATCGCGAACATCACGAGCAGCGGCATCGTCTTCTCGGCCGTCTTCACCAGCGAGGAGATGACGAGGCCGAACATCATCGAGGTGAAGCCCAGCGCGATGATGCCCAGGCAGATCTCGGCCGAGGCGGGCATCACGAGGCCGTCCTCCGGCACCTCGCGCGGGAACAGGCCGATCACGGTGATGATGACGCCCTGGAGCGCGGTGATGAGACCGAGGACGACGACCTTGGACATCAGATACGCGGAACGGGACAGGCCGGTCGCCCGCTCCCGCTCGTAGATGACCCGCTCCTTGATCAGCTCACGTACGGAGTTGGCCGCCCCGGAGAAGCACATGCCCACCGCGAGGATGAGCAGGATCGTGCCCGCGTCCTGGTTGAAGCCCTTGGGCGCGGCCGGGTTCTTCTCCAGCCCGAAGTCGGACGGGATGACCGTGGAGACCACGCCGAGGATCGCGGGCAGCAGGATCATCAGCGCGATGAAGCCGCCGTCGGACGCGATGACCGACGTGTATCTGCGCACCAGCGTCCAGAACTGCGAACCCCAGCTCTGTGGCTTTTGCACCCGACTGGGCGGGGCCTGCACCTGCTGCGGCTGCGGGGCGACGGCGTCGAGGTCGGCCGCGTAGAGCTGGTAGTGCTGCGAGCCCTGCCAGCGGCCCATCCAGTCGTAGTCGCGGTAGTTCTCGAACGCGGAGAAGACATCGGCCCAGGTGTCGTAGCCGAAGAAGTTGAGCGCTTCCTCCGGCGGGCCGAAGTAGGCCACGCCGCCGCCGGGCGCCATCACCAGGAGCTTGTCGCACAGCCCCAGTTCGGCCACGGAGTGGGTGACGACGAGGACCGTACGGCCGTCGTCGGCCAGTCCGCGCAGCAACTGCATGACGTCGCGGTCCATGCCCGGGTCGAGACCCGAGGTGGGCTCGTCCAGGAAGATCAGCGACGGCTTGGTGAGCAGCTCCAGGGCGACCGAGACGCGCTTGCGCTGGCCGCCGGAGAGCGAGGTGACCTTCTTGTCGGCGTGGATGTCGAGCTTCAGCTCGGCGAGGACCTCCTCGACCCGCGCGTTGCGCTCGGCCTCCGCGACGTCACCGGGGAAGCGGAGCCGCGCGGCGTAGCGCAGCGCGGTCCGCACCTTCAGCTCCTTGTGGAGGATGTCGTCCTGCGGCACCAGGCCGATGCGCTGACGGAGTTCGGCGAAGTGCTTGTAGAGGTTCCTGTTGTCGTAAAGAACCTCACCGACATCAGCGGGACGGTATCCGGTGAGCGCCCGCAGCAGCGTGGACTTTCCGGAACCGGAAGGGCCGATAACGCCGATGAGCGACTTTTCGGGAACACCGAAGGTGACGTTGTTGAGAATCACCTTGCCGTTGTCGACCTTCACCGTCAGATGACGGGCTGAGAAGGAGACCTCGCCGGTGTCGACGAATTCCTCCAGCCGGTCACCGACCAGCCGGAAGCTGGAGTGGCCGACGCCCACGGTGTCCTGGGGCGTGATGACGGCGGCGCCGGACTTCGGCAGCGGCTGGCCGTTGACGTAGGTGCCGTTGTGGCTGCCCAGGTCGCGGATCTCGAAGCGGCCGTCGGGCGACGCGTGGAACTCGGCGTGGTGGCGGGAGACCTGGAGGTCCGAGACCACCAGCTCGTTCTCCAGCGCACGGCCGATGCGCATCACGCGGCCGAGGGAGAGCTGGTGGAAGGTGGTGGGGCTGCGGTCCCCGCCGCCCTGCCTTCCGGCGCCGGCCCCTGCCCCGGCGCCGTGCTGCGGCGCCTGGTGCGGCTGCTGCTGCGGGTGCGGGTGCGGGTGCTGCGGCTGTTGCTGGTGCTGCGGGTAGCCCTGCTGCTGCGGCACCTGCTGCTGGTACTGCTGCGGCGGCTGCTGTTGCCAGTCGCCCTGCGCGGGCGGGGGCTGCTGGCCCCAGCCGGGGCCGCCCTGACCACCGGGGCCACCGGGACCACCAGGGCCGACGCCCGGGTGCTGCTGGGGCGGCGCCTGCGTGGCCGCCTGCGCCTGCGGCGCCCCCTGCTGCCGCGCGTCCGGTACGGCGGTCTGCGCGCTGTAGACGTCCGCGCCGGGAGCGGCGGCCGCGCCCGCCGCCGAGAGGTTCAGCCGCGGCCCGTCGGTCGCGTTGCCCAAGTGCACGCTCATGCCGGGGCCCAGCTCCAGTTGCTGGACGCGCCGGCCCTGCACGTAGGTGCCGTTGGTGCTGCCCGGGTCCTCGATGACCCAACTGCGCCCGCCCCAGCGGATGGTGGCGTGCCGCCAGGAGACTCTGGCGTCCTCTATCACCACGTCGCCCTGCGGATCACGCCCAAGGTTGTACGCCCTGGACGGATCGAGCGTCCAGGTCTGTCCATTCAATTCCAGTACGAGTTCCGGCACTCCATGCCCCACAAAGTTGTCCCCCGAGCAACCCCCTGGATAGGGAGTCTAGGGATGGCGAACATCGTGGGGAACTATTCCAGGCCCGGGCCTCGAACAGGAAGTCGCCCCGTATCAAGCTCGTCCCGACGTCGCCGGTTGACTCGGTCGAAAGGGGCTCGGAGAGTGGTAAGAAACCCCGGACCCGCACGCATCGGGAATCATGCGGACAACTGGGCATCGATCGGGGGAGCGCCATGGGCGACGATGCGCACCGTACCCCTACCCGTATCCGTACCCGTACCCGTGGGGGCGCCGTGCGTGACCCCCGGGCTCCCGCACCGGCCCGTCGCGCCCTCGACGTCCTGCTGACGGCCGTCGCGTCGGTGACCTGGTCCTTCGCCGGAATGGCGGGAACCGCGGCCCTCGGGCTGCATCTGCTGGGCGCCGACGCCGCCGGTTCGCTGGGCCCCCTGACCGCGGCGGCCGTGGCACTGGCCGTGGGCGGCTCGGTCGTGCCCGACGGTGATGTGAAGGTCTTCGGACTGAAGGGTGCCGATGCCGAGGCGGCCCTCGATGTGATGCCGCTGGGCGTCGCGCTGGCCGGGGCGCTGCTCCTCGCGTACTTCTTCCTGCGCTCGCTGCGCGCCGTCGGCCACGTCGTACGGCTTCCCGAACTCGCCGCGCGCGTCGCCTCGGTGGCCGTGCTGTTCCTCGCCGTGCTGGGCTGGCTCGCCTGGGCGGGGCACTCCACGGTGACCCTCGACGGCGAGCGGCTGCGGCAGGGCGCCGAAGACCGCCTGCGGGCCGGGATGGGCGACCGGCTCGGCGGACTCGAAGGGCTCGACGGCGGCATCGGCGACCTCGGGGGCGGGCTCATGGACGGGCTCGGCGGCCTCATGGACGCGAAGACGTCCGTCGGCTTCGCCGTGGAGACGGTTCCGACGCTGCTGGCGGGTGCCTGCTGGGTCCTCGGTGTGCTGCTGACCGCGCTGGCCGCCTCGCGCCGCACGCCGCTGCCGCCGGGGCGGCTGTGCGAGTGCGTGCACCGTACGGTCAGGCCCGCCGCTTCCGCGCTGGTGCTGGTCCTGCTGCTGACGGTCACGGCCGGGCTCGCCGCCGCCGGTTACGCGGCGGCGACGGGGGCGGGTACGGGGACAGGGCCGGGGGCGGGCGAGGGCCCTGGCCGCATCGCGGGAGCCGCCCTGCTGGGGGCGCCGAACGGCACCTGGCTGGCGGTCCCTCTCGGGCTCCTGGTCACCTTCCGGGGCGCCGCCACGGGTGAGCTGGCGAAGCTGCTGCCCGATCCGGTGGACGCGTTCCTCGCGGCCGGAGACAGTGACGGCCGGTCCATGACGGTGGCCGATCTCGCGGGGCTCGACTCACGGGTGTGGCTGCTGACCGTGGCCGTCGGGCTGGCGCTGCTGGCGGCGGGTGTGCTCACGGGCGCCCGTACGCCACGAAGGGAACGGGAGCGGGGGCGGGGAGTGCTCGGGTTCGCCGTGCGGTGCGGGGTGTCGCTGGGCGCCGTGACGGCCGTCGCACTGCCCGTACTGGTGCTGCTCACCGGGGTCGAGGCGAACGCGGGGCTCTCGGTGATGGGCTTCGACGCCATGGGCGCGGGCGTCGAACTGCGCGGCAGCGTGCCGGGGGCGCTGGTGCTCGGGGCGCTGTGGGGCGCGGCGGCGGGTTTCGTGGGGGCGCTGATGGCGTGCGCCACGGGCGCGGCGGGACGGCGGACCTCCCGGTTCGCCTCGGAGAGGGAGGGCCCGGAAGGCTCCGGTGCGTATGACACGTCGCGCACCTGGCCCGCCCTCGCCTACGAACGCGGGCCATACCGGCCTACGCCGCAGCCCGGGCTGGGCGCGGGCGAGCGGAACCCGTACAAGGAGGGACCGGACGCGGGGGATCCGTACGGTCAGGGCCCCGGCTCCCACGGGGGCGGACCGCGCGGGGGCGAGGGGCCCGCGCGGGGCGGGAGCCCGCACTCGGCGCAGACGATCGCGGGCGGCCCTCCGCACCGCCCGTACCGCAGCCCCGAGCCGCCCCCTCCCGGCCCTCCGCCGCCGCACCCGCCGCCCCGGGGGCCCCGGCGCGGGCGGCGGCCCGGAAGCGGCACGGAGCCGGACGAGGACCCGGGCCACGACCGGGGCTGAGCCGGGCCAGGGGCGGGTCCAGGACGGAGCGTGCGGCGGCCCCGAACCGGAGCCGAACGAGAGGCGTCCCCCTGGTTGAAGCCCGCGTGAAAGGTGCGGGAAATCGGCGCCCGCGCAGGACGGGGAGGAGCGGGGAGAGAGGACGGCGCACACGGGGAGAGCACGAGCAGCGAGCGAGGAGGGGGCGCTGACCTGGGCGTCCGTTCCGTCCGGAGAAGCGGGGGATCGGGGCGGATCGGGGCACGTCCCTCGCCCCCGCACAGAGCGCCCCAGGAGGAGACCCCCGTCCCACAGCGGCTAACGTAAGAGAACCATGACCACATCGCTGGCCACTCCGCCTTCGTACGCCGATACGCCCACCCTCCTTGTCAAGATCTTCGGCAAGGACCGGCCCGGGATCACCGCCGGGCTCTTCGACACACTCGCCGCCTTCGCGGTCGAGGTCGTCGACATCGAGCAGCTCGTCACCCGGGGCCGCATCACACTGTGCGCCCTGGTCACCGCGCCGAGTACCGGCACCGCCACCGAGGGTGAGCTGCGTGCCACCGTGCACAGCTGGGCCGAGTCCATGAAGCTGGAGGCCGAGATCATCTCGGGCACCGGCGACAACCGTCCGCGCGGCACGGGGCGCTCCCATGTCACCGTGCTCGGCCACCCCCTCACCGCGGAGACGACCGCCGCCATAGCTGCCGCGATCACCTCCACGGGCGGCAACATCGACCGCATCTTCCGGCTCGCCAAGTACCCCGTCATCGCCGTCGAGTTCGACGTATCCGGCACGGAGACCCCCGGGCTGCGCACCGCGCTCGCGATGGAGGGGGCACGGCACGGCGTGGACGTCGCCGTCGTCGCCTCCGGGCTCCAGCGCAGGGCGCAGCGGCTGGTCGTGATGGACGTCGACTCGACGCTGATCCAGGACGAGGTGATCGAGCTGTTCGCCGCCCACGCGGGCTGCGAGGAGCAGGTCGCCGAGGTCACGGCGCGGGCGATGCGCGGCGAGCTGGACTTCGAGCAGTCGCTGCACGCGCGCGTCGAGCTGCTGGCCGGGCTGGACGAGTCCGTGGTGGAGAAGGTGCGCACGGAGGTACGGCTCACGCCGGGCGCGCGCACTCTCGTGCGGACGCTCAAGCGGCTCGGCTACCAGGTCGGCGTCGTCTCCGGCGGCTTCACCCAGGTCACCGACGCGCTCCAGGAGGAGCTGGGCCTCGACTTCGCCCAGGCCAACACCCTGGAGGTCGTGGACGGCAAGCTCACGGGCCGGGTCACGGGCGAGATCGTCGACCGCGAGGGCAAGGCGCGGCTGCTGCGGCGCTTCGCCGAGCAGGCCGGGGTGCCGCTCGCGCAGACCGTCGCCATCGGGGACGGCGCCAACGACCTGGACATGCTCAACGCGGCGGGGCTCGGCGTCGCCTTCAACGCGAAGCCGGTCGTGCGCGAGGCCGCGCACACCGCCGTCAACGTGCCCTTCCTGGACACCGTGCTCTATCTGCTCGGGATCACCAGGGAAGAGGTCGAGGCGGCGGACGGCGAGGAGGACGAGGACTGAGCCCGGCCGGTTCGGGTTCCGGATCCGGAGCGGGGCCGGGCGGTATCCGGTCCAGGTCCGGGTTCGGGGGCGTGACCGGGTCCCGCTCATGCGGGCACCGGCCGACGCCCCCTGTACGGGTCAGTGCGCGGGCCCTCGCGCAACCGTCGCGGGCGCGGGGCCCGTTGACGCGCGGGGTGCTGCGGACACCGGGGGCACTGCGGACACTGTGCGGGGCCGCCCGGAGGGGCCCGGCGCCGGAGTGAGCGGCTCTCCTCCGGCGCGTCTGGAGCGGCTACTCCTCATGCGGTGCCCAGTAGTCGCTCAGGGTGCCGACGCCGGGCTCGACGGACTTCCAGGAGCCGCCGAAGCGGAGCACCGCGAGGGCGGAGGTCGGGAAGCCGTTGCGGGACATCCGCTCCGCCGCGTCGCCCTCGGCACTGCCCGTGAGCGCCTCGGCGACGCCCTGGATACCGGGGTTGTGTCCGACGACGAGCAGGTCCCGGACGTCCTCGGACACTTCGTTGATCACAGCGATGATCTCGCCGGGTGAGGCTTCGTAGAGCCGGTCCTCGTAAACCGTCTTGGGACGCTGCGGCAGCTGGTGCACGGCCAGCTTCCACGTCTCACGGGTCCGGGTCGCGGTCGAGCAGAGGGTCAGTCCGGGATTGACGCCGTGGGCGGCCAGCCACTCGCCGACGGCCGGGGCATCCTTGCGGCCTCGGTCTGCGAGGGGGCGTTCGTGGTCGTCCACATCAGGCCAGTCGGCCTTGGCGTGCCGGAGAAGGACGATACTGCGGGGCACATCGACGCTCATGTTTTCCAGCTTCGCACGAAACGCGCCACCGGGCGCAGGGTGTTGGGATTGCTCGACCGGCACGGGTGACGTGCTGTAAAGGGGCCGTCACCTCAGCCGAACAGCACCCGTATCAGCCCCTGGAAAATCGCGCTGAACGGCTGCAACAGGGGCCCCGCCTGCTCGGCCGCGCCCGCCTCTCCCCCGCCCAGGAGCAGCGCCAGCAGCGTCACGAAGGCGACGACGGGCAGCGCGACCGCCCACCAGGGAAGCCGCGTCTGCGCACCGCTCGCCGCGGGGCTCGCCGTGGGGCTCGCCGTGGGGCTCGCCGTGGGGCTCGCCGCGGAAGGGGTCGTCGCGGAGGGTGCCGGATACACACGGGCCGTCATGGGGCTCGCCTCCGTGGGTCGGGTCGGGGTCGTCGAACGGTGCGACTCAGACGCTACGGAAGCGGCGGCGTGGCTCCCATCCGGTGACCCACCCACTTACCCCTGACCCGAACCCCCTAGGGGATGGTGGGGCCAGCCCCACCATGGACGCCCTGAAGGTGCGGGACGGGGCGCTGTGCGGTGCTACGGGACGCTACGGGGCGACGATGCTGGCGATCACACCGATGACGACCAGGATGCCGATGATCGTGGCGAAGACCAGGAGCAGCTTCTTCTGCCCGTTCTGCGGATTGGGTTCAAGGACTGGCATACCCGTCAGTGTCGCACTCAGCGCCCGTCCTCGATCACCCGGTCCCGCCCCGCGAGCACGCCCATGGCGATCTGCCCGAACATCAGCACCGTCATCAGCAGCAGCGGGACGTGCCAGCCGCCGCTGGTGTCGTGCAGGGCGCCGACGAGCAGGGGCCCGGGGATCGAGATGAGGTAGCCCGTGCTCTGCGCGAAGGCGGACAGCTTGACGACGCCCGCGCTGGAACGCGACCGCATGCCGATCATCGTGAGCGCGAGCGGGAAGGCGCAGTTGGAGACGCCCAGCATCAGCGCCCACAGCCAGGCGCCGTCGGCCGGGGCGAACCACAGTCCGGCGTACCCGGCCAGACCGCAGACCCCCAGCGCGAGCACCAGCGGTCCCTGGTGCCGCATACGGGCGGCCATGCGCGGCAGCACGAAGGACAGGGGGACGCCCATGCCCATGGTCACGGCGAGCATCAGTCCGGCCGACGAGGCGGAGACACCGGCGTCGCGGAAGATCTGCGGCAGCCAGCCCATGGTGATGTAGGCGGCCGACGCCTGGAGCCCGAAGAAGATGCCCAGCGCCCAGGCGGTGGGCGAGGACGTGATGCGCACGGCGGGCTCGGCATCCGCCCCCGCGTCCGCCCGCGCGTCCGGCCCCGAGGCGGCGGACCGCTCCGCACCCTCGGCCTCCTCCGCGCGCTCGGCCGCCTCCGTACGCTCCGGGACGGCCTCCCGTGCCGCGTCCGGCTCGGGGGCGCGGGAGCCGCGGTCCCGGAGGACGGCCGCCCACGGCGCCATCGCGACCACGCCGAGCAGCGCCCAGGCTGCCAGGCCGAGCTGCCAACTGCCGCCCAGCGCCTCGGTCATGGGCACGGTGACGGCGGCGGCGCTGGCGGTGCCCAGGGCGAGGGCCATGGAGTAGAGGCCGGTCATCGGGCCGACCCGGCCAGGGAACCAGTGCTTGACGACGACCGGCATCAGCACGTTGCTCACCGCGATGCCCGCGAGGGCCAGCACGCTCGCGGCGAGGAAACCGGCAGTGCCGCCCACGAAGGGGCGCAGGGCGAGCCCCGCCGTGATCGCGACCATCCCCACGAGGACCACGGCGGCCGGGCCCCAGCGACGGGCCAGCCTCGGGGCCAGCCCGCCGAAGACCGCGAAGCAGAACGAAGGCACGGAGGTGAGCAGCCCGGCCACGGTGCCGTTCATGCCAAGGCCGTCGCGCACCTCCTCCATGAGGGGGCCGAGGCCGGATATCGCGGGCCGGAGGTTGAGCGCGGCGAGCACGAGTCCGACGACGACCAGGCGCAGCACCCAGGCCGACGGCTGACCGGTCTTCGCGGCACCACCGGACGCGCGGGACGCGTCGGACGCATCAGGCACGCCGGACGCACCGGATGCACCCGACGCGCCGGATGCCGACGCCCGAGAGGAATCGGAAGGGGGCCTGAGATCGTCGTCTTTCACTGGCATAGAGGCCATCATAGAATCATGGGACGAATTCATGCCAACAGCCGTACCGCCTCGTTCCGCCCTGGAGAGTCATGACCCTGTCCACACCGCAGCGCTCGGCGCTGGCCGCCCAAGTGATCGCCGCCCTGCGTACGCAGATCACCTCGGGGGAATGGCCCGTGGGCTCCCGCATCCCCACCGAGCCCGAACTGGTCGAGGAGCTGGGCGTGGCCCGCAACACCGTGCGGGAGGCCGTTCGCGCGCTGGCGCACAACGGCCTGCTCGACATCCGGCAGGGCTCCGGCACCTATGTGGTCGCGACCAGTGAACTGGCCGGGGTCATGCAGCGCCGGTTCGCCGACGCGGACCCGCGCCACGTCGCCGAACTGCGCGCGGCCCTGGAGACCTCGGGCGCCGAACTGGCCGCGCGACGGCGCACGGAAGCGGACCTGAACCAGCTCGACGCGCTGCTGGAGCGGCGCGAGGCGGCGTGGGAATCGCGCGAGGTGGACCGCTTCGTGGAGGCGGACGCCAACCTCCACCTGGGCATCGTCGCGGCCTCCCACAACGAGGTGCTCACGGCGGTCTACGCCGACCTCGGCGACGTGATGCGGGACTTCCTGCGCTTCGACGTCGGCGAGGAACTGCACCCCGAGAACCACATGGACCACGAGCGGCTGGTCGAGGCCATCCGCGACGGGGACCCCGAGGCGGCGGGCCGCGAGGCCGCCTCGTACACGCGGGAGTGGGGGCGCGGGGTGTCGGATGACAGATGACAGGTAACGGATGACAGATCACAGATGACAAGTAACAGGTAACAGGTAACAGATTTCAATATCCGTTACCTGTTACCCGTTAGTTGTCAGACGTCAGCCGCCTCCTGCGCCCTGCGCCCTACGCCCCCATCATGTGGACGCCGCCGTCCACGTGGACGATCTCGCCCGTCGTGCGCGGGAAGAAGTCGGACAGCAGGGCGACCACGCCGCGGCCAGCGGGCTCCGGGTCGGTCAGCTCCCAGCCGATGGGCGCGCGGTGGTTCCACACGTCCGCCAGCTCCTCGAAGCCCGGGATGGACTTCGCGGCCATGGACTTGATGGGACCGGCCGAGATCAGGTTGCAGCGCACGTTCCTCTCGCCCAGGTCGCGGGCGAGGTAGCGGCTGGTGGACTCCAGGGCCGCCTTGGCGACGCCCATCCAGTCGTACTTCGGCCACGCGATCTGCGCGTCGAAGGTGAGGCCGACGACGGAGCCGCCCTGCGGCATCAGCGGCAGGCAGGCCATCGTGAGGGACTTCAGCGAGTACGCCGAGACGTGCACGGCGGTGCCGACGTCCTCCCAGCTCGCCTCCAGGAAGTTGAAGGCGCCCTGCGGGCCGAAGGCGATGGAGTGGACGATGCCGTCGAGGCCGTCGACGTGCTCGCGCACCTTGTCGGCAAGCCCGTCCAGGTGCTCCTGGTCGGTCACGTCCAGCTCGATGACCGGGGCCTCCTTGGGCAGCCGCTTCGCGATGCGCTGCACCAGCGAGAGGCGCCCGAAGCCGGTGAGGATGACCTCGGCGCCCTCCTCCTGGGCGACCTTGGCGGCGTGGAAGGCGATCGATCCCTCGGTCAGTACGCCGGTGACGAGGATGCGCTTGCCAGCGAGGATTCCGCTCATGTTCAGTGACCCATGCCCAATCCGCCGTCTACGGGAATGACGGCTCCAGTGATGTACGCGGCCTCGTCGGACGCCAGGAAGCGCACCGCTGAGGCGATCTCGCCGGGCTGCGCGTAACGGCCCATCGGAACCTGTCCCATGATGTTCTCGCGCTGCTCGTCGGTGAGCGCCTGCGTCATGTCGGTGTCGACGAAGCCGGGCGCGACGACGTTGCAGGTGATGCTGCGGGAGCCCAGCTCGCGGGCCAGGGAGCGGGCGAAGCCGACCAGTCCGGCCTTGGAGGCGGCGTAGTTCGACTGCCCTGCGGAGCCCAGGAGCCCGACCACGGAGGAGATCAGCACCACGCGGCCCTTGCGGGCCCGCAGCATGCCGCGCGTCGCGCGCTTGACGACCCGGAACGTGCCCGTCAGGTTGGTCTCCACCACCGAGGTGAAGTCCTCCTCGGACATCCGCAGCAGGAGCTGGTCACGCGTGACACCGGCGTTGGCGACGAGCACCTCGACCGCGCCCTGCTTCTCCTCGATCTCCTTGTAGGCCTGCTCCACCTGCTCCGGGTCGGTGATGTCGCACTTGACCGCGAGGAAGCCCGACGGCGGCTCACCGGAGCGATAGGTGATGGCGACCTTGTCGCCTGCGTCGGCGAAGGCGCTGGCGATGGCGAGGCCAATGCCGCGATTGCCTCCTGTGACGAGTACCGAGCGGCTCAAGGTGTGACCACCCTTTCTGCTGGTTCCGCGGTGACGCGGCCGAAGTCTGTCCGTACGAAAACTATCGGTTGGTCTACCCCGTCGTGGACTCGGGCAGCGACAGGGGCCCGGACAGCCTCCTGTGGAGTCCCTACAGAAAGCGGCGGCGGAAACGGCTCTGACAGGGCATGATCGGTTGCCGACGACGGGAGGACGCCTTGCCCCAGCCCATCCAGCCCACCGGCCCCACAGGCTCCGATGAACCCACCGGCCACGCGGGCCCGACCGGTCGCGACGGCCCCACCCCCGGACCCCCCAATTCCGCCCGCGCCGGGCAGCCCCGCGCCGCACCGCCCCTCGACGAGAGTTTCCTCGCGCTCCCCCTCCGCCCCCTCGCCGACGCCGCGCTCGCGCGGGCCCGCGCGCTGGGTGCCGAGCACGCCGACTTCCGCTTCGAGCGCGTCCGCCGCGCGGCCTGGCGGCTGCGCGACGCCAGACCGGCCGGCGCCTCGGACACCACGGACACGGGTTACGCGGTACGCGTCGTCCACGGCGGCGCGTGGGGCTTCGCCTCTGGCGTCGAGCCGACGATGGACGCGGCGGCCAGAGTGGCCGCGCAGGCCGTCGAGATGGCGAAGCTCTCCGCGAAGGTGGCCGAGGCGGCGGGCGCGCGGGACGCCGTGGAGCTGGCCCCCGAGCCGGTGCACGGGGAGCGGACGTGGGTCTCCTCGTACGAGGTCAACCCGTTCGAGGTACCCGACGTCGAGAAGACCGGCCTGCTGGCCGAGTGGAGCGGGCGGCTGCTGGCGGCGGAGGGCGTCAGCCACGTGGACGCCACGCTCCTCACCGTCCAGGAGAACAAGTTCTACGCCGACCTCGCGGGCACCGTCACCACCCAGCAGCGGGTGCGGCTGCACCCGCAGCTCACGGCCGTCGCGGTCACCGGGGACGGCACGTTCGACTCAATGCGGACGCTGGCGCCGCCCGTCGGCAGGGGCTGGGAGTATCTGCGCGGCACCGGCTGGGACTGGGAAGCGGAGCTGGAGCGGATGCCGGAGCTGCTGGCGGGGAAGCTGCGCGCGCCGAGCGTCGAGCCCGGCGCCTACGACCTGGTGGTCGACCCCTCCAACCTGTGGCTGACCATCCACGAGTCGATCGGCCACGCGACGGAGCTGGACCGCGCGCTGGGCTACGAGGCGGCGTACGCGGGCACCTCCTTCGCCACCCCGGACAAGCTGGGCACGCTGGCCTACGGCTCCGGGATCATGAACGTGACGGGTGACCGCACCGCGGAGCACGGGCTCGCCACCATCGGCTACGACGACGAGGGCGTCGAGGCCCAGTCCTGGGATCTGGTCAGAAACGGCACCCTGGTCGGCTATCAGCTCGACCGCCGCATCGCCCGCCTCACCGGGCGGGAACGCTCGAACGGGTGCGCCTTCGCGGACTCGCCGGGGCACGTGCCCCTCCAGCGGATGGCGAACGTGTCCCTGGCCCCGGCCCCTGACGGCCCCTCGACGGAGGAGCTGATCGGCGGTGTGGAGCGGGGGATCTACGTCGTCGGCGACCGCTCGTGGTCCATCGACATGCAGCGTTACAACTTCCAGTTCACCGGGCAGCGCTTCTTCCGCATCGAGAACGGCAAGCTCGCCGGCCAGTTGCGGGACGTCGCCTACCAGGCGACCACCACCGACTTCTGGGGGTCCATGGAGGCCGTCGGCGGCCCCGGTACCTATGTGCTGGGCGGCGCCTTCAACTGCGGCAAGGCGCAGCCGGGGCAGATCGCGGCCGTCTCGCACGGCTGTCCCTCGGCGCTGTTCCGCGGCGTCAACATCCTCAACACCACGCGGGAGGCGGGCCGATGACCGGCATCCGTACGGGCGGTACGGGCGGTACGAGCAGGCCGCACGAGGTCGTCGAGCGGGCCCTTGAACTGTCCCGCGCCGACGGCTGTGTGGTCATCGCCGACGAGGAGTCCAGCGCCAACCTGCGCTGGGCCCGCAACGCGCTCACGACGAACGGTGTCACCCGGGGCCGCACTCTGACCGTCATCGCCACCGTGGACGGCGCCCGGGGCACCGCCTCCGGCGTGGTCTCGCGCGCGGCCGTGACGGCGGACGAGCTGGAGCCGCTGGTGCGGGCCGCCGAGGAGGCGGCCCGCGCCTCGGAGGCGGCCGAGGACGCCCAGCCGCTCGTCGAGGGGGTGCCCGCCTCCCCCGGTTTCACGGAGGCGCCGGACGAGACCTCCTCGCGGGTCTTCGACGGCTTCGCGCCCGCGCTCGGGGAGTCCTTCGCGCGGGCGGCCGCCGGGGGCCGGGAGCTGTACGGCTTCGCGCAGCACGGCGTGGTCTCCACCTATCTGGGCTCCTCGGCCGGGCTGCGGCTGCGCCACGACCAGCCCACCGGCACCCTGGAGGTGAACGGCAAGTCGCCCGGAACCGGCGGCTCCGCGTGGGTGGGGCGGGCCACGAGGGACTTCCGCGACATCGATCTGGCCGCGGTGGACGCGGAGCTGGAGCGGCGGCTGAAGTGGGCGGAGCGGAAGGTCGAGCTGCCGGCGGGGCGGTACGAGACGCTGCTGCCGCCCACGGCCGTCGCCGATCTGCTGATCTACCAGCAGTGGTCGTCCACGGCGCGGGACGCGGCGGAGGGCCGGACGGCGTTCAGCGGGCCCGCCGGGGGCACGCGGCTGGGCGAGCGGCTCTCGGAGCTGCCGCTGACGCTGCGCGGCGACCCGCACGCACCGGGCCTGGAGGCGGCGCCGTTCGTGCTGGCCCACTCCTCCGGCGACGACGCGTCCGTCTTCGACAACGGGCTTCCGCTGGGCCCCACGGAGTGGATCAGCGAGGGCGCGCTGTCCCGGCTGCTGACCACCCGGCACAGCGCGGCGCTGACGGGGCTGCCGGTGGCGCCGCCCGTCGACAACCTGATCCTGGAGGGCGGGAACGGGCGCTCGCTGGACGAGATGGTCGCGGACACGGCCCGCGGGCTGCTGCTGACGTGCCTCTGGTACATCCGCGAGGTGGATCCGGCGACGCTGCTGCTGACGGGGCTGACCAGGGACGGCGTGTATCTGGTGGAGAACGGGGAGGTGACGGGGGAGGTCAACAACTTCCGCTTCAACGAGTCCCCGCTCGGCGTCCTCTCCCGCGCCACCGAGGCGGGCCGCACGGAGCGGACGCTGCCGCGCGAGTGGTCGGACTACTTCACCCGCGCCGCGATGCCTCCGCTGCGCGTCCCGGACTTCAACATGAGTTCCGTCAGCCGGGGCGTGTGACCGGCGGGGACGCGTGCCCGGCAGGACGCGTGACCGCCTTAGACTCGTTACCGGCCGTTCCCCGCCCGCGCGCCCGCACCGTATGGCGCGCGGGCCGGGCCGCGGCCTTCCGACCACCGACGATCATCAGGACAGATACGTGACACGCCTCGGCGACTCCGTGCAGCGTGCCAGCGAACTGCTGGCGCAGGACCTCTCCTCCGACCAGACCGTCGAGCGGCTGCTCGCGGAGACGGGCTCGCGGCGCTATCTGGACCTGAGCGATCTCCCGGCGTCCGAGCAGGCGGCCCTCATCGCGTCCCGCGCGGTGGACGTGCTGCCCTCGGAGGAGAAGCTCACCGAGCGCATCGAGCAGCGCCGCGCGGAGGGCAGGGGCCTGCACATCAAGCTGGGCATCGACCCGACCGCGGCCGATGTCCACCTGGGCCACACCGTGCCCATGATCGTGCTCAGCCGCTTCCAGCGGATGGGGCACGACGTGACCCTCCTCATCGGCGACTTCACGGCGAAGATCGGCGACCCTTCGGGCCGTACGGCCGAGCGCCCGCCGCTCACCGACGAGGACATCGCGAAGAACCTCCAGGGCTACCGCGAGCAGGTGCGGCCCTTCTTCGACTTCGAGAAGGTCAGCTTCCGGCAGAACAGCGAGTGGCTGGCGCCCTACACGTTCCCCGAGCTGCTGTCGCTGCTGACGCAGGTCCCCGCCTCCTCGCTGCTCCAGCGCGAGGACTTCCGCAACCGGCTGGCGTCGGGCGCGGGCATCACCATGTCCGAGCTGCTGTACCCGATCGCGCAGGGCCTGGACTCGGTGGCGCTGGACTGCGACATCGAGCTGGGCGGCGTCGACCAACTGCTGAACCTCCAGATGGGCCGCAAGCTGATGGAGGTCCGCGGCCAGAAGCCGCAGCTGGTCGCCACGGTGCCGCTGATCGAGGGCACGGACGGGTCCGGCGCGAAGATGTCGAAGTCGAAGGGCAACTACATCGGTCTGTCCGCGACCGCGGATGACGTCTTCGGCAAGATCATGTCGATCCCCGACCGGCTGATGGAGCCCTACCTGCGCGCCTGGACGGAGTGGACGGACGGCGAGATCGCCGCCGCCACGGCCCGTATCGAGGCCAGGACACTGCACCCGATGGACCTCAAGAAGGTGCTGGCGGGCGAGGTCGTCGCGGCGCTGTACGGGGTGGAGGCGGCGATGGCGGCACGCGCTGGCTTCGTCGCGCAGTTCTCGAAGAAGTCGTTCACGGACGTGGAGTCGCTGCCCGTCGTGGACGCCACCGAGCACGGGGCCGAGGGGATCGCGTCGATCCTCGCGAAGGTGCTCCAGTTCCAGCCGAGCGCCTCGGCGGCACGCCGGGTCGCGAAGCAGAACGGGCTGCGGCTGATCATGGAGCCCGAGGGCGCGGAGCAGCACGCCGTCGTGCTGCCGGAGGCGGACGCGCTGCGTCCGCTGACCGAGGTGGCGCTGGAGAAGCTCACCGAGGCCGGGCTGGTCACGAAGGACGGGGCCGGGGTGGCGGGCACCGTCTACCTCAAGGCGGGCCGCAAGATCGCCGAGATCAAGGGGCTGTAGGACCGACCGGCGGGTCCCCTGAACCCCTGACCCCCTCCGCCCCTCCCCGGGGCGGAGGGGGTCAGGTCATGTCAGCTCAGGTCCGCTCTCTGCTCTTGCCCCGGATCATCGCCCACAGCGGCGTGCCCAGCGCGACGACGACCACGGCGCCCGCGAGCTGGAGCACGTGCCGCATCCAGTCGATGCCCTTGGTGTCGTTGACGCCCACCCAGGTGGCCACGGCGTTTCCCAGGATGCTGCCCAGGATGCCGAAGATCGCCGTCAGCCACAGCGGGATGTCCTGCTTGCCCGGAAGGATGGCGCGGGCGAGGACACCCAGCACCAAACCAAGGACAATCGCCCACAACCAGCTCATGTCGCCTCCGCAGTTCGGCGCGGTTTGCGCACCCTTGTACGTATACGGGGAACACTCTCCTCCCGGCCCGACTACGCCGCATGGCGTACAGCTCCATACGGGTGACGTCGCGCCGCCACTGGTCCCGGGGATCAGCGCCCCGGTCTCGAACCCGGCTGAGCCCGGGCGTACCGTAGTGAAGGCCCGGAACCCCGCGCGGCGGACCAGACCCGGCACAGTGAGCAGGTGGTGGAAACGTGATGCGGAAGCAGCGCCGGCCCGAGGTCTTCCGGATCACCGGGGCCCGGCAGGGACTGGAAGACGACGTTCGCGGCAGGCAGCGGCGCTATGTGATCTCGATGCTCGTGCGCACGGCGTCGGTTCTGCTGACCGTCCTCCTGTGGAACGTGCAACGCCCGTTGGCCGTGGTGACGCTCGTGCTGGGAGCGCTGCTTCCGTACGTGGCGGTAGTGATCGCCAACGCGGGCCGCGAGAACGCTCCTTCGCTCCCGGCCTCGTACATCCCCTCCCCCACGCGCCCCATGCTCGGCTCGGCGGAACGCGTCCCTGAAGCGGGCGTGAACAAGTCCGACGGCCCGTCAGAGGGCCCAGCCTGAAAGGCATTTGGGCCGGGCCACCGTATGAAGCTCATGAAAAGCTCAGATCAATCATGCGGTTCCGCTGCACCGCGCAGGGTCTCGCATGCCATACTTCAGAAACGCTCCGCATCCCCCGTCGGAGCGATAGACCGACGCCGGGCGGCTCCCCCCGTGGCTGCCCGGCGTCGTTTCCTTGTGCGGGCCGGGTGTTGGATGGGGGCATGATCCCCTCAGCCGAAGACCCCGAGACCCCCATCTGCTCAGCCAAGGGCTGCCGCGCCCCCGCCGTGTGGGTGCTGGCCTGGAACAACCCCAAGCTGCACACTCCCGAGCGCCGCAAGACCTGGCTGGCCTGCGACGAGCACCGCGAGCATCTGTCGGACTTCCTCGGCATGCGGGACTTCCTCAAGGAGGTCGTCACGCTGGAGGAGTGGCACCGTCACACGGCCCCCGGGACCGGCACACCGGACTGACGGGGCCGACGCGGGCCGGACCGGCCGACGGACGGCGGGCCCCGCTCGGGCCCCGGACAGCCGCGCCGCCCGTACCCCGCGCCCCGCATCCGCCGAAGGCGCCCGCACCCGCCTCAGCCCCCGATGGCCGACATCGGCCGCGACGGCTGCACGAAGGACGGGTCGTCGATCCCGGCTCCCGCCTTCTTGCCCCACATGGCCAGCTTCCACAGCCGGGCGATCTCCTCGTCCGCCGCGCCCGCGCGCAGCGCGCCGCGCAGATCGGACTCCTCGCTCGCGAAGAGGCAGGTGCGCACCTGGCCGTCGGCCGTGAGGCGGGTGCGGTCGCAGGCGTGGCAGAAGGGACGGGTGACGGAGGCGATGACGCCGACGGTGTGCGGTCCGCCGTCGACGACCCAGCGCTCGGCGGGGGCCGAGCCGCGCTCCTCCTCGCCCTCGGCCGTCAGCGTGAAGCGGGTGCGCAGGGACTCCAGGATGTCCCCGGCGGTGACCATGCCCTCGCGGTGCCAGCCGTGCTGCGCGTCCAAGGGCATCTGCTCGATGAAGCGCAGCTCATAGCCCTCCTCGACGGCCCAGGCCAGCAGATCGGGCGCCTCGTCGGCGTTGAGCCCCGGCATCAGGACGGCGTTGACCTTGACGGGGGTGAGGCCCGTCGAGCGTGCCGCTTCGAGACCGCGCAGCACGTCGCCGTGGCGCTTGCGGCGCGTCATGCGCTGGAAGACATCGGGCCGCAGGGTGTCGAGGGAGACGTTGACGCGGTCCAGGCCCGCCTCGCGCAGGGCGGTGGCGGTGCGCTCCAGGCCGATGCCGTTCGTCGTGAGCGACATCTGGGGCCGGGGCTCCAGCGCGGCGCAGCGTTCGACGATGCCGACGAGGCCGGGGCGCAGCAGCGGCTCGCCGCCGGTGAACCTGACCTCCTCGATGCCCAGTTCCGTCACGGCGATGCGCACGAGGCGCACGATCTCGTCGTCCGTGAGGAGGTCGGGTTTGGCGAGCCACTGGAGGCCTTCTTCTGGCATGCAGTAGGTGCAGCGCAGATTGCAGCGATCGGTCAGTGATACGCGCAAGTCGGTGGCGACTCGGCCGTATGTGTCGAGCAGCATGCTGGCGGCCCTCCCACGGTTGCCTGATCTGTCTCGAAGCGTACGCGACGTGTATGACATTCAACAGATCGTTGAAGTTTCCTCGCGCGTACGCTGCGTGACGGTGCCGTGGTCGGGCCGCCGTAGCAGGCGCTGGCGCAACGGGTCAGTGCGCGCCCGTACCCGTCATGGAGCGCACCTCCAGCTCCGCGTACTTCTCGCCGCCCGCGCCCTCGTCCTTGGAGAGGACCGAGCCGAGCCAGCCGAGCAGGAAGCCGAGCGGGATCGAGATCAGGCCTGGGTTCTCCAGCGGGAACCAGGCGAAGTCGGCGTCGGGGAACATCGACGTCGGCTTGCCGGTGACCACGGGCGAGAAGAGGACGAGCAGCACCGAGGAGACGAGCCCTCCGTAGATCGACCACAGCGCGCCCTGTGTCGTGAAGCGCTTCCAGAAGAGGCTGTAGAGGATCGTCGGCAGGTTCGCGGAGGCGGCCACCGCGAAGGCGAGCGCCACCAGTCCCGCGACGTTGAGCTTGCCCGCGAAGATGCCGAGCCCGATGGCGACGGCGCCGATGATCACGGCGGAGATACGCGCTGCCGAGACCTCCTCCTTCTCGGTGGCCTCGCCCCTGCGGATGACGTTCGCGTACAGGTCGTGCGCGAAGGACGAGGAGGAGGCCAGGGTGAGCCCGGCGACCACGGCGAGGATCGTCGCGAAGGCGACCGCCGAGATCATCGCGAGCAGGATCGCGCCTCCGGTCGAGTCGGCGCCGCCGCCGATCTCCTGCGCGAGCAGGGGCGCGGCCGTGTTGCCCGCCGCGTTCGACTCGACGATCTCCTTCTGCGAGAGCAGCGCGGCGGCGCCGAAGCCGAGCGCGATCGTCATCAGGTAGAAGACGCCGATGATGCCGATCGCCCAGTTCACGGACTTCCGCGCGGCCCTGGCCGTCGGGACGGTGTAGAAGCGGATCAGGATGTGCGGGAGTCCGGCGGTGCCGAGGACGAGCGCGATGCCCAGCGAGATGAAGTCGATCTTCGAGGTGGTGGTGACCCCGTACTTCAGTCCCGGCTCCAGGAAGGCGGCGCCCTTGCCGCTGTTCTCGGCCGCGGCGCCGAGGAGCGAGGAGATGTTGTAGTTGAACTTGTGGAACACCAGCACGGTGATGATGAGCGTTCCGCCGATCAGCAGGCACGCCTTGATCATCTGGACCCAGGTGGTCCCCTTCATTCCGCCGATGGTGACGTACAGAATCATGATGATTCCGACGAAGACCACGATCAGGTTCTTGCCCGTCTCGCCCGTGATGCCCAGCAGCAGCGCGACGAGCGCGCCGGCGCCGACCATCTGGGCCAGCAGGTAGAAGATCGAGACGATGATGGTGGAGACGCCTGCGGCCGTGCGGACGGGCCGCTGCCGCATCCGGTAGGCCAGGACGTCGCCCATCGTGTAGCGCCCGGAGTTCCGCAGCGGCTCGGCCACCAGCAGCAGCGCGACGAGCCAGGCGACCAGGAAGCCGATGGAGTAGAGGAAGCCGTCGTACCCGGAGAGGGCGATGGCGCCCGCGATGCCCAGGAAGGACGCGGCCGACATGTAGTCACCGGAGATCGCCAGGCCGTTCTGGAAGCCCGTGAACTGCCGGCCGCCCGCGTAGAAGTCGGTGGCGTCCTTGGTGCGGCGCCCCGCCCACACGGTGACGGCCAGGGTGGCCACCACGAAGCACGAGAAGAGCGTGATGATCAGGGTCCGGTGCTCGCTGGCGCCCTCGGCCGCGAGGGGGAACCGCGCCGGAGCCGCCGCCAGGTGCTGACTGATGCTCATGCGTCGCCCTCCAGACGGGCCTTGATCGCGTCGGCCTTCGGGTCGAGCTTCGCCGCGGCGTGCCTGGAGTACCACCAGGCGATGAGGAAGGTGGTCACGAACTGTGCGAGGCCGAAGACGAAGGCCACGTTGACGTTGCCGACGACCTTCGTCGCCATGAAGGCGTCCGCGTAGTTCGACAGCAGGACGTACAGCAGGTACCAGACGATGAAGGCGACGGTGAGCGGGAAGGCGAACGACCGGTACGTGTGCCGTAGTTCACCGAACTCGGCACTCTGTTGCACCTCCGTGTAATTCAGGCCGCGCGGGGGGCCTGAACCCTCGTGCTCTGATGCGGTGTCCACGGTGACTCCAGTCGGAATGAGTGGGTGGGGGGAGAGGACGGTGTGGGGCGTGTGGGGGTGCTTACTGGCCGTACAGTGCGCGCATCGTAGATCTTCGGCACGTGTCACAACAGGGGTCAGAGGTTGAAACCCGTAAGACACATTGTCGACTCGCTCGGACTATCTTTCGGAATCCATTGCTGAGCTGCACCAATCGGCGCTAACTTCCCACGTCTATGGTCAACTTCAGACGACATGGAGACCCCATGGATTCAAAACCTTCCAGACGTTGGCGCGCGCTCGCGATGCCGCTCGGACTGGTCCTCACCGCTTCGGTCGGGATGGCGGGCGTCGCAGTGGCGAGCACGCAGAACGCCGCCACCGCGACCGCCGCGCAGGACGGGGAGAAGCTGAGCTACGTCGTGAACACCGCGACGGACGCCTCGACCATCGAGCGGGTGAAGAAGGAGATAACCAAGGCCGACGGCACCGTCGTCACCGCGTACAAGAAGATCGGCGTCATCGTCGCGCACTCCACGAACCCGGAGTTCGGCGACACGCTACGCGCGGTGAAGGGTGTCGACTCGGCGGGCGCGACCCGCACGGCGCCGATCCAGGCCGCGGCCACCACGGACGTCGGCAAGCCGCAGTACGTGCAGACGCCCAAGTCCACGTCGGCGGCCACAGCCCAGGCGAAGGCGCAGGGCGAGGAGCCGCTGGAGTCCCTCCAGTGGGACAAGCGGGCGATCAAGGCGGACCAGGCCCACAAGATCAGTGAGGGCAGCAAGAAGGTCACCGTCGGCGTCATCGACACCGGCGTCGACGACACGCACCCCGACCTCCAGGCCAACTTCTCGGCCGAGCAGTCCGCGAGCTGCGTCGGCGGCAAGGCCGACACGAGCGAGGGCGCCTGGCGCCCCTTCGACGCGGCCAACGACTACCACGGCACGCACGTCGCGGGCATCATCGCGGCGCCGCGCAACGACGTGGGCATCGCGGGTGCGGCGCCCGGTGTGCAGGTCTCGTCCATCAAGGTGAGCGAGAAGGAGACGTCCCTCTTCTACACCGAGGCCGTCGTCTGCGCGATGGTCTTCGCCGCCGACCACGGCGTCGAGATCACCAACAACAGCTACTACATCGACCCGTGGCTCTACAACTGCCGCAACGACAAGGACCAGGGCGCCCTCGTCGACTCGGTGAGCCGGGCCCTGAAGTACGCGACGGGCAAGGGCACCGCCACGGTCTCCTCCGCCGGCAACTCCTCGCAGGACCTCGCCGCAGCGGAGCTGACGGACGACACCAGCCCGAACGACTCCACGCCGGTCGAGCGCACCATCAACCCGGCGACGTGCCCGGACATGCCCACCATGCTGCCGGGTGTCACCTCGGTCTCGGCGACGGGCCCGGAGAACCTGAAGTCGTACTACTCCAACTACGGCGCCGGTCAGATCGACGTCGCGGGCCCCGGTGGCGACACCCGCTACCAGACGCCCGAGCCCCCGGCCAAGAGCGGTGGCGTCCTGTCCACCATGCCGGACGGTGAGTACGCGTACCTCCAGGGCACCTCGATGGCCGGTCCGCAGGTCGCGGGCGTCGCCGCGCTCATCAAGAGCAAGCACCCGAAGGTGTCGCCCCAGGAGCTGGGCTGGCGTCTGAAGGCACAGGCGCAGACCGTCAAGTGCCCCACCAAGTACGACCCCGACGGCAAGGGCACCTACGCCGCCACGTGCACCGGTGTCCCCGGGAACAACAGCTTCTACGGGCACGGCCTCGTGGACGCCCTCGCGGCCGTCAAGAAGTGACCCGCACGGAGTGACCTCCGGTCACGGGGTGAACGTCACGAAGTGACCTGCTGGGCCGGGGGCTGCGGCGGTGACGCCGTGGCCCCCGGGCCGGTTCCGGGGCCGGGCCGCGCGAGCGGTCCGGCCCCTTCCGCTGCCGGGGTCCCCTCCGCCGACGGAGCTCCCTGCGCCGTCGCGACGGGCTGCCAGCCGGGGCCGCGGAAGACGCGGCCGGCGCGCTCCCGCCAGTCGCGCGCCGCGCGCAGGTCCCTGCCGATCGCGGCGTACTCGTGGGTGGCCACCCGCAGCGGGTTGTGGGTCGCGATGTTCTTGGTGAGCCCGAACACGCACGGCTGCGTCTCGGGCACGAAGGAGCCGAAGAGCCGGTCCCAGACGATGAGGATGCCGCCGAAGTTGCGGTCCAGGTAGCTGCCCTGCGAGGCGTGGTGCACGCGGTGGTGCGACGGGGTGTTGAAGACGAACTCGAACGGCCGCGGCAGCTTCCCTATGCGCTCGGTGTGGATCCAGAACTGGTAGACGAGGTTCGCCGACGAGCAGAACGCGAGCGCGGCGGGGTGGACGCCCAGGGCGATCACCGGGACGTAGAAGGGCCACACGGTCCAGGACGTCCAGGGCTGGCGCAGCGCGGTCGTCAGGTTGAACTTCCTGCTGGAGTGGTGCACCACATGGCAGGCCCACAGGATGCGGATCACGTGGTGACCGCGGTGCGACCAGTAGTAGAAGAAGTCCTGGGCGAGCAGCATCAGCGGCAGCGTCCACCAGAGGACGGGGACGCGCAGCGGGGTCAGTTCGTAGACGGCCGCGTAGATCGCGACGACCGGTATCTTCCACAGCGCGTCGAAGACCAGGCTGCCGAGCCCCATGGCGAGGCTCGTCGCGGCGTCCTTGGTCTCGTAACCGGCGGAGTCCTCGTCCGGGTGGAGGCGGTAACTGACCATCTCCAGGACCGTGAGCAGCACGAAGGCGGGGATCGACCAGAGCACGACGTCGGGCAGGTTGGACGGCATGTCAGCAAGGTAGAGCGCTCCGTGCCGCGCGGGCTAGGGGTTGTTACCCACAAGTATTCGACGTCCGTTCGACGCGCCTACCAGACCCGGACCCGGCCGCCCGGTACGAACGCCGGGCTCGTCGCGTCCTCCGGGACCCGCTCCAGCGGCTCGGCGATCTCGGCGACCGTCGGGCCCACCCGTGCCGCGATCCGGTCGAGGCGGTCGAGGTCGAAGCCGTAGACGCGGGCCGCGTTGCCGCCCGCCATGGCGGCGACCTCCTCGCGCGGCAGGCCCGCGTAGGCGATGCGCAGGCCCTCGCGGGAGTAGGGCGGGGTGCCCTCGTCGTGGGGGTAGTCGCTGCCCCACATGATCTTGTCGATGCCGATCCGCTCCCGCAGCGGCACCTCGTGCGGGCGCATGAAGCTGGCGCCCACGTAGCAGTTCTCGCGCCACACCTCGCTCGGGCCCCTGCCCATCGAGGCGGCCAGCCCGGCGCCGAACTTCGACTCGGCGGTGGACGCTTCGGCCGTGGACGATTCGGCGGTGCCGGAGGCCGCGTCGTCCCCAGGGGTGGGATGCGCGCTCCGGGACGCGGCGGCGACCAGGCGCGCGTGGTAGTAGTCGAGCATCTCCAGGACGCCCGGTATCCAGCCCGAGCCCTGCTCTGTCAGCACCAGCCGCAGCCCGGGATGGCGGTGGAAGGCGCCGCCGAAGACGAGGTGCCACAGCGCCCGGTGCGAGAACCAGGTGGTCTCCACCATGAACACGGCGCGGGCTGCGGGCTCCTCGCCCAGCGGCGGCGAAGCGGAACCGCCGTGGTGGTTGACGGGCACGTCCAGCTCGTCGCACACCGCCCACAGCGGGTCGTACACCCGCGAGTACAGCTCGGGCAGGCCCGAGCCCGGCGGCGTCCCCGGCAGCAGGACGCCGCCCGTCAGCCCCGCCTCCTTCGCCCACCTGACCTCGCGCACCGCCTCGTCCACGTCGTGCAGGAGGATCTGCGCGACGCCCGCCCTGCGCCCGGGGGCCTCGGCGCAGAAGTCGGCGAGCCAGCGGTTGTGGGCGCGCAGCCCCGCCCAGCGCCGCGCGAACTCCTCTTGGGTGGGCGCGGGCGCCATCAGGGAGGCGCTGGGGAAGAAGGGCGGGATCGTGTTCGGGAAGACGACCTCCGCGACGATGCCGTCCCGCTCCTGCTCGGCCAGGCGCCGCGCCGAGTTCCAGTTGCGGTCGGCGGTGTCGGCGAGCAGGTCCTCGTACGGGTTGACGTAGTGCTCGGCCCAGACGTCGAAGTCGTCGTGGTACGCCTTCTCCAGGTACGGGCGGTAGTCCAGGAGGTCGGCGCCCGCGTGGCAGTCGGCGGAGATGACGGTGTAGCAGTCCGTGTCCCCTCGCTGTTCCGTTTGCTGTTCCGTCGCGCTCACGAGCCCGCCTCCTCCGCCCTGTGGGGCGCGGTCGGCACGTGGGCGGCCGGTCCAGGACCCGTTCCGACGTACGGGAAGTCGTGCCCCGTCAGCCAGTGGCGGCCGACCTCGCGCGCGCCGCGCCAGGACTCCTCGACGGCTGCCCGGCCCTCGGGGTCCTCGGGCTGTCCCAGCTCGGCCGGAGTGGGCCCGATGCGCGCTGCCAGCGGTGCCAGCGCCGCCGTGTCGAACCCGAAGACCTCGGCCGCCGCACCGCCCAGCATCCGCCGGGTCTCGGCCACGGGAATGTCGTGAAAGGTGTCGCGCAGCCAGGTGCGGGTGGCGGGCCAGGTGCCCTCGGGGTGCGGGAAATCGCTGCCCCAGAGGATGTTGTCGACGCCGATCTCGTAGCGCTGCGCCAGCTCGCGCCGCTTGGTGTTGGTGGCGCAGACGAAGACCTGCCGGTCCAGGTACTCGTGCGGCGGACGCTTCAGCTCCGCGAAGGGCGACAGCTTCTTGCCTCCGTGTGCGCCCAGATAGAGCCGGTCCATGAACCACAGCAGGTTCGGCAGCCACCAGCACCCCGACTCGGCCACCCCGAAGCGCAGCCCCGGATGCCGCTCGAACGCACCGGACCACAGGAGGAACCACAGGGGGCGCGCGGGCCACCAGGTCACCTCGCTGACGTAGATGCCCAGGTGGTCCCCGTACTCGTGGCGCGGTGCCGCCCCCGAGTGGGTGACCACGGGCATCCGGGTCTCGGCCGCCGCCGCCCATACGGGGTCGTAACGGCGATCGTGGTAGGGCGCCCTGTCCACCCACATCGACGGGATCATCAGCGCCCCGAGCCCCGACTCCTTCGCCCTGTGGATCTCCGCGACGACCTCCTCCACCGCGCCGGTGACGGGCAGCAGGGCGACGCCGCAGTGCCGTTCGGGGTGCTGGGCGCAGAAGTCCGCGAGCCAGCGGTTGTGCGCCTTCGCGCCCGCCATGCCCAGTGCGGGGTCCTGGTCGCCTGAGAGGCCCAGGCCCACGCCGAAGGGCGCGGCCGTGCGGCTGTCCACGGCGTCGGCGTCCGGGAAGACCACCTCGGCGGCCACTCCGTCACCGTCGAGTTCCTTGACGCGCTGCGCCGCGTCCCAGCCGCCGCGCAGCCCCTCCTCGTTCTCCTCGAACCACTTGCGGGCGAAGCCCTCGTTACGGATGCCCAGCCGTGTCGACTCCTCGATACGGGCGTCACGCTGCCCCAGGAAGTCGTCGAACTCCCGGTGGAACCTGGCTTCCAGATACGGCCTGTACTCCTCGGTCGGCAGCCCGGCGTGGCAGTCGGAGGAGACGATCAGATACGGGTTCCGGTCCCGGTTCCGGTCCAGGTCCGGGTACGGGTCGCCTGACCCGGACGGGTTCTGCCGTGCGGTCATCGCACACTCACAATCCCTCGGTCGGTCTTCGGCAGGCAGTCCCGGACAGGCCCGTCAGTCCAGAATGAAGCTCTCCAGGTACGACGGGTCGGCGCGGTCCAGCATCGACTGCGACCTGGCCCTGATCTGCCGGTCGCTGTGCTCGCTCTCGGGGAGCATCCAGAAGCGGTCCTCGGCGATGCCCCGTACGACGAAGTCCGCCACCTCCTCCACCGGGGTGAAGGTCACCTCGTGCCCGGCCTCGCGCATGGCCGACTCCCACTGGTCCAGGGAGCGGTACGGCGTCCTGCGGGCGCGTGACTTGGCGTAGCGCGCGGGGCGGTTGCGGTGCGACTCCCACAGGCCCGTGCGCAGCATGTGGGGTCCGGGGAAGAGCACCGAGCAGCCGACGGCCGCGTCCTCGGCCCGCAGATGCGCGTACAGGGACTCCGTCATGGTGACCACGGCCGCCTTGGTCACCGCGTAGACGGAGGCCGTCGGCAGGGGCGCGATGCCGCCGTCGCCCGAGGACGTGTTGACGATGTGCCCCGGCTCCCCCGACTCCAGCATGTGCGGTACAAAGCTGCGCACCCCGTGGAAGACGCCCCACACGTTGACCGCAAACGCCCAGCGCCAGTCGTTGAGGTCGTGCTCCCACATGCGGCCCTCGGCGCCCGAGCCGACGCCCGCGTTGTTGCAGAGCACGTGCACGGGGCCGAAGGCGGAGCGCGCTGCCTCGGCCAGCGCGTCGACCTCGGCCTGTTCGCTCACGTCGACGGTGTGGGCCAGCACGGTGGCGCCTTCGGCCCGCAGCCCGGCCGCGGCCTTCTCCAGGGCGCCCTCCTCCACGTCGGCGAGGACCACCCGCAGCCCCTCGGCCGCGAAGCGCCGCGCCATCGCGAGCCCGACTCCGCTCGCGGCGCCCGTGACGACGGCCGTCTGCCCCTCGCGCAGCTCCATCAGCGCTTCCCTTCCGCGATGTCGGCCGGGGCCGCACCCGCGTCCGGGGCCGCTTCCGTTTCCGCTTCCGCTTCCGGTGGGCCGTCGTGCACCTGGGCCGCGTCGTCGTAGCGCTGGTGCACGTACGGGAGCAGCGCACGCGCGCTCACCCGCTCGACGACCCGGCCGCTCTGGTCGGAGGTCTTCTCGCCGAGGGTGACGCTCAGCAGCCGCCGCACGGGCAGGTCGGCCACCGGGTCGTACGCCGACTCGCGCAGCGTCACCTCGCCGCCCTCGACCGCCTCCAGCGCGCGCACCCGTTCCTCGCGCAGGCAGTGCACGAGGACGGGCTCGCCGTCGAAGCCCGCGCCGTCCACGCCGGGCAGGAACTTGAAGTAGAAGTCCACCTTCCGCGCCGGTTCCGGCAGCGGCAGCGAGGCGCCGACCGTGCCCGTGACCTCGACGAAGGTGACGCCGTGCCGGGCCATTCCGGCGCGCAGCGCACCCGTGTCCCGGTCCCGCTCCACGGTGACCTCGCCGAGTTTCTTCGGCTCCCCGAAGACCTCGCGCCCGCCGATCAGCGCCCGCTCGTGGGTCATCGGCATGACGAGCGGGTACCAGCCGTCCACCCCGCCGTGGTGCGCGGCGACGGAGAAGGAGCCCGCGCCGAGCGGGTATCCGGGGAGGGCGACCTGGCTGATGGTGACCCGTACGAGTGGTTCGCCCGTCGGCTTGAGCGGCGGCGGCAGCACGGCGGCGACCACATCCGGATCCGTCTCCCACAGCGCCACCACACCCGTCGACCAGATGTCGGGGAGCTTCGCGCGCGCCTCCCGCGCCCGCCTGATCTCGTCCTCGCCGCGCGGGCCGTACCGTACGCGCGTCATCGCGTACCACCCTTCGTCGGTGTCGGTGGAGCGGTGGAGCCCCGGTCCGCCGGAGGAGCCGCGGTCGTCGTTCCCGGTCCTCCGCGCTCTTTCCGGCGCCCTGCCTGTAACACAGTTACAACGGCTCGCTCGAAGGGTAAAGACACGCGCACGGTCCGGCTGAGAATGAGGGCACCATGCCGACGCCCCCCTCCCCTCGCCGCCCCGCTCCGGGGCAGCCCCGCGCCACGCTCACCCGCGAGGCCGTGCTCGACGCCGCCGCCTCGCTGGTGCGGCAGCACGGTCCCCAGGGGCTGACCATGCGCAAGCTCGCCGCCGAGCTGGGCACCGCCGTCACCTCGATCTACTGGCACGTGGGCAACCGCGAGTCCCTCCTGGACGCGCTCGTCGAGCGCACCGTGCGGGAGCTGGACGAGATCCGGGCGCGCGGCGCCACCCCGCGCGCCCGCGTCCTCTCCCTCGCCCGCACGCTCCGGCGCGAACTCCTCGCGCGCCCGCACCTCGTCGCGATGGTCCACGAACGCGGCCTGACGGAGCGGATGTTCCTGAGCGCCCAGCAGGCGCTGCTCCACGAGGTCCACGCGGCGGGCCTGCGCGGGGCCCGCGCCGCCGAGGCGGTGCGGGCCGTGCAGTTCACGGTCATCGGGCATGTGCTGGTGGAGCGCAACCGCGAACGCGCCCCCGTACAGCGTCCGGGCGAACCGGACTTGTGGGACACGCGGACCGCCGAGGACGACCGGGCCCTCGCACGGGCGCTGGCGCGGGCACCGGACGCGGAGCGGGTCTTCACCACGTCGCTGCGTGCGCTCGTCAACGGCCTGCTGCCGCCCGGCACCGACGGTTCCGCAGGTTCGCCGGACCGTTCTTCGGGCGGCACCTCCGACGGCCCTTCCGACGGTCCGTGAACGGCGGAAGAACCCGCTCCTCCCGCCGCGCTTCGAGCGCTGTCAGTCCGGCCCCGTATTCTCTGGGACCATGCTCGAAGACCAGACGGCACTCCCGGAAGAGACAGCCGGGACACCACAACTGCCCGCGCAGTCAACCGCGCCCGACGCCCAATGGCCGTCCGCCTATCCGGACGGCTATGCGGTGGTGGACGTCGAGACCACGGGCCTCGCGCGAGACGATCGGATCGTCTCCGCCGCCGTCTATCGTCTGGACGCCCAGGGCAACGTCGAGGACCACTGGTATTCGCCGGTGAACCCCCAGCGCGACCCCGGGCCCACCTGGATCCACGGTCTCACCGCGAGCATGCTCGCGGACGCGCCTCTCTTCCCGGACATCGCCGATGATTTCGCCGCCCGCCTGGAGGGCCGCGTCCTCGTCGCGCACAACGCCATCTTCGACTGGTCCATGATCGCCAGGGAGTACGCACGGGCCGAGCGCACCGCGCCCGTGCGCCAGCGGCTGTGCACCATCGCGCTCTCCAAGGAGCTGTCGCTCCCCCTCCCCAACCACAAGCTGGAGACGCTCGCCGCGCACTACGGCGTGGTCCAGCAGCGCGCGCACCACGCGCTGGACGACGCCCGCGTGCTGGCCGAGGCGTTCCGGCCGAGCCTCCACCTGGCGGCGCGCCAGCAGGTCAGGCTCCCGCTGCTCGCCTGCCAGCCGCTCTCCGAGTGGACGGACTCGGTGGTGAAGGGCAGCCAAGGAAACGGCGGCGGCAACGGAACGGGCGGCGGCTACGGCTATCGCGGCGCCCGCCCGTACTCCAGCACCTGGCGCGCCTCGCGCAAGCGCCCCGCCTGCCCCTATCCGAACCCCGGGCGCTATGAACCGGGCGGCCCCCTCGTCCAGGGCATGCGGGTGGCCATCTCGGGTGACACCTCCGTGGACAGGGAGCTGCTGGAGGACCGCGCGATCGAGGCCGGGCTCCACATCGCCACCAGCGTCTCCCGGCTCACGAGCCTGCTGGTCACCAACGATCCGGACTCCCCCACGTCCAAGGTCAGCAAGGCCCGCTCGTTCGGCACCCCCGTCATCGACGAGGCCGCTTTCAGCCAGCTCCTCCAGGACGTGGCCCCCGCGCCGGGGAGCTGACGGGGGGCGGGTACCGTCAAAGGCGTGTACCGCTTCCTGTTGTCCCGGCAGTGGGTGATCCTCACCCTCCTCGGCCTCGTTCTCATCCCCGCGATGATCAAGCTGGGCTTCTGGCAGTTGCACCGCCACGAGGACAAGGTCGCCCACAACGAGCTGATCTCGTCCAGCCTCGCGTCCCCCGCGGTGCCGTTCTCGAAGCTCACCGGGGTGGGACGCGGTCCCGCCGAGGACGACCAGTTCCGTACGGTCACGGCGACCGGCACGTACGACACACGGCACGAGGTCGTCGTCCGCCACCGCACGGCGGCCGACGAGCAGACCATCGGCTATTTCATCGTCACCCCGCTGGTCCAGAAGGACGGCAGGGCCGTCCTGGTCAACCGTGGCTGGATCGAGGCCGACCGCGATCTCACGAGCTTCCCCAAGGTGCCCGACGCGCCGAAGGGCGAGGTGACCGTCACAGGCCGGATCATGGCCGACGAGACCAGCGAGGCCAGCGGCATCAAGGACACCAAGGGGCTGCCGCCGCGCCAGGTCATGCTGATCAACAGCAAGCAGCAGGCGAAGTCCCTCGGCAAGCCCGTGCTGGGCGGGTACCTCCAGCTCACGAAGACGTCCCCGGCGTCGGCCCTCCCGAAGGGCAAGCAGCCGGAACAGATCCCCGAGCCCGACCACAGCGGCATCGGGCCGCACATGGCGTACGCGGTCCAGTGGTGGCTGTTCGCCGCAGCGGTACCGGTCGGCTGGGTCGTCCTCGTCCGCCGCGAGCGCCGCGACCGCCTCGCGGCGAAGACCTCGCCCGAGGATTCCGGTTCCGACGGCGGTAGCGGTCCGCCCGACGAGGCTCCGGCGGATGCGGAGGCGGAGGCTCCGGCTGCCGCCGCCTCGGACGACGACAACGCCTCCGGCACGCACGACGCACCCCTGGCGCGGGGCGGGCGCTGAGCTGAGGGGTACCCGCGCGGGCGCGCGGGGCGAGAGGCAGACTGTGGCCATGGATCTTGGCCTGAAAGACCGTGTCTACGTCATCACAGGCGCCACCCGCGGCCTCGGCTTCGCCACCGCGGAGCGCCTTGTCACCGACGGCGCCAAAGTGATCGTCTCAGGGCGTACGGAGGAAGCCGCCTCCGCCGCCGCTGCCCGTCTCGGCGAGGACTCCGCGGCGGGCGTCGCGGCGGACAACGCCGACCCGGACGCCGCGGCCCGCCTCATCGAGGCGGCCCGCTCCCGCTTCGGCCGCTTCGACGGCGTCCTCATCAGCGTCGGCGGCCCGCCCGCGGGCATCCCCTCCGACGCGCTCACCGACGAACAGTGGCAGTCCGCCTTCGAGACGGTCTTCCTGGGCGCGGTGCGCATCGCCCGCACCGCCTCGGGCGAGCTGGGCGAGGGCGGCGTCATCGGCTTCATCCTGTCGGGGTCGGTCCATGAGCCGATCCCCGGGCTCACCCTCTCCAACGGCCTGCGCCCCGGCCTCGCGGGCTACGCGAAGACCCTCGCGACCGAGCTGGGCCCGCGCGGCATCCGCGTCTTCGGGCTGCTGCCAGGGCGCATCGGCACCGAGCGGCTCCAGTACCTGGACTCGCTCTCCGGCGACGGCGAGGCCACCCGCCGCCACAACGAGAGCGGCATCCCGCTGCGGCGGTACGGCGAGCCGGAGGAGTTCGGCCGTACGGCCGCGTTCGCGCTGTCGCCCGCCGCCTCCTACCTCACGGGCTTCATGCTCCCCGTGGACGGCGGCTCCTCGCACGGCTTCTGAGCTTCTGGGCCTCTGAGCCTCTGGGCCTCCGCACTTCCGACGACCGGACGACGGTGTGGCCGTCGCACCCCGCGTCGCGTCCCGGACGGGGCACGACGCGAGGTGCGGCGGGCCACGGCGCGACGCCGCCCGCGAGGGTTCTCGCCCACGGCGCGCACCCGTCAACTGACCCGTTCGGCCCGGTGCCGCGCACACCGCAGCCGCACCTCGGCGGGCAGCCGCTCCAGCCCGGCCGAGGCCCGCGCGTGCTCCAGCGCCTCCGCGCCCAGTTGCCGTACCGCCGCGCCCGGCTCCGCGTGCGGCTCCAGCAGCAGCCCCACCCGCGCGCCCGGCTGCGAGCGCCGCCCCGTCAGGGCGACCCGTGCCCGGCCGACGCCCTTCAGCGACTCGGCCTCGGCCGCCAGCACATCCTCCAGCGCGCGCCCGCGCAGCAGCGCGCCCGCGCCGTCGCCGCTGTCGACCAGGACCTCGCCGAGCCTGCGCCGCCGCAACTGCGCCAGCAGCCACCACAGCAGCAGGACGGCCAGGACGGCGAGCACGGCGAGCACGACCGGCCACCACCAGCCCTCGGCGCGCCACTTCGTACGGTCGCCGTCGGAGAGCGCCACATCGTCCGGGTCCTGCCACGGCCAGGCCGAGGGCAGGTCCAGGCCCCAGCGGCTCGCCAGGTCGAGGCCGCCCAGCAGCAGGGCGAGCCCCAGTGCCAGCAGCAGCACTCCGACCAGGCCCAGCAGCACGCGGTTCACAGCACGCAGCATCCCGCTCACCTCACCCTCGGCTTCGGCTTCCGCTTCGGCACGGGAACGCCCGCGCCGCTCACCGCTTCTTCCCCGGCCGTCGTACGCGCACGGACAGGCCCAGCCTGCGGGCGAGGCCGAGCTGGCGGATGCCGTCGTCGAGCGCGTCGTCGAGGTCGGTGCGCACCTCGTCCAGGTCCCTGAAGTGCGACTGCGCCCGCGCCTTCACCTTGCGCCGCTTCACCTTGACCTGCACGGACTGGACGCCCGACACCTCCATCGCGCGGTCCCGCAGTACCAGTGCCGCCGCCTTGCGCTCCAGGCCGGCGCGTACGTGGGGAACGTCCCGGCGCATCGGCAGCAGCTTGCGCCGTCCGGGCGTGAGCGCGAGCAGCAGCAGCCACAGCCCCAGCACCGCGGCCACCGCCGCGCCCACGGTCAGCGCGGTGTCGTCCAGCCGCCTGCTCGCCAGCTCGTCCGCGAGGGTGCGGCGCCAGGCCATGCCGGGCCGCCCGGCCCGTACGGAGGCGACGTCGTACAGCAGCACCCCCGTCCCCGCGAGCAGCAGCAGCGCGACGATCGCCGCGGGGACGCGGCGCGCCGACCAGAAGCGGGCAGCCCTGCCGCCGATGCCCTTGGTTCCCTCGCCGGGTTCGTACGCGGCGGCCGAAGCCGACTGCTCCAGATCGCCGCCGTCCCCGCCCTCTCCGCCGTATCCGCCGCGTCCGCCGTCGCGCGCGTGCGCGGCGTGTCCGGGGCCCTTCTCCAGTGTCGGCATCCGCTGTGTGCTCTCGTCACTCACCGGACCCTCCCGAGGGTCTCGCCGTCGAGATGCGGGGAGTGGAGCCGCTCGACCTCCACGGCCACGTCCGGCACCTCCATCCCGACCAGTTCCCGTACCCGCGAAGCGACTTGTCGACGCACGGCGCTGCACTGGGCACCGATGTCGGAGGGGTAGCCCAGCTCGACCGACACCTTCACGCGTGCGCTCGACTCGCGGACGTCCACCGTCGCGCGCGGCGCCGAGCGCTTCCCGCGCGGCAGCTTGCGCGCGTCGGGCCCCGTGCGCAGGGCCTCGTGCGCGGCGCGCCCGGCGACCTTCGCGACCACGCGGTCTGCGATCGTCGTCTCGCCCCGTTCCGCGACGGAGTCGCCGCCGCCGTCCACGCCCTGGCCCTCGGCCACCACGTCCGCCCTCATGCTCGCGCCGGACGCCGCTCCCGACCCCGGCCCCGACTCCGACTCCGATCTCTTCACCGGGCCCGGTCTCTTGCCGTCACCCGGGTCCGAACCGTCCGCCGGTCCCGTCACCGCTCGCGCTCCGGACACCGGCTCACCTGCGTCGGCCGTCGTCGCGCCTGCGGAAGAACTCGCCTGGCTCCAGGTCCCCGTCGAGGAACCTGCCCGCCACGAAGCCGATGGCGCCCAGCGCCGCCACCAGCAGAAAGGCCCCGAATCCGCCGAAGAATCCGGCGAAGCCCAGCGCCATACCGGCAATCATGCCGACCACGGCCATGCTCATCGTGCGCTCCTTCGCTCAGTGCCCGTGCGGCGCCCGGGCCGTGCCCTCGCGGTGCCCCTGCGGTCCGCCACCGCACGGGCACCGTGAGAACTACCGCAGTCGCGGCTTCTCCGGCTCGTCGCTGTCGCCTTCGTCCTCATCGTCATCGCCGTCGGGGAGCTTGACGTCGCTGACCGCGATGTTGACCTCCACGACCTCCAGCCCCGTCATCCGCTCGACCGCGCTGATCACGTTGCCGCGGACGGTGCGGGCCAGTTCCTGGACGGATACCCCGTACTCGACGACGATCTCCAGGTCGAGCGCCGTCTGGACCTCACCGACCTCGGCCTTCACCCCGCGCGTCACCGATCTGCCGCCGGGTACCCGGTCCCTGACCGCACCGAACGTGCGGGCCAGACCGCCGCCCATCGCGTGCACTCCGGTGACATCACGGGCCGCGAGCCCGGCGATCTTCTCGACGACGCCGTCCGCGATGACCGTACGGCCCCGCTCCGTCCGTCCGGCGCCGTCCCCGTGGGAACGGCGGGCCCCCGGACCGGGCCCCGAACCCGGTCCGGGCCCTGGTCCCGGCTCCTGCGACGCGCCGGCGCTCGCACGCTCGCGGGACGCGGTGTCGGACATCGCCTTCACACCCTTCCGAGGAATCCGGGAAACAGAGCGGCCTGCCGCTCCGCGATTCACACTAAGCGTGTCCACGCGATCGCGCCTCGTGCACGGATACCGAACGGGTGATCCGCGCTTCCCCGGCGCCCACGCGGGAACTGGAAGCCGGAGCCGGAAGCCGAAGAAGAGACGGAAGGGGTGAGCGCCGTGGGCACTGACCGGCTGGCGCAGGCCGTACGGCATCAACTCGGCATCGGGCGGCTGCTGCCACTCGGCGGGGCGGCCGACGGCGCATGGCTGACGGAACGGGCGGCACGGGCCGCGCTCCGCTCCGTCACGACGCCCGCGTACGCGCACGCGCACACGCACACGCTGTCAGGGGTACGGATCGATGCGCTCCGGATCTCCCTGGCGGACCCCGGCGACACCGCTCCCCCGGCCGTCCCCGCGCCGCCGTCAGCGCTGCCGCCCGGCCCCCTCCGCGTCGAGACGGAGTGCGCCGTTCCCGTCGGCGAGCCGCTTCCGGTGGTGACGGAGCGGCTGCGCGCGGCGCTGTTCGCCGTCGCGGAGGGGCAGTTGGGGCTGCGCCTGGCCGCGGTGGACATCCGGGTGACGGACCTCCTGGACCCGTGGGACGGAAACGCACGGCGTACGGCGGACGGGAACGCCGGGACCGGGACCGGCCCCGCGACGGATGCGGAAGGGGAAACGGAAGCGAGAACGGAAGCGGCGCCGGGCGGGGGAACAGAGGGGACGGTACGGGCGGTGGCCGACGCCGTCGCCGCCGTACCCGGAGTCGCACGGCTCGCCCCGGTCCTGGGCCGCCCCTTCCCCCGTTCGGGTGACGGCTCGGGGGACGGCCCCGCTCACGCCGTCCAGATCACCGGGCGGGAGGGGCGCCACGTCCAGGTGGAACTGGCCGTCGCGGCGGGCCACCGGGCGCTGGACGTCGCCCGCGCGGCCCGCGCGGCGGTGGCCACGGTGCCGGAGGTGACCGTCGCGATCCTGGTCACCGCCGTCGACGGCTTCCCGGAGCACGAGGACTGAGCGTGGTGGCGGGCGGGGGCCCGCCACCACGTACGGCCCACCGCGTACGCGACGCGCGCGTCAGTCAGAGAGCCCCGCGAGGTCGCGGAGGCGACGGCCCTGAGCGGCACGCTCGGCGGCCCGCTGCTCCTCGTACGTACGGGAGACGGCCCCCGTCAGCAGGGCCTTGGTCTCGATGACCGCGTCGCGCGGGGCGGCGAGGAGGGCGGCGGTCAGGTCGGAGACGGCGCCGTCGAGCTGCTCGCCGGGGACGACGAGGTTGGCCAGGCCCGTGCGCTCGGCCTCGTCCGCGCGCACGAAGCGGCCCGTGGCGCAGATCTCCAGCGCACGCGCGTATCCGACGAGGCCGACCAGGGGGTGGGTGCCCGTCAGATCCGGGACCAGGCCGAGGCTGGTCTCCTTCATGGCGAACTGGACATCTTCAGCGCACACCCGCAGGTCACAGGCGAGCGCGAGCTGGAAGCCCGCGCCGATGGCGTGCCCCTGCACGGCGGCGATGGTGATCACGTCGGAACGCCGCCACCAGGTGAACGCCTCCTGGTACTCGGCGATGATCGCGTCCAGCTCGGCCTCGGGCCCGCGTGCCATGTCCAGGAACGACGGCTCGCCGTCGAAGCCTTCGGGCGTGAACGCCTGCCTGTCCAGCCCCGCGGAGAAGGACTTGCCCTCACCGCGCAGGACGACGACGCGTACGTCACCGGGCAGGACGCGTCCCGCCTCGGTCAGTGCCCGCCACAGGGCGGGCGACTGCGCGTTGCGCTTGTCCGGGTTGGCGAGCGTGACCGTGGCCACGGCGCCTTCCACGGTCAGCCGTACGCCGTCCTTGTCGAGCAGGGTCATCGCGCATCCTCCGGTGGTTACTCCGTAGTTAAGTTAACTGAAGAGTAACCACCGGGATCGGATACGTGGAAGCCCTGCCGGAACATGGGGCAGCACCCGTCAGGACGAGGCGGACTTCTTTCCGCGGGTCGCTCCGCCGCGACCACGGAGGGTCACGCCGGATTCGCTGAGCATCCGGTGGACGAACCCGTACGAACGACCCGTCTCTTCGGCCAGCGCCCGGATGCTCGCACCGGAGTCGTACTTCTTCTTGAGGTCTGCCGCGAGCTTCTCGCGCGCGGCGCCGGTCACCCGGCTGCCCTTCTTCAGAGTCTCGGCCACCCGTGCCTCCTCATGGGAAGTGCGCTCTGTGACTCTCATGATCACCCCTCCTCCCACTTCTGGCCACCCATTCGGCAAGGTCCGTCGAACTGCCTCGCCCGTGGACGGGTGACCCGATTCGGCCGGAACGACTGATTCCGCTGAGCTGTGAGTGGCCTCGCGCGACGGTGCTTCCGCGAAGGGGCAGGTCAGCGCGGCGTACCCGGCTCACGCCCGCGTCGCGGACGGCGCATCCCGCAGTCGCGCACGCCCGGCGCGGAGGCACGCCGAGGTACGAGCCACCCTCACTCAGATGAAGGATCACGCGTCGGCCGAATGATCCAGAAGAGATTGATCAAGCTCTGACACGGGCGTCCGCGAACGGGCGCGGCACGGGAAAGGGCCCGGCGCGCGACGGCGGCCGGGCCCTTGCGGGAAGCGGGTGGAGGCGGTCAGAAGTGGGTGAGAGCGGGCGGGGGACGCCTACGCGAGGGCGACCAGATCCGCGTACTCGTCGCCCCACAGGTCCTCGACACCGTCGGGCAGGAGGATGATCCGCTCCGGCTCCAGCGCCTCCACGGCGCCCTCGTCGTGCGTGACGAGCACGACCGCGCCGGTGTAGGTGTGCAGCGCGCCGAGGATCTCCTCGCGGCTGGCGGGGTCGAGGTTGTTCGTGGGCTCGTCGAGGAGCAGCACGTTGGCCGAGGAGACGACGAGGGTGGCCAGCGCCAGCCGCGTCTTCTCGCCGCCCGAGAGCACCCCGGCCGGCTTGTCCACGTCGTCACCGGAGAAGAGGAAGGAGCCCAGCGTCTTGCGGATCGCGACGAGGTCCATGTCGGGCGCGGACGAGCGCATGTTCTCCAGCACCGTGCGGTCCGGGTCCAGCGTCTCGTGCTCCTGCGCGTAGTACCCGAGCTTGAGGCCGTGACCAGGGACGACCTTGCCCGTGTCCGGCTCCTCGATGCCGCCGAGCAGCCGCAGCAGGGTGGTCTTGCCCGCGCCGTTGAGGCCCAGGATGACGACCCGCGAGCCCTTGTCGATGGCGAGATCGACGCCCGTGAAGATCTCCAGCGAGCCGTACGACTTCGACAGGTCCTCGGCCATGAGCGGCGTCTTGCCGCAGGGCGCGGGCTCCGGGAAGCGCAGCTTGGCGACCTTGTCGTCCTGGCGCTGCGCCTCCAGCCCCGAGAGCAGCTTCTCCGCGCGCCGGGCCATGTTCTTGGCCGCGACGGCCTTGGTCGCCTTGGCGCCCATCTTGGCAGCCTGCGAGGAGAGCGCCGCCGCCTTCTTCTCGGCGTTGGCCCGCTCGCGCTTGCGGCGCTTCTCGTCGTCGGCGCGCTGGGTCTGGTACTGCTTCCAGCCCATGTTGTAGGTGTCGATGGCCGCGCGGTTGGCGTCGAGATAGAAGACCTTGTTGACGACGGTCTCGATGAGCGCCACGTCGTGGGAGATCACGATCAGGCCGCCGCGGTAGGTCTTGAGGAAGTCCCTGAGCCAGACGATGGAGTCCGCGTCCAGGTGGTTCGTCGGCTCGTCGAGGAGCAGGGTGTCCGCGTCCGAGAAGAGGATGCGGGCCAGCTCGACCCGGCGCCGCTGACCGCCGGAAAGGGTGTGCAGGGGCTGGCCGAGCACGCGGTCGGGCAGTCCGAGGCTGGCCGCGATGGTGGCGGCCTCGGCCTCCGCCGCGTAGCCGCCCTTGGTCAGGAACTCGGTCTCCAGGCGCTCGTACCGCTTCAGCGCCTTCTCGCGGGTGGCCCCCTGGCCGGACGCGATGCGGTTCTCGTTCTCGCGCATCTTGCGGATGACGGAATCGAGCCCGCGCGCTGACAGGACGCGGTCGCGTGCCAGGACGTCGAGATCGCCCGTGCGCGGGTCCTGCGGGAGATAGCCGACCTCGCCGCTGCTCGTGATGGTGCCGGCGGTGGGCACGGCCTCGCCCGCGAGGCACTTGGTGAGGGTGGTCTTGCCCGCGCCGTTGCGGCCGATGAGGCCGATGCGGTCGCCCCGCGCGATGCGGAAGGTGGCGGACTCGATGAGGACGCGGGCTCCGGCGCGCAGCTCAAGACCGGTGGCGGTGATCACGAAGGCTCCAAGGCAGGGATGACGGACGTACGGACGACCGAGGACTGGGTGTCGGGCGACGGTGGACGTACGACCGCTAATGCACGAGGAGGCAAGACATGCCACCAGTCTAACGGCGGGCCGCAACCGGATTTCCCGCAGGCGGTCCCCCGCGCCTTCCCGCGCACCTCCCAGGGCGGAGCCCGGCACAGCCCGGCACGGCTCTGCCCTGGTCCCGGCCGTCGAGGGAACGAATGAGCCGTCGCGTGTTATTCCGCCCATAATCGAGATACCGGGACCGGGCCCCCGGAACGCCGGGCCGGGGCTCCCGCGCCGCTCAGCGGCGGTACGGGCGGGATTGTCAGTGGCCGCTGCGAGACTGCTAGCAGGTTCTGACGAGCGGAAGAAGGTGATCGGCATGGCAGGCGGACCGACGATCTGCCCCACGCTGCTGTACGAGGACGCGCAGGCCGCCATCGCGCAGCTGAAGGACGCCTTCGGCTTCACCGTCGCCGGGGTGTACGAGGCGGAGGACGGCGCCGTGCTCCACGCCGAACTCACGCACGGCGGCGGCACGGTGATGCTGGGCAGCAAGGGCGGGGAGGGCGCCTTCGTCCAGGCGATGAAGGGCGCGGGCCCCGTGGGTGTCTATGTGGCCGTCGAGGACGTGGACGCGCACTGCGCGCGGGCGCGGCAGGCGGGCGCGGAGATCCTGACGGAGCCCGCGGACCAGGACTACGGTGCGCGGGACTACATGGCGCGTGACCGCGAGGGCAACGTGTGGAGCTTCGGCACCTACATACCGGGCCAGGCCGACGCCTGATCCCGCGCAGCGCCTGACCCCGTACCGCCGGTGGCCGGTGCGCGGCTAGGGCGTGTTGCGGAAGTAGCGCCGTCCGCCCGGAGGGCGGGGCCCGCGGGGTCTGGTGCGTGCGATCGCAAGGCGGAGGGTCGCCCTCGTACCGGGCGTACTCGGGTGATCCCGACAACGCAGCGAGCGTGCGTGCCAGGCCCCGCGGGCCAGGCGGGACTTCCGCAACATGCCCTAGTCTTCTGAGTCGGGAATTCTGTTCAGATATGAGCTGAGGCGTTCGAGGATCTCGTCGGCGGTCTTGGTCCAGATGT
>NZ_BAAGSO010000009.1:0-120882 GCF_054782395.1 Streptomyces daliensis | reverse complement strand
AAGGGTGCACGGCGGGTTCGGGCCGGGGGTCGCTGGAAAAGGAGCCGCACAGCGGAAACCTCGCCAGCGGCCTACCGGAACTCCGGTACGGCTGCGGCGACGACATCGCCGTTCGGGTCTTCCTCCATGGCCGTCAGTGCGTGATCGAGGTGGACGACGGCTCCCCTGACCAGCCTGAGCCGCGGGACGTCGGTCACGAGGACGAGAGCGGGCGGGGGCTCCTCCTCGTCGCGGCTCTGGCCGAGGACTGGGGCGTCCGGGCGAACGGCAGCGGCACCACGACTTGGTGCACCCTCCCCCTGACGGAAGGACCCCGGATGCAAGCAACCGCGTCGACCTCGCCGGTCGAGCGCGAGATGGAGCTGAGTCTGCCCGCCGACTTCAAGGCGGTGCCCGGTGCTCGTATCAACGGCCCGGCGGCGCTGACCGTCCTGGAGTGGTCCGGGAACGTGCCCGCAGCGATCGATGTCCTGCACTGCCTGGTCGACAACGCGGTCCGGCACGACCTGACACCTGGCAGGCCGAACGAGTCGATCGGTGCCTGGCTCCGCGTCACCGAGGCCCACGAACTGCTCATCGACGTCACCGGCCCCAACCCCACTTTCCCCGACGCCGAGCACGTCCTCGCCGGGAAGGCGGAGGGCAGCCTCCGAGATGTCGCCCAGGTCGCAACGCTTTCCTGGTTCATGAACGCCGACGGTACGGGCAAGACCGTGCGGGCCGTGCTGCGGCCGGGACGGGTGGAACTGTGAGGGTCCCGGCGCTGCTGGAGCGGCGGGTCGCGACCGGCTGCCTGATCGAGCCTGCCGGCTCGTGCCGGACCCCTGCTGCGGACATGGCCGACCTCGCCGAGGTGATCCGCACCCTCCTCGCCGTCGACGTGGGCCGCGACACCCGCGTGCGCCTGTGCCCCGGCCTCTTCGACGTCGTGGTCACCGCGTCCGGTCTGCTGGCCCGCTCCGCCGTCGCGCTGATGGACGCGATCCAGGACGGATGCGGCCCCGTCATCGAGGACCCTGCCACCGGGTGGCTGTACTGGCTGGTGCGGCCGGGGTCCTCCGCCACCTGGCAGCCGCACACCCACGCGGTGTGCCTGGGTGCACCCCACACGATCATCCTGCCGTCCCTGGCCCGCTCCACGCCTCCGGGCCCGTACTGGCTCCGGCCCTCGGCGAGCGATCGGCTCGTGCCGGTCGGAGGACTCCGTCAGGCCCTCGATGCTCTCCGGCCCGAGCCCGCTCCCCACGCCGCGCTCGCGCACCAGCTCGGCATCACCACCCCTTCCCCCTATGACAACGGACAAGGAGCAGCGTGTGCATGACCCGAAAGCGCGTCTGATGACCTTCAACCTGGAGACCGACGGCGGAGAGGAGGAGGGAGGCAAGCCGCCGCAGCGGTGGCGGGACGCGCACGAACTGCTGGCCCGGCGGGCACCGGACGTGCTCTTCCGCCAGGAAGCCACCTTCAGCCACCTCAACGGCAACCGGCGCCTTCACCAGGCGGAGCAGGCCCTGGGCATGCGCGGTTTCCTCTCGCCGACCGGGCAAGGACGCAACCCCACCGCGCTCTTCGTCCGCCCCTCCACTTTCGCCGTACAGCAGCAGTACCCGCAGCTTCAGGTGTGGCGTACCCCACCCACCAACGTCGTCGTGCGGCTGCGTGACGTCCCGGACGTCGACGTCGTGGCTGTGAGCTGGCACGGCGCCTTCAACAGCCCGGCCTTGCGGGAACTGGAGGCAGGAGAACTCTCCGCTCTGGCCGACAAGATGAAGCAGAGCAAGGGCTTCATGGGCGGCGGGGACTGTAACGAGTACCCCGTCGCGGATGGCGAGAAGCTCTCGCCCGTCGACTGGACGAGCCTGGCGGCCAGCGCCGACTTCGACCGCGTGCACATGGAGCACCGCACCACCGTGGCGGCGGACGGCACGCGGGTGAGCTGCACCGCCGTGGACCGCAAGCTGCTGGGCTGCGGTCTGCACGACGCGGCCCGCTACGCCGCCCACACCCAGGGCCAGACCAGCGCGCTCCACGCGACGGCCGGACACGCCTCCACCCCCGGCCAAGGCGGCGCCCGCCGCATCGACCGTATCTACCTCGACCCCTGGCTCGTCCAGGCCGTCCTGGAAGTCAACGTCATCGACACCACCGGCATCTCCGACCACCACGCGGTCGAAGTCGTCCTCTCCCGCCGACTGATGGCCCAGGCGCTTCGCCGCGCCTTCCCGAAGCTGCCGCCCATGCACCTGGCCGCCTGACCCATGCCCCCTCGACGCGACGGCGAGCTGCGCCAACACCCTTGCCAGACCTCCCCCGACCTACAGGTGCCCCGTACATGAGCCCTCCCCGATTCTTACGTTCCTGCGGCACCGGACGGCCCACCCATCCGGTACCTCCCGCCGACCTCTCCTCACCCCCACGGGGTGTCTTGGTGACCGTCGCTGGACTGTGGCTGGTCACGGCGGGCAGCGCGTCCTGGAGTGGCGTCACGTCGCTCGCGCGGCAGCACGGCGTCAGCGCGTTCCCCGCCACCGAGGGCATCGGCAGTGTCCTGACGGTGATGGCCATGGTCGCCGCGTGGATATGGTCTGCGGTGCTCAGCGCCAAGCGCCAGGGCGTCCCCGCTTCGACGCCTGCGCGGACGCCGGCGCGGTTGCCCCTCGCCGTGAGCACAGCCGCCCTGCTTCTCTATCTCCTCAACGTCGCGGGTCTGCTGCCCGGCGGACCCGAGGTGATTGTGCGGGATGTGACCAGCGCCGTCCTGCTGGTCTGCCTCGCCCTGGCGATCACCACCCACCACGCCCTGTCGCTGCGACCGGTCGAGCGCCGCCAGAACGCGGGAGTCGGCCTCCTCGCCTTCCTGCTCGCCTTCCTCGCGTTCCTCGTCGTGCCGGTACTCACGCAGCTCGCCGCCCATCTGCCCGGCCCGCACCTGACCGGGAGCCAGACCGGCGCCCTTGGCCTGCACACCCCCGCACAGCTCCTCGTGCACATCGCCTGGGCCGCCGTTGTCGAGGAGCTGGTGCTCACCGCCGTCCCGCTCGTGCTGCTGACGGCGGCACGTCGCCCGGTGTGGCAGTGCGTAGCCGTGGTGATGGTGCTGCGCTTGCTCCCGCACGCCTACATGGGCGTGGACGCACTGCCCGCGCTGTGGGCCGCTGCCGCGTGCGCCGCGCTCTACCTCGGTTCCCGCAGGGTCCTGCCGCTGATCATGGCGCACGCTGTCTACGACCTGATCGTCCCCTTCCTGCCTCCGCCCTTCGCCCTGCCGGTCCCGTATCTGGCGCTCGGGCTGACCGTGGGCTTCGCCGCGGTGGTCGCGCTGGCCGTCTCCACGGAGCGGCCCCGGCACCAGAGGGGGGGCCGTGTGACCGACGAGCCGGTCGTCCGCGAACTCACCGGCACGCTACGGCAGAAGATCCGCACGCCGTACAAGGCCGGAGACGCCTTCCCGACCTGGTCCAAGATCGCCGAGCGCTGCAAGGCCCTCTACGGATGCGCCCGTGCAGCCGTCCTCGTCACTCTCTGCGCGACGCCGACGCCGACGCGTGGCGAAGACGAGAAGCATGGCCGCGCCGTCAGCCGGGCCCGCCCCTCCGGCAGCCCTCACGGCGCAGCATGGGAACTCCAGCGCGACCCTCCGACCGGTGCCACGTCACTTTCTGGAGATCGTCATGCAGACTCCGCCGCTCTACCCGGACTTCGAGCACGCGTACCTGGACGTGCTCGCGCATCTCACCGGCAGCCACGAGTACCGCAACGCACCGCGCGGGAACGCCAGCCGGGAAGTTCTCGGGCTCGCCTTCCGGCTGTCCGACCCGCGCCAGCGGCTGCCCTATCTGGCCGCGCGCAGGGTCAACCCGGTCTTCCACTTCGCCGAGGCCCTGTGGTACCTCGCCGGACGCAACGACCTGGCGATGATCGCCTACTACGCGCCCCACATGCGGCCGGACTCCATCGACGGAGTGACCATCGGCGGCTCGGCGTACGGCAGGCGGCTGTTCACCACCAGCGCCACCGACACCCTCTCGCCCTTCGACCAGGTGCTGAACCTGCTGCGCACGGAGGCCGACAGCAAGCGAGGCGTGCTGCCCGTCTTCGAGGCCGGGGAACTGGCCGTCCCCGGCAACCCGGACGTCTCCTGTGTGGTGGCCCTGCACCTGCTGGCCCGCGACGGGAAACTCCACATGGTCTGCTACATGCGGGCCAACGACTGCGACCGCGGACTGCTCGCCGACGTCTTCTGCTTCACCATGATTCAGGAGTTCGCCGCCCTCCAACTCGGCCTGGAACTGGGCGAGTACACCCACTTCATCGGCTCCGCGCACATCGGCGACCGCGACCTCGACCGCGTCCATCGCGTGCTGGCCGAGGCACAGCAGCGCGACACCTCTCCGATCGTCCCGATCGTCCGCTTCCCGTTCCCGGCCATGCCCGCCGGCACCAGCTTCGAGACCATCTCCGTCGTGCTGGAGCACGAGGCGAAGCTGCGGGCCGACCGCGTCCGCTACACCCCCGCCAAGATCGCCGCTCTCGCGCTCGACCCGTACTGGCAGCAGGCCATCCACCTTTTCGAGATCAAGCGGCAGCTCGTCCACCAGCCCGGCCACCCCGTCGCCGCTGAATCGCTTGCCGCCCTGGACCCGGGGCTGCGCTGCCTGGTGGCCCGCCGCTGGCCCACCCGCATGCCCGACACACCGGCCGTGCTCCCGTGACCGGGCGTCGGCCCGAGCACGTCGGCCAGGTCCTCGCGGGCGTCGACTGGGAGCGGTGGAGCGTGGTGCTGCTCAAGCCCGACTGCCTGCGGCGCGGCCTGGCCGACACCGTCCTGGACCGGCTCGCCCGCGCCGCCACCCTGACCGCGCGACGCGAGGTGACCGTGGCCGCCTGGCAGATCCACGTCCACTACTGGGACCTGCTGGCAGGCGCCGACTGGTTCGACCGCGACATCCCCGCCGCCCTGGAGGCCGCCTACGTCGGCCACCGGGTCACCGTCGCCCTCGCACACGGCCGCCCCGGACTTCCCGCCCGTCTGCGCGCCCTGCTCGGGCACTACGACCCCCACCGCGCCGCACCCGGCACCATCCGCGGCGATCTGGGCACCGACAGCCTCACCGCCGCCAAGCACGAGGGGCGGCTGGTCGAGAACCTCATCCACACCAGCGACGACGCCGACGCCGTCGCCCGCGACTTCGGCACCTGGTACGGAGCCGCCCAGCACCACCTGCTCACCCCACCCGCCGCACAGGACGGAGACTCCTGATGAGCCGCACCAGTGCCGCCCGCAAGACCCTGCCCCTCTTCACGCACGCGCAGGCCGCGGAACTCAAGCCGGAACTGCGCGAGGTGATCGAGTACCGCAAGTCCGGACTCTCCCTCAACCACGTCGTCGGGTGCCCGCTGGACTGCGGCTACTGCGTACGCCACCTCTTCGACAACTTCGCCATGAAGACCCCGCGCGCCCTGATGAGCGACGAGGACGCGGTCACCGCCCTCACCACGCACCGCTACTTCCAGCCCGGCCGCACACCCCTCCAGCTCTTCAACCGCGCGACCGACCCCATGCTGCCCGGCGTCAAACCGCACACCCTCCACGTCCTGTCCCTCCTGGACGCGAAGGGACTGACCAACCACGTGCTGGTCATCACCCGCTGGCGCGTGACCCCGGACGACTGCGCGGCCCTCAACAGCTTCCGGCACATCAAGTTGACCGTCCTGGTCACCCATTCGGGCATCACCGACGAGCGCATCGAGCCGGTCGACTCCTCGATCGCCGCCGCCAGCCTCCGCACCCTCCACGCCCACGCGGACAACTACCGCACGATCCTGTACTGGCGGCCCCTCGTCCCCGGTCTCAACGACACCGACGCCCACCTGGAGCGGGCCAGGGAGCTGTCCCGGTGCGCCCACGCCACCGTCTTCACCGGCCTCTTCTACCGCCGTCAGATCGCCGACTACTACACCGCACACGGCCTGCCCACGCCCTACGAGGACACCGCGCGCCGCAAGATCCTGCCCGCCCAAGCCGAACAACGCGTCCTCGCCGCCTTCCACCAACCCCGCGACGCCGCCGCCCCCTACGGCGCACTGTTCCGCAAGACGAGCTGCGCCGTCGCCTACGCCCACGGCGAGGCCGACTACAACGGCCACTACGGCATCCGCGAACTGTGCGACATCTGCCCCGCCACCCAGACCGACCGCTGCGCCACCGCACACCGTCACCCGGACATGACCGAGGTCAACCGGCAAGCGCGTCAACTGGGCGCAACCGCACCCGCCGAGCTGACCGAACGCGCCATCATCGTGGAGGGCCTCGACGAGCCGCCCCGTTACTACCTCCAGCACACCCACGGCTACCAGGTCCACGACCGCGCCAAGCCCCACCACCCCCACCGGCACGGCCGCGCCGACATCGGCTGGCCGACCGAGGAAGAAGGCCCGTGAACTGGAGCACCTGGCCCCAGCGGCTGCTCGTCGTCGACGTCGAAGGCAACGGCGCCTCCCCGCCCGACCTCGTCGAGGTCGCCGCCCTCCCCCTGCGCGACGGCCAGCCGGACACCACCACCGCCGGACACTGGCTCATCCGCCCAACCCACCCCGTCACCCCCCGCGCGGCCCGCATCCACGGCCTGACCAACGACACCCTCACCGACTGCCCGCTCTGGGAAGCCGTCGCCGCGGACGTACGGGCGATGCTGGAAGGAGCGTGGATCTGCGCCCACCACGCCCACACCGACTACCGCGTCCTCTCCCAGCATCTGCCCGACTGGAAACCCGCCGGAGTCCTCGACACCCTCCGCCTCGCCCGCACTGTCCACCCCCACGCCCCCGGCCACTCCCTCGACACCCTCATCACCCACACCCGCCTCGACCTGGCCGAAGCCCCCGCCCACCGCCACCGCGCCACCTACGACGCCTACGCCGCAGCCCTGTTGCTCCTCAGCCTGGCGCAGCGCTACGACACCTTCGACGCCCTCGCCGCCGACGCGGTACCGCCCGGCCTTCCCGGCACCCCGGCCCCACAGGACGACCAACCGACCCTTTGGTGAACGTCACGCTCTCCTCTCCTGCTGCGGCTGGTCGGGCTTCCTCTCCGGTGGAGGTCGCCGGGCTTGGCGAGCGCGTTGTTCATCCGGGTGACGAAGCGGGCGTGCCCCTTCCCCCGAGAAGGGCTGCCGATGGTCTCGGCGGTGAGTTGGCATGCGGAGGACGAAGCCTGGCTCGTGCTCGACTTCGAGACGGTCAGAGGCAGGATGGCTCGGCCGCTGAGGCCCGCACTTCGGATAGTTCCTCGCCTGAAGGCCGCCTGCGCCGCCCTGACTCGGCTCGTCATCGGTGGCGCCGGGTGACCTGCGGCTTGGCCGAGACGGATCCGGAGTGGGCCGCCTGCGGGGGTGAAACGCGGTGCGTGGCGGTGGTGCTGCGGGCCTGGGCGGCTCGGGCGCGTGGGTCGGGTGCGGGGTGCTGGCTCAGGCGGTTGATGCGCCAGGTCAGCACGTTGGCCGGGGCGCGGGCGTCACTCAGGGTGCGTTCGTCTGCGGCTTGTTCGAGGAGGCGGGCGGGGGCGTGCCCTGCGGTTTTCGCGTCAGTGAGGACAGCGGTGAGGGCTTCCCACCCGGAGCTGTTGATGATCTGGTCCGCGTGTGCGGGCAGCACGTCGCGAACGAGGGCGGCGTGCCGTTCCTGCGCCTGCTGTGGCGGCCTGCGTTCGGCGAGCGCGGCCAGGGGCGCGGCTGCGGCCTGCTCGTAGGCGGTCTGGAGAGGTGCCTGGGCCTGGCGGGCGGCGTTGGCTTGCTGCTGGTGGTGGCGCTGTACGTGCCAGTGTTCGGCGGCCAGGAGGACGAGGAGTGCCGCGTCGAGGAACATCGCGAGCGCGGCTCCGTCTTTCGGTGCCGGTTCGCGCAGCACGTTGCGGATGGCGTTGCGCAGGGCGCGGGCGTGGTGGTGTTCGGCTCGGGTGCGGGAGCGGGTGGCGCGTTCGAAGGCGGTGGCGGCTTGGTGGAGGTGAGGGCGGAGCGCTGGTGGTGCGACGAGGGGGAGGGCGTCGAGGGCTTCACCGAAGGCGGCGAGGTGAGCCTGGGCCGCCGCGTCGTCGCCGTGGTCGAGGTGTTGGGGGATGCGTTCGGTGGCGGCGCTCGCCTGGTGCCAGGGGTCGGGCGTGGGCTGGCTGGTGGGCGCGGGTTCGGTGGCGTCCAGGCGTTGTCGGATCTTGGGGAGGGACAGGTCGGGGGCGAGGGTGAAGCCGGAGAACCAGACGGGCTCCCCGGCCGCGTTGGTGTCGCCTTCGACGGCGATTTTGTAGCCGCGTACGTCGCCGGACGGGAAGCGGTGGACCTGGAGGGCGATGCCGTCGGTGCGGTCGAGCAGGTCGAGGAACTCCTCGGTGCTGGTGGCAGCGGCGATCATGGTGCGGACGGTGGTGCGCAGCCGCTCCCGGGCCGTCTGCGTGTGGCGGGTGCGGTGGGCTTTTTCCTGTTCGGCGCGGGTGGGGCGTTTGGCTGCGGTGCGGTCGCCGCGTACGAGCTGGCGCAGACCGTATTCGGTCTCGACGGCTTCGAGTTCGCGGTCCGCGGTGAGGTAGTCGTTCCAGTGGCGGGCGGGGCGCAGGTCGCCGCGCACGGTGGTAGCGGCGATGTGGATGTGGTCGGGCGCGTGGCGCACCGCGATCCAGCGGCAGCCGTCCGGGCCGTTGTCGGGGGCGATGCCGGTGGCGGCTACGACGCGGCGGGCGATGGTGGCCCAGTCCTCGTCGGTGAGGATGTGGTCGCTCTCGGCGGCGCGGAGGGAGCAGTGCCATACGTGGCGCTCGGGTGCGCGGCCGAGGCGACGGGCCTGTTTGAGGTGCAGGTCGAGGTCGGCCACGAGGAGTTTCTTGGTGGCGGTGAAGTCGTCGGTGCGGCCGGGGTCGGGGGCGAAGCCGTCCCAGGAGGCGACCAGATGGGGGTCGGTGTGTTCGTTGGCGCGGCCGGGTCCGTAGAGGTAGCCGATGAGTCCGGCGGTGCTCTTGCCGCTGCTGATCTTCGCGATCACCGGTCCGCCTTGCGGCCGAGGGTCTGGGCGGCGGCCTTGGCGATGGTGCCGACGGTCTGGCGGATGGTGTTCAGGGTGTGTTCGGTCTGGGCCAGGAGGGCGGTGCCCCCAGGTTGTGGAGAGCCGCCGGAGTTGAGCGCCCGGGCGATCTGGTTGACGTTGTTGCCGATCTTGACGATTTGGCTGCGCAGGGCGTTGAGTTCGTCGATGTAGTCATCGAGCTGGGTGCGCTGGCCGGGCAGGGCGAGGTCGCCGTGGACGTGGGCCATGACGACGGCGCCGACGTAGTGGGCGGCGGCAATGTTCAGTGAGCGGGCCTCGGCGAGGATCTCGGCCTTCTCACCGACGCTGTAGCGGACATCGACGCGTTCGCGGCGCTGTACGGGCTCGCGCTGACGGCGGCGGGCGACACGGTGCAGCGCGGCTTCGTCGGCGGCACGCGGCAACGCGGCAGGTGCAGAGGCATCGACATCGGTGGGCTGTTCCGGCTCGGGCGCCCCCTGGTGCCCGAACCCCTCCGCCACCCCCGGGGCGGAGGCATCCCCGTTGGACCGGCCCCTGGACGGTCCAACGGCATACCTTGCTGCGCTGTCGGTGTCTGGAGTGGTGGCCGCGTCCTGCTGGTCTGTGGCGGGCTCGTGGTGCGGGTCGTGCATGAGTGGTTCTCCGTGGGGCGTGGATGGTGGTTGCTCAGGTAAGGGCCTGGCGATCCCGTGCTCGTGCGCGCGTGTCTGCGGGGCGACCGGAGCGGCGGAGTGGTCAGGCGGTGCCGACGGGAGCCGTGCCGGTCTCCTCGCGCTGCGGGGCGGCTTCGTCGAGTTCGGCTTGAAGGGTGTCCTTGAGCTGGTCCGCTTCCTTCCTGCCGATGGTCAGGCCCTTGTCGCGGAAGGTGTCTTCGATGTGGCGGCGTGAGGCGCGGCCGTTACGTCCCCGGGGCGCGGTGCGTGCGAGAGCGAGCCGTTCGGGCGAGACGGGGGCGTGCTCCGGGCGCTGCGCTGTGGCGCCGGGATGCGGGACGTCGGTGTTCTTGGCGGGGTGTGGAGCGCCGGGTTGTGGCGCGGTGTCGGCGGGGCGGGGAGCCACGTCGGTGGCCGTTGGCTCCGGCACGTGGCGGATGGCGCCGGTGGGGGAGGCGGCTCGGGCATCGCCGGCGGTGTTGTGGCGGCGCGTGGCCTCGGGCTCCTGAGCGCGAGGCGTGGGGTGGCGGCGGATGACGATGTAGAGGTGGACGGCTCCGGCCAGGGCGAGTGGGGCGATGGCGGACAGGGCGCCGACGGGAAGGTCGTCGAGCCGGAGTCCGTCGCCCTGGCGGGCCTGCTGGTTGAGGCGGACGGCGTGCGGGGCGTTGGCCCAGATGCTCGTCGCCGTGGCCGCGCCGACGAGCGTCCACACGTATACGCGGGAGCGGGCCGGGGCGGTGCGCAGCATGAGCAGGACGCCGACGCCGATGGCGATGAACCCGTCGATCACAAGGGGGAAGGTGTAGGTGAGCAGCCCGCGGACGTGGATGGCGATGGCCATCTGCTGGAGGGCGTCGTAGGAGAGCGCGAAGGCGAAGAGGGCGAGCAGGGCGATGCCGGCACGGATGGCGTAGGTGCCGGGCATGGTGCTGGTGGTGGGGGTGTGGCCAGGCAAGGGGGCGTCTCCGGTGGGGGAGTCGGTGGTGGTGCCGTCGCACCCGTCCCACCCGTCGCGTCGCTGGTCAGCTTGGTACGGGTGACGGGGCAGGTACGGGTGGACTCGTCGCAGGGGGCGCACCCGTCCCGCGCTGACCTGCGCGGATACGGGTGCGACGAGTGGTACGGGTCAGCCGTTGCTGGCGGGCTCGGGCTCGGGGGCGCAGTAGCGCTGCCAGGCGTCGGCGAACTGGCTGCGGGCGAAGCCCTTGGCCTGCCGCTGCCCGCCGTCGAAGCGCAGGGTGCGTGAGGCGATGCCGAAGTCCTTCAGCAGCAGTCCGAGGTGGCGGGGTGTGAGCCCGGCGGTGCCGTAGTCCGCCCACGGTGCCTCGGCGTCCTGGCACAGTGCGCCGAGCAGGTCACGCGTCGGCAGTGTGGCCGGGTCGCCGTGCCGGGCGAAGATCTGCTGGATGTCGGCGAGCAGCCGGACCTTGAAGGTCGCGTCGTCGTCCTGCTCGGCCTCGTACGCGGTCATCGACTTGCAGGCGGTACGTGCCTGCTCCGGCCAGGTGCCTCCAGCCATGTCGGCGACCATGACGAGCGGTTCCCAGGTGTCGGCGGCCCGGTCGGTCACCGGCATCTGCGGGATGCACTCGGCGGCCTCGTCCAGCAGCGGCTCCAGCCAGGCGGCCAGCCGGTCGCGCAGCCGGTGCAGGTCCGGGATGTCGCGGCGGGAGCGGAACTGCTGCACCTTCTCGCCGGGTGCCCTGCGGCGCATGCGGATGACCACGGCCCGGTCCATCACGGTGTCGGGCAGGTCACCGATCCCGGCCAGTGCCGCCATGGCGAAGGTGGAGAAGGAGGTGGGGGTGTGCTCGGGCCCCGCGATCCGCAACACCGGTCGATTGCGCTGGTGCCCCGCGTTGAGCAGACCGCGCAGCTCCTCGTGCTTATCGGCGGCCTTCGCGGAGCCGAAGATCGTGTTGGCCTCGTCCACCAGGAGCGTCGGCGGCTGCTTGCCGATGGCCCGGAAGACCACCGCCGGACTGGTGTTGACGGTGATCAGCGGCTTGTGGACGGTCTCGGTCAGGACGTCCAGGAGCCGGGACTTGCCGCACCGCTTGACCGGGCCGACGACGGCCAGGCGCGGGGCGTGCTGGAGCGCGGGCTGGATGTGGGTGGCCGCTACCCAGAGCGCGGCGGCGGTCAGGGCCTCGTCACTGGGCAGCACCACGAACCGGCGGATCGCCGTGCGCAGCTCCTCCAGGAGGGCGGCGCCCTCACCCATGTTCTGCCGCAGTCCCCGGCCGGGGACTGCGACGGGCGGCCCCAAGGCGGCGTCTTCGGCGGAGTGGGATGGCGCGTTCGGATTCGGTTCGGTCATACTGGGGATCAGCTCCTCTGCTCGCGGGTCATACGGGACGGCAATCCCGGCTCGCGGGTCGATCGCTAGGGATGGCGGTTGAGAGGTTTGCGCTTGAGCCCCCGAGCCCTGAAGCTCGGGGGCTTTTCGCATGTCATGACGGGCAGGTGGAGCACGCAGGCATGCGCCCTCCGCGTGCGGTGATCCACCACCATGCCATACATTCTGCGGTTTGCAGCATCATGATGCGTACCGCAGAAGAGGTGCTACAGTTGAGGCGTTCCGGCAATCGGCAGCGAACCCTTGCGTACGGAAGGAGTTGGGGTATGGCGGACGAAGAGCCCGAGGGCGTGCTGCTCAGCGGGGAGGAGAACGTCGCCGTCCGCATCAAGGTGGAACGCGAAGCCCGGGGCTGGAGCACCGGCGTCGTGTCCGAGCGCATGAACGAGGCCGGGTTCGACATGAACCCCTCGGCGGTCTGGCGGATCGAGAACCGCAAGCGCCGCATCAACCTCGACGAGGCCATCGGCTTCGCCGAGGTCTTCGGCATCGAACTGCGCAACCTCGTCGGTCCTCCGCAGCTCGCGGCCAAGGCCCGCGCCATGGAACTCATCGACGAGGTCGTAGATGCCTTCCGCGCCACCCAGAGAGCCAACCGCGCCCTCACCGAGGCCCGCGACGCCCTCGACGCCTATCTCGCCGAGCACCCCGATATCCGCGAGGAGGCCGAGGTCATGGTCACCCGCGCCATCGCGGAGGCGGCCGAGAAGACCATGGCGTCGATGTACGGCCCACCGCCCGGCGAGCAGGACGCCGCCGACCCCACCAACGGGGCATAGCCCCCGGAACCCACGCCCGCGCCGGGTCCGCGAACCCTCGGCGCGGGAAGCCCATCGCCATCCCTAGCGATCGACCGGCGGGCCGGTGTTGCCGCACCTACGCCCGCCAGACGAGGAACCCCTGTTGCACGACCCCGCGATAACCCCTGCCCTGCCCCGTCTCCACCGCCCCGAGGAGATCGCCGAGATCCTCGGCTGCTCCGCCTGGTGGGTCAAGGACCGCGCCCGCCGCCGCCTGATCCCCTTCACCCGCGTCGGCCGCGCCTACCGCTTCACTGGCGAGCACCTCGCGGAGATCATCCGCATGCACGAGGACCGCCCGGCTCGTCCGCAGCAGCGGGCGACAACTCCCTCCGCAACCACCCCTCCCGCGCCCCAGCCTTCGCCTTCTCCGCCGTCTGCTGCCGTTCCCACGGTGCGCCTGCGGGCCCGGCCACCTCGCCGAGCCCGTCGAGACCAGTTCGGGACCGCCGCGTAGCACGACGACGTAGAAGGGGAGGAGTACGTGGGTTTCGCGGAGAAGCGCGGAAGCTACTGGCGCGGCCGGTACAAGATCGCACCTGGCAAGCACCTGACGGTCGTCGGAGAGGACGGCAAAGCACTCAAGTACGCCACCAAGGGCGAGGCCAAGCGCGCTGCGAGCGAGGCCGAGAACAAGTACCGGCGCGGCGACTGGCGCGACCCGGCACTCGGCCAGGAGACCTTCGGCGAGTACGCCAGCCGCTGGTACGCCGCCCAGGACCTGGCCGCCTCGACCATGCAGAACTATCGGCGGCACATCGAGGAGCACCTGCTCCCCGAGTTCGAGGACAAGGCACTCGCCGGCGTCCTGCGCACGGACGTCGACGCGTGGGAGAAGAAGGAGAAGGCCGCCTACGCGGTCTCCAGCGTCAAGACCTGGCGCTCCACCCTCCACCTGATCTTCGAGGACGCGATCGACGAGGGCCTGATCACGTCCAATCCAGCGGCCAGGCGGCGCGGGCGCGGCAAGCGCGCGGGCCGCTCACGCAACCGAGGCCCGGAGAAGGTCATCACCGACGCGCTGGGCATCCTGCTGACCGCCGAGCGGGCAGCCCTGCTCTCCGGCCGCGACGACGAGTTCGTCGCCTGCATCCTCAAGGGCTACACCGGCAAGCGCTGGGGCGAGATCGTCGGCCTGGAGACTGAGTTCGTCCGGCCCGGCATGTTCCGTGTGGAGTGGCAGCTCTACGAGCTGGACACCGGCGAGCTGGTGCGCTGCCCGCCCAAGGACGACAGCTACCGGTCCATCGACGCGATGGACTGGCTCTCCGCCCTGGTCCTCAACCACATCGCCCGCACGAAGCCGACACCCTGTCCCTGCCACGGCAGGACCTACGTTTTCCGGGGCTTGGGCGCAGGGCGTACGGGCGGCCACCAAGGCGCGAAGCTCGTCGATGTCGCGCGACTCGCCGGGGTCTCCACGGGGACGGTGTCCAACGTCCTCAACCACCCCGACCGCGTACGGGAGGACACCCGGGCCCGAGTCGCGCAGGCGGTCGCCGACCTCGGATTCGTCAGGGGCGGCGTGGCGCCGGAGCACGCGGCCCACTGGCGCCGCAACGGCTTCGCCACCTGGCTCTTCACCCCGGCGGCCTCCGGCTGGTACCCGAAGAAGGCGCCGCAGGAGGCCCGCCCGGTGCCGGTCCTCGGCGAGCCGTGGCCCGGCATCCCCGCACGGGGACGCGGCGCGAGCCAGCGGGCCGACGTCTGCTGGCTGCCCATCGCCAAGGGCCTCACGCCCCACGGTCTCCGCCACAGTCACCAGACGATGATGGACGAACTCGGCACCGAGAAGGTGCTCAGGGACGAACGCATGGGTCACATCGACGGCTCGGTCTCCGCGCGCTACACCCATGTCACGCCAGGCATGCGCAAGCGCCTACTGCTCGGCCTGACCGAGCAGTAGGAGGCGGCGCTGGACGCGCGGCTTGCCATGTGCTCGTTCTCGCCGGTGTGCGTGCTCAACGAGCTTCTGCAATCGCGCAGGCTCGCTCTCCACGGCGTTACCTAGACGCGGTTGGGCTCTGCTGCCGGACCGGGCGAGCCCGGCAGCAGAGGCCCGCACCACGACCCTGCCTTACTTCCGGGTGCTGACGCCTCGTTCCAAGGATCCGACGGCGATGAGGGCGATACCTACTTCCTCGTGGCCGGTCAGGGAGAGGACCACACCGGCGGTGCAGCAGGCTGTGGACAGTCCGATCGTGGCCCAGGCGAGGGCGTTCTCTGAGCGCGGATGCTCCGCGGGGGTCTCGTCCGGCGTGTGCGCCTCGGTCGGCGGCGTTCCGTGCGGCTGCGGGTCATCCGGGTGGTCGTTTGTGGTGGGCATGGCAAACCTTCGTTTCTCGGGCGTGCGGCAGCACGCGGTGAATGGATGAAGGGACCATGGACCGGCGGCGAGTTAGCCGCGCAAGTCCGCTGGTCGTGTCCGGTGGCGCCCCGGACACGGAGGAGACTGCGCCGCGTGGGGAGCCGATTCGAGTTCTCGCGAAGTTGCCGAGAGCCGCTGTGGTGCCCTTTCAGCCTGAGCTGTTCGCCGTCTTCAATCGTGGCTTCTGACCTGCGGCTTTGTGAGTGCGGGCTCTTGAATCAGTCGCGGAATGCCGCTACGAATCCGGATCTTCGCGACCGCTTGACCAGCCCGACCGCGCTGCTATGGCCTTCGGCCGCACCGCCGCCCGGTGCACGTCCTTGTCTATCGCGCCATACAGGCCCGGGGATAAGCCGCGCAACCGGCGTGACCAGCCAGTTCGGCTTCCTAGATCATCGCCAAGGCCAAGGGAACCCAGCTGATGGGGGGACTCGGCCCGCACTCGGCCAAGAGAATCGCCCTGATGGAAGGGATCAGCGTCGACGCCAATTGCCGCGTCGGCATCGCGGCCCGCCGCACGCGTGCGTCAGCCTCCGGCGCCTTTAGCATCCCGGTCCGACAATCGAGCCTCAGGGTCAGGTGATTCCGGTCGTTCATCGGCTGTGATGTCAGTCGTTGGCTACGTGTTTCGGTGGACCGTGGCGCGCGGTCTGCCTTGTCACCGGAGGACGACTCGAGATTCTGCTGTACCGGTCTTTGGCGCGATTTCGTCGGTCCTGGCCAGACTGAGCTTCATCTGCCCTGAGGCTTTGCCGGGGCGTGGGGGCGCTCTCGGAAACAGCCCATGGGGAGGAGAACGGGGTGGACGAGGACGAGGAACTCATCAAGGCAGTGGAAGCGCTGCTGTCGGATCCGCGTACGGATCCGGGTATTGACGTCGAGACCGCTGAACAAGCCGCTCGTGCGGTGGGGCTTCTCGAAAAGGGCCTTCAGAATGGGCCCGGCGTCTACCGGCTGATGGCCGAGGGAGGGCAGAAGGGGGCCGAGACCCTGTCATCGGACCGGCTGCAAGTCCTGTCCGAGATGGTGCAGAACGCCGATGACATGGGGGCCTCCCAAGTCCGATTCATCTGGCGCCCCGAGGAGTTGTTGATCGCCCACGATGGTAAGGGCGTGCGACTGGCCGACATCCTGTTGCTCGGCCTGCCGTGGCTCAGCGGGAAGAGCTCCGACGCGGAGGCCACGGGACGATTCGGCATCGGACTGGCGACCTTGCGAGCCCTGGCGACCACCTGGGAGGTGCATTGTCATCCCTTCCACGTGAGGTTCGCAGACCTGTCGATTCAGTCGGTCGAGTCGCTGGTGATTCCCGAGCAGCTCGTGGGGCCCGAGTGGACGGTCTTCCGAATCCCTCTCGCCCCCGACGTATTGTCCGTCTCAGAGCTCTTCAAGTGGTTCGAGACCTGGAACGACAGTTCCTTGCTCTTCCTCCGGCACGTGAGGCGGGTTGAAGCCCGCAGCGACTGTCCGGCTGAGCAGGGGGCCGATGACGAGACGGCGTCGGTGATGCTCGAGCTGAGTTGGACGGAGATCGACCGGCGAAGGCTTCGCATCAATGGTGAGGAAGCGGATGTCCGGGTCCGCGAAGCCCGGACGACCAGTGGGACACCGTGGCGGGTCTACGACGCCGATGTTGCACCGCATGGCACGACCACCCGTCGGCACAAGGCGGTGGGAGCCTCCATGCCGGTTGCCGTTGCGCTGCCGGTGCACGGCCCCGAATTGGGGTGTGTGCACGCTGGGCTACCGGTGGCCGAGTTGAGAACTGCAGCTCGCGTGCACGCCCAGTTCGACCCTGTCGTCAGCCGTGAAGGATTTGCTGCCAGCCGTTGGAACGAGGGCCTCGTCCCACTCGTCGCGGACCTCTGGGCCGGTGCCGTGCTCGACGTAATCAGCGAAGTGGAACCCTCGGCTTGGCACCTTGTGCCGCTGCCGTCACTCTCGGATCCCTCGGCACCCACCCGACTACAGGACAGCATCCGTGCGGCTCTGGTCGACCGCTCCCGCACCTGGTTGGCATCCCGGCTCTCACTGCCATGCCCCGACGGGGCCAGGGAGCCACTCTCGGCGCTCGCCGTTGAGGAGCAGCAGCTCTCAGGGGTACTGGACGATGAGGACATCGCGCGACTGGCCGGGTTGCCGGCTACCTTTCCGAAGTGCGCTCGCGACGAAGCCAACCAGTGGCGCGAAGTCCTTACCGACTGGCGTGGTGAAGGCACCGCAGAACTCGCTGAAGAAGTGCGGGTCCATGACGCGTTTCTCTCGCTCGACGACACCGAGTACGACATCGACAAGACCATCCGCCTGACGGCGGCCGCCATCGAGGCGGACCTCGGCTACCTGGTGCGGAGCCGACCCTGTGTCATCACAGCTGACGGGCGGCGTCTGCAGCCGACAGCAGTCGGCCTCGCGTTCGCCGAGCACCAGGACGCTGGACCGCGCGGTGCCGGCCCGCTGGATGCGCTGAGCATCGTCGTTGACCTACATGGGAGCTACGCGCGGGAGTCGCAGTGGTCCCACCGCGTTCTCGACTGGCTGAGGAAGCAGGACTATCTCGTACGGCGCGATGACACCGCGGCCGTTCTGCGCCGTATCGAGCGGATGGGGCGTGCAGGCAAACGAATCGGCGGTGAAGCGGGCTGCGGAATCGAGCAACTCGCGTCCATCCAGATGGCTTTGGGGGAAGTATCGGCGAAAGTGCGTGAGCGACTCGGTCCCGGTATCGGACAGGCAGTACTCCTTGACGGCTACACGTACGACTCCGAGGGCAACGAGAAGCCGTGCAAGGTTCAGCCCGCACACGCCTACCTGCCCCTCGCGCTGCAGAGCACTGAAGGAGATCGCTTCCCCGCCGCCGCGGGAAAGACTCCTGGCATCCACTGGGTGCACCGCTCCTATGCGCGCACCTTGGGGTCCAAAGCAGAGTGCGGGTTGAGCCGAACGGCGTTCCTGCGCCTTCTCGGGGTGGCGGATGTACCCAGGATCAAGGAGGTCCAGTCAAGCTGGGAGACGAAGGAGTACGAGACGGACGCCCGGGTCGGCCTGTCACGTCACTGCCTCCTATCGCCAGCTGCCCGCACTGGGAAACTGCGTCGGCTGAACGCGCATTACACCCTGGACGACCGCATCAGCCCGGAGCTGGATGCTGTGGTGCAACACATCATCGCTGAGCCGAACCTGCAGGAGCGCAGGCGTCGTTCTGCGGCCTTGCTCCAGACGCTCGGCAAGCCAGGCATGATCACCTCTGAAGAAGCGGAGGTACAGGCCGCAGAGGGGCACTACCGGTGGATTGTGCGTGGCCAGACGGCAGCTCTCTGGGTGTGGCGGCTCCGGGAGACCGCCTGGCTGGAGGACAGCAGCGGGAACCTTCGTACACCGGGGCGGGCACACTTGTGCACACGCGACGCACAGGCTCTCTACGGCCAGGACGATCCGGGCTATCTGCACCCTGCGATCCATCAGGCTGTGTCAAACCGAATCGATGTCCTGACCGCTCTGGGGGTGAAGGGGGACCCCGACGTACCGCAGCTGATCAATCGTTTGCGGGAACTGCGCGAGCGCTCCACGGCTCCCGGCCCGGTGGACGACAGTCTCAGGGCCGAGGTCTATCTCGTCTATCAGGCGCTGGCCGGGCGGCTGAAGAATGAGGCGGCCGGCACGTCCCGCAGCGAGCTACGCAAGAAGGTCCGGGATGCCTTCAGCGGCAGGGACTTCGTGCTCGCAGACCAGGGATGGCAGCGGGCAGACGACTGCTTCCGGGGGCCCACGGTCCTCCGCGGCTTTCGGCCCTTCACCATCCCTGACCCCGAGTTGAACCCGCTGTGGGACGCCTTGTGGATCGAAGAGCCGAGGTGCGAGGACCTCGTTGACGTGCTGAAGGAGATTGCGCGGTCCGGAGCCCATCCTCAGGACGAGCAGCAACGCGTGATGCTGGAGGCACTGAGGTCTCTGGCCGACACGGTCACTTCGGCTCAAGGCCCAGTCTCTCTCGGCCTGCGTTCCAAGCTCCGCTGGCTGCCACTGCGCACCACCTACGGCTGGACGAAGAACCGGCCCGTCTACGCGGTGGACCACCCCGTCATCGCGCGTACCGTCGGTGAGCGCATGCCCGTTTGGCAGCCAGGCGGAGATCTGCAGCAATTCATCGGCCTGTTGGATCTCCTCAAGGTGCACAGGGTGGAGGCGTCCGACGCATGCGTCGTCACCCCTGATGGCGCGCGCCCTGATCACCGGCTCACGGATGACTTCCGACGGGCGGTAACCAGCCTGCAGGACACTCTCGTACGGGATGAACCGGCTGCTGCGGAGGTGTTCACCGGCTGGGCATGGCTGATGGAGCTTGAGGTACGGGTCTTGCCAGGGCTGAGGATCCAGCTGAACCTGGGCGAGGGGCATGAGGCGATCGAGATCGCGGTCGACGCACACATTGACCGCGAAGCCAAAACGCTCTTTCTCACTGGCCCCGAGGCTCTGGGCACCGCTCGGGGTGGAGGGCTGGCCGTAGCCTCGCTCTTTTCGGCGGAGCGGGCTCACGTCGGGCATCGCTGGCGCGATCTCTGGGAAATGGATGTGCTGCGGGCCGCCCCCGCCGCCCCGCTGGTCCCGTCCCACCAGCAAGATCACGAGGACCGCGAGCGTTTGAACTCGCAGTTGCGTGAGCGGGAACTGTCGCAGCCTTTGAGCCCCACGGCTCCGACTGGGTCGCGTGGCCCAGTGAACCCGCCCACGAAAGTCCCGTTGCCTCCGCTGGCCCCGGCGCCTCCATCGGCTCCTACGCCGCCCGACCTGGCGTCGCCACCTGCCCCGCCAATGGCTGAACGCCGCAAACTGGTCTCTCTGGCCGAACTACAGGTGCGTACCCCGCAGGCCACCCGCATCACCGCCTCGTCGCAGCCTCGCTCCGCGTCCTCCTCGGGAACGCGACACGCCGCCTCACTTCCGCAACCGCGCCGGGGCGGAGCCGCGCCCAAAGAGCGTTCTGGACCGCTCGGCTACCAGGACCGGGACAAGGAGAAGATCGTCCTGGAACTGCTTACGCGGATTCTTCACGAGCAGGGACGGACACTGGAAGATCAGCGAGGTCTGATGAGGCTGGGTGCGGACGCTGTCGATTCGGTGGACCACTTCTACGAGATCAAGGCACACGGTGGTCCAGAGCCCGCCGAAGTCACCCTCACCGGCGCCGAACTCACGCGTGCGCTGGCGGAGGGGAGTAACTACTCGCTCGTCATCGCCTCGAACCTCGAAGAGGGCCGGGGGACCCCGACGCTCCGGATCATCCCCGATCCGTTGCGCTTCTTCGAGGTCGAGGCGACAGCTGAGGTGAAGCTTAGGGGCCTACGTGACACCGATGTCGAAGCGACCGTGTGGCAATGGCCGGACGCTGGTGTGTGACAGGTATGCCCGGGAGCAGCTTGGGAGCCGGATCAAGAACTCGGCTCCCAAATGGCTCCCAAAATGGTCCCCGGAACCACTCAGGGACCCGACCCGCGATGCGGATCAGGCCCCTGACCTGGTGTTTCCTCTGTCGGGGTGGCGGGATTTGAACCCACGACCTCTTCGTCCCGAACGAAGCGCGCTGCCAAGCTGCGCTACACCCCGAAGCAACGAGGACTACTTTAGCCCAGGTGAGCGCTGAGGCGAAATCCGGTTTGCGGGGGCCGGGTCCCCCTTACTCGCGGGCCGTCAGCGTCAGCAGCGTCGCCTCCGGTGGGCAGGCGAAGCGGACCGGGGTGTAGCGGTTCGCGCCGCAGCCCGCGGAGACGTGGAGGTAGGAGGTGTGGCCGCCCGCGCGGTGGTGGGAGAGGCCCTTCACGCGGTCCGTGTCCAGGTCGCAGTTGGTGACCAGCGCACCGTAGAAGGGGATGCAGACCTGGCCGCCGTGGGTGTGGCCCGCGAGGATCAGGGGGTAGCGGTCGGCGGTGAAGGCGTCCAGGACGCGCAGGTACGGGGCGTGGACCACGGCCAGGGAGAGGTCGGCGTCCGTCTCGGGCCCGCCCGCGACCTCGGCGTAGCGGTCGCGCTTGATGTGCGGATCGTCGAGCCCGGTGAGGGCGATCTCCTGGCCGCCGTCGAGCTTGAGGCGGCCGCGGGTGTTGGAGAGCCCGACCCAGCCCGCCGCGTCGAACGCGTCCTGCATGCCCTCCCACGGGTTGTGGACGGCGCCCACCACGGGCGCGTTCCCGTTCAGCCCGTGCCGGCCGGTCGCCTTCTCCAGCAGGTACTTGGCGGGATTCTTCGGCTTCGGCCCGTAGTAGTCGTTGGAGCCGAAGACGTACGCACCGGGGAACTCCATCAGCGGCCCCAGCGCGTCCAGCACCTCGGGCACGCCCTCGGTGTCGGAGAGGTTGTCGCCGGTGTTGATCACGAAGTCGGGGCGGAGACCGGCGAGGGACTGGAGCCAGCGCCGCTTCTTGTTCTGCCCGCTGACCATGTGGATGTCGGAGACCTGGAGCAGCCGCAGATCGTGCATGCCCCGCGGCAGTACGGGCACGGTCACTCTCCGCAGGCGGAAGGAGCGGGCCTCCACCCCTGCCGCGTAGCCGACGCAGGCCGCGCCGAGAGCCGTCATTGCGAGAGGTACTCCGTATCGCGCACGCATGGGTCCATCGTCGCAGACGTGGCGAGCACAATGCGGTGGGTGACCGACAGGCTTGCTGGCATCCTTATGGGCATGACCACGCTCAAGTCCCGGCTCCAGGACGACCTCACCGCAGCGATCAAGGGGCGCGACGAACTGCGCTCCGCGACCCTCCGTATGACCCTCACCGCGATCACCAAGGAGGAGGTCGCGGGCAAGGAGGCGCGCGAACTCTCCGACGACGAGGTCCAGCAGGTGATCACGCGCGAGGCGAAGAAGCGGCGCGAGGCCGCCGAGGCTTTCGCGGGCGGCGGCCGTGCCGAGCAGGCCGAGCGGGAGCGGGCCGAGGGCGAGGTGCTCGCGGACTACCTGCCCCAGCAGCTCGGGGACGAGGAGCTCGACGCGATCGTCGCCGAGGCGGTTGCCGAGGCGAAGGCGGGCGGCGCCGAGGGGCCGCGGGCCATGGGTGCCGTCATGAAGATCGTCAACCCGAAGGTGGCGGGCCGGGCGGAGGGCGGCCGGGTGGCCGCCACGGTCAAGAAGCAGCTCGCGGGCTAGTTCCGGCTACCTCGCGGGCTGGTTCCGGGTACGGGACGGGGTTCGCCTCCTCCCGTACGGTCCACCCTCCCAGGGCACGGCCCCCGCACCCCGCCGCATGAGTAAGGGGCACCCTCCTCTTGAGGGTGCCCCTTACTTACGTGCCGTGCCCGGAGCGGGGGCGGAAGCGGCACGGCTCGGCCCCTCCGCCCGCGCACCCGCCCTGCGGTCAGTGCCCAGCGGTCAGCGGCTAGCGCCAGCCCCCGTTGCCGTTGCCATTGCCGTTGCCGCCGATGTCCCAGCCGCCACCCGGGCCGCCGTCGGCGCCGCCGTTGCCACCGCCGCCGATGACGTCCGGCGGGATGCTGACGTCGGGCCACGGGTCCTCGGGCTTCTCGGCGGGCGGCTTGTCGTCCGCCGCGCCGCCGTCGTCATCGTCGTCGCGGCCGCTGTCCGGGGTCTTGTCGCGGCTGCTGCCCTTCTTGTCGTCCTTGATGGCCGAGCCCTTGAACTTGGGCGCGGGCTTCCCCGACAGCGCTCCGGTCATCGCGTCGCGCCAGATCGGGCCCGGGACCTCGCCGCCGAAGACCTTGTCGTGGTACTCGCCGCCGATGGTGATGTCGGTCATCTGGGTGCGGTGTGCGGGGTCGCCGACCCAGACGGCGCCGGACATGTTCGGGGTGTAGCCGACGAACCAGGCGGCGTAGCGCTGGTCGGTCGTGCCCGTCTTGCCCGCGCTGTCGCGTCCGGTCAGACCGGCCTTCTTGCCCGTGCCGTCCTCGACCACGCCCCGCAGCAGGGAGCTGACGGTGTCCGCCGTCTTCGTCGTCATCGCCCGCTTGCACTTCGTCTTCGGCACGGGCAGCTTCTTGCCGCGCGCGTCCGTGATCGACTCGATGGCGATCGACGTGCAGTGCACGCCCCTGTTCGCGAAGGTGGCGTAGCCCTCGGCCATCGTCAGCGGCGAGACCTCCTGGGTGCCGAGGCTGATGGAGGGGACCTGGTCCATCTCCTTGCCGTCGGCGCGCTCGATGCCCATCTTCTTGGCCAGGGTGGTGACCGGGCAGACGCCGATGTCGCTGATCAGGGAGACGTAGTAGGTGTTGACCGACTTCGCGGTCGCCTCCTTCATGCGGTACGGGCCGACCTCCGAGCGGTTCTCGTTCTCGACGGGCGCGCTGCCGCTCCATTTGCCCTTGCAGGTGTTGACGGGCGACGGGTACTGCATGCGGTACGGGGAGGCGTAGCGCTTGTAGGGGCTGGTGCCCCTGTCCAGGGCCGCAGCGGCGATCACGGGCTTGAAGGTGGAGCCCGGCTGGTAACCGGCCCCGCCGCCCATGTCGCCGTCGACGGCCAGGTTCATCTCCGTCTCGTTCTTCTTGTAGCCGTACGGCCGGGACTGGCCCATCCCGAGGATCTTGCCGGTGCCCGGCTCGACGATGGCCGCGGCGGTGGCGACCTTGTCCGACTTGTTGACGTGCTGCTCGATCGACGCCTGGATCGACTCCTGCGCCTGCGGTTCCATGGTGGTCTTTATCGTCAGACCGCCCTGGTCCCAGCGCTTGGAGCGCGCCTTGCGGGTCTTGCCGAAGGTCTCGTCGTTGAGGAAGACCTCGCGTACGTAGTCGCAGAAGAACCCGCCGCCCTTGACGGCGGTGATGCAGCCGTTCTCGGGGGTGCTGACCTTCAGGTCGATGGGCTTCTTCTTGGCCTCTGCGGCCTCCGCCTTGGTGATGTCGCCGAGGTCGGCCATGCGGGCGAGCACGGTGTCGCGCCGCTTCTTGGCCTCCTCCTCGTTGTTTATCGGGTCCCATCTGCTGGGGGACTGGACGATGCCGGCGAGCAGCGCCGACTCCTCCAGTGCGAGGTCCTTGGCGGGCTTGGAGAAATAGCGCTGGGCCGCGGCCTCGACGCCGTATGCCTGCTGGCCGAAGAACGTGATGTTCAGGTAGTTCTCCAGGATCCGCTTCTTCCCGAGCGTCTCCTCGACCTGTATCGCGTACTTCAGCTCCTTGATCTTCCGCCCGATCGTCTGCTGGGTGGCCTGGGCGACCTTGTCGGGGTCGTTCCCGGCCTCCTCCACGAAGACGTTCTTGACGTACTGCTGGGTCAGGGTGGAGGCGCCCTCCTGGACCTGGCCCTGCTGGGCGTTCCGGTTGACGGCGCGGAGCACACCCTTGAGGTCGATGGCGCCGTGCTTGTAGAAGCGCGCGTCCTCGATGGCGACGATGGCCTTGCGCATGGAAGGCGCGATGTCGTCGAGATCCACCACGGTGCGGTCGCGCGAGTAGACCTTGGCGATCTCCCCGCCGTCCGCGTCCAGGATGGTGGTGCGCTGGCTGAGCGGGGGGCGCTTGAGGTTGGCGGGGATCTCGTCGAATCCCTCGACGGTCCCCTTCGCCGCGAGCCCCAGGCCACCGGCCGCTGGCAGCGCGATCCCCGCCAGCACGGCACCGGCGAGCACGCTGACCCCGACGAACTTGGCGGCTTGCTGCGGCCCTGACAGCCCTCCGCCCGAGCGCTTCTTACCCATGAGGGGCAGCCTACGTGTCGAATCCCCGGACAGGGGACCATCTGTTCGCCTAGGCTGTCGGATGTTCACCCCTCCACACCTGTCACATCGGCCTCCCTTCGTCACATCTTCCTAGTCACTCCAGTGAGTGATGAGAAGTGTCCGTAATGGCGTGAACTGTCGGTATGCGCTAGCCGCGCGTTCCGTTTGGCGGAGTCGAACTGTCCCGTCCCACCCCATAAGACTTTTATGTCACCGGCTCACTCCGTTGGGTGATCTGCCGCATACGCATAGTCCGTTCGGGCCATTCAAGATTGGGCCCGAAGGGGGTGTTGCGCCCTGCCCCGCTTCCGTAACGTCCTCAACTGGCAACGGTGAATATGCCGTTCACCGCCGTGGGGGAGCCTCGATTCGGGAGAGGACGGCACCGGCTATGAGCTGGGTAACCGACTGGAGTGCGCAGGCAGCCTGCCGCACGACCGATCCGGATGAACTGTTCGTACAAGGGGCGGCCCAGAACCGCGCCAAGGCGGTCTGCACCGGATGTCCGGTGCGTACGGAGTGCCTGGCCGACGCCCTCGACAACCGCGTGGAGTTCGGTGTCTGGGGTGGCATGACGGAGCGCGAGCGCAGGGCACTCCTGCGCAGGCGCCCGACGGTCACCTCGTGGCGACGCCTCCTGGAGACGGCGCGTACGGAGTACGAGCGCGACACGGGCGTGCTCCCCGTCGACGTCGGTCTCGACGACGAGGAAGAGGACTACGCCGTGGCGGGGTGATCCGGCCGGTCGGGCCGGTCCTCCGAGCGCGATTGACGGGCCAGGCGGTCGCCGATGGCACGCAGCCCCGCCAGGTCGTGCACGTCCCCCGGCAGTGCGCCCACCTCCACGACGGGCACTTCAGGATGCAGCGCGGCGAAGCGGTCGCGCGTGCGCCGTTCACGGGCCAGCAGCCGCATGCGCTCCGCGTGCAGGCGCAGCAGGCCCGCGGCGAGCTGCTGCGCGGACGCGTGTGCGTGTGCGGAGACGGCGGATGCGTGTGTCCCCTCGTCTGCGTGTGTCTCCTCGTCGTCCACCGCGTCGTCGGTCTGACGGGCTCCGGGGCGGGGGGAGTCGCCCTCGGGAGCGGCCGACGGGACGCTGTGCCCCTCACCATTCCCGTGGCCGAGATCCACAATGCCGCCCTCTTCAAGATTTTCCGCGGCGGCCAGTGCCCGCTCCGCGCTCAGCCGCGACGCCTCGCTGCCGTGCATGCGGTTGAGGACGAGACCGGCCAGCGGCATGTCGTCGGCGGCCAGCCGCTCCACGAAGTAGGCGGCCTCGCGCAGCGCGTCCCGCTCGGGCGCCGCGACCACCAGGAAGGCTGTGCCGGGGGCCTGGAGCAGCCGGTAGGTGGCGTCGGCGCGGGTGCGGAAGCCGCCGAACATGGTGTCCATCGCGGCCACGAAGGTCTGCACGTCGCTGAGCAGCCCGGCGCCCAGCAGCTTGTTCAGCGCGCCGGTGAACATCGAGAGCCCGGCCATGCCGAGGTTGACGAACTTCATGCCCGCCTTGCCGCCGACCTTCGCCGGGGCCATCAGCAGCTTGATGAACCTCCCGTCCAGGAACGAACCGAGCCGCTTCGGGGCGTCCAGGAAGTCCAGCGCCGAGCGCGAGGGCGGGGTGTCCACGACGATCAGGTCCCACGTGTCCTGGGCCCGCAACTGCCCCAGCTTCTCCATCGCCATGTACTCCTGCGTACCGGCGAAGCCGGCGGACAGGGACTGGTAGAAGGGGTTGCCCAGGATGGCGCGGGCGCGGTCCTGGTCGGCGTGTGCCTCGACGATCTCGTCGAAGGTCCGCTTCATGTCGAGCATCATGGCGTGCAGTTCGCCGCCCGCCGACTCGTCCACCCCGGGGACCTTGCGCGGGGTGTTGTCCAGCTCGCTGAGACCCATCGACTGGGCCAGGCGGCGGGCCGGGTCGATGGTGAGGACCACGACCTTCCTGCCGCGCTCGGCCGCCCGTACGCCCAGGGCAGCCGCCGTCGTCGTCTTGCCGACGCCGCCCGAGCCGCAGCAGACCACGATCCGGGTCCGCGGGTCGTCCACCAGGGGATCGACGTCCAGCCGGGGTTCCTGGAGGGCTCCCGAAGCGGCCTCCTTGTGCTCCTTGTGCTCCCCGTGCTCCTTGTGTGGTGTCGCGGGGGTCGCGGGTGTCATGCAGCCTCCTTGTGTGGCCACTGGTCGCGCAGCTCGGCGGAGAGCTGGTACAGGCCCGCCAGCTCGACGCCGTCGGCGAGCAGCCCCAGCTCGTGCACCGGCAGCCCCAGCTTCTCCAGCTCGCTGCGCTGCGCGCGCTCCAGCGCGACGCGCTCCGCGTGGGCGTGCGCCTGGTCGAGCAGGGGCCGCACGAGGGCGCCGCCCTGGGCGAGGCCCGCCTGCGCGAGGGCCTCGGATATCTCCTCGCGGCGCCCGTCGGCCGCTGCCACGAGGTCCTGGTCCAGCAGGTGCGGGCGCACCATGTTGACGATGACGGAGCCGACCGGGAGCCCGGCGCCCCGCAGCTCGGCCACCCCGTCGACGGTCTCCTGGACGGGCATCTCCTCCAGGAGCGTCACCAGGTGCACCGCGGTCTCCGGGGACTTCAGCACCCGCATCACCGCCTGGGCCTGGTTGTGGACGGGGCCGACCTTCGCGAGGTCGGCGACCTCCTCGTTGACGCCCAGGAAGCGGGTGATGCGCCCCGTGGGCGGCGCGTCCATGACCACGGCGTCGTACACGCGCCGGTCGCGCTTGTCCTTGCGGCGTACGGCCTCGCACGCCTTCCCCGTCAGCAGTACGTCGCGCAGCCCCGGCGCGATCGTGGTGGCGAAGTCGATGGCGCCGAGCTTCTTCAGCGCCCTGCCCGCGCTGCCCAGCTTGTAGAACATCTGGAGATAGTCGAGCAGCGCCTTCTCGGGATCGATGGCCAGGGCGTACACCTCCCCTCCGCCGTGTGAGACCGCGATCTTGCGCTCCTCGTAGGGCAGTGCCTCCGTCTCGAAGAGCTGCGCGATCCCCTGGCGCCCCTCGACCTCGACGAGCAGCGTGCGCTGCCCCTCCTCGGCGAGCGCCAGTGCGAGTGCGGCGGCGACCGTCGTCTTCCCGGTCCCGCCCTTGCCCGTGACAACATGCAGCCTGCTCACGCCCGGGAGCCTAACCACCGGGGCGACGGGCTACGCTCGGCACCATGACGAAGTGGGAATACGCGACCGTGCCCCTGCTGGTGCACGCGACCAAGCAGATTCTGGACACCTGGGGCGAGGACGGCTGGGAGCTGGTCCAGGTCGTGCCGGGACCGAACAACCCCGAGCAGCTCGTGGCGTACCTCAAGCGGGAGAAGCAGTGAGCGCGGCCGAGGACAGGCTGGCCGAGCTGGGCCTGACCCTGCCCGAGGTCGCCACCCCGGCGGGCGCGTACGTACCGGCGCTGCGCAGCGGCCCGTACGTCTACACCGCGGGCCAGGTCCCGCTGGTGGCGGGCGAGCTGCCGTTGACCGGCAAGGTCGGCGGCGAGGTCACCCCGGAGGAGGCGAAGGAGCTGGCGCGCACCTGTGCGCTCAACGCCCTCGCCGCGGTCAAATCCGTCGCCGGTGACCTGGACCGCGTCGCGCGCGTCGTCAAGGTCACGGGCTTTGTCGCCTCTGCCCCGGACTTCACGGGCCAGCCGGGCGTCATCAACGGCGCGAGCGAGCTGCTGGGCGAGGTCCTCGGCGACAAGGGCGTGCACGCGCGCAGCGCGGTCGGCGTCGCGGTGCTGCCGATGGACGCGCCCGTCGAGGTCGAGATCCAGGTCGAGCTGACGGACTGACGGACCGGGGCTGCCGGACCGGCGGGCTGACGGACCGTACGGCCGGTTCCGGTTACGGGTTTGGACCCGGTTCCGGTTCGGGTTCCGGTTACGGCGTCCCTCCGGGGACCGTACGGGTGACGGCCTCCCGCAGCGACGGGACGGAGTCCCCCTCGAACATCGGCGCGGGGACCCGTAGCATCCGCCCATGTCGTCCACCACCAACGGCCAGTGGTACCCGCAGGAGTGGCCGGAGCGCATCCGGGCCCTCGCCGCGGGGGAGATCACTCCCGTGCCGCCGCGGCGGGCCGCGACCGTCATGCTCCTCCGGGACACCGACTCGGGCCCCGTCGTCCACATGCTGCGCAGACGCGCCTCCATGGCCTTCGCCGGAGGCGCGTACGCGTATCCGGGCGGCTCCGTCGACGCGCGCGACCAGAGCGACCAGCGTGACCTCGGCTGGGCGGGCCCGACGCGCGCGGAGTGGGCCGAGCGCTTCCGTACGGACGAGGCCACGGCCCAGTCCATCGTCTGCGCCGCCGTCCGCGAGACCTTCGAGGAGTCCGGCGTCCTGCTCGCGGGCCCCGACCCGGAGACGGTCGTCGTCGACACGACGGGCGAGGACTGGGAGGCGGACAGGGCGGCGCTCGTCGCGCACGAGCTGTCCTTCGCCGATCTGCTCGCCCGGCGCGGGCTCGTGCTGCGCGGTGATCTGCTGGGCGGCTGGGCGCACTGGATCACCCCGGAGTTCGAGCGGCGCCGCTTCGACACCTGGTTCTTCGTCGCCGCGCTCCCCGAGGGCCAGCGCACCCGCAACGCCTCGACGGAGGCCGACCGCACCGTGTGGACCCGGCCGGCCGACGCGGCCGACGGCTACGACAGGGGCGAGCTGCTGATGATGCCGCCGACGATCGCGACGCTGCGCGAACTGATCCCCTACGGGACGGTCGACGAGGTGCTCGCCGCCTCGGCGCACCGGGATCTGACGCCCGTGCTCGCGAAGGCGCGCATGGAGGGCGACGAGATCGTGCTGAGCTGGCCGGGGCACGACGAGTTCACGAAGCGGGTGCGGACGCACGCCTCCGGTGCGGAAGCCGGTACGGGCGGGGAAGGCCCTGGCGACACGACGAGGAACGGGACCGCATGACCGACGCCGCCGCACTGCCAGGACAGCCGCGGGGCGGTGCGCTCACCGGGATGGGCACCGCGCGCGCCACCTGCGTCCTCGCGCCCAACCCGTCGCCCATGACGCTCGACGGCACCAACACCTGGATCGTCGCCGAGCCCGATTCCGACGTCGCCGTCGTCATCGATCCCGGCCCCCTGGACGAGGCGCACCTCAAGGACGTCGTCGCGACGGCCGAGCGCGCCGGGCGGCGGGTGGCGCTCACCCTGCTGACCCACGGCCACCCGGACCACTCGGACGGCGCGGCCCGCTTCGCCGAGCTGACGGGCACGTCCGTACGGGCCCTGGACCCCGCCATGCGGCTGGGCGACGAGGGGCTGGCCGCGGGGGACGTCGTGACCACGGGCGGCCTGGAGCTGCGCGTCGTGCCCACTCCGGGGCACACCGCCGACTCGCTCTGCTTCCACGTACCGGCCGACGCGGCCGTGCTGACCGGCGACACGGTCCTGGGGCGGGGCACCACCGTCGTCGCGCACCCCGACGGGCGGCTCGGCGACTACCTGGACTCCCTGCGCCGCCTGCGCTCGCTGACGGTGGACGACGGCGTCGGCACGGTGCTGCCGGGCCACGGTCCCGTGCTGGACGACGCGCAGGGCGCCATCGACTTCTACCTCGCGCACCGCGCCAAGCGGCTGGCCCAGGTGGAGACGGCCGTGGAGAACGGGTACGTCACCTCGTCCGAGGTCGTCGCGCACGTCTACGCGGACGTGGACCGGTCGCTGTGGCCGGCCGCCGAGCTGTCCGTGAAGGCGCAGCTCGACTATCTGGGGGAGCACGGGCTGATCTGAGGCCCGCGTGCCGGGGGCGGAGCCGCCCGCCCGCACGGACGCGCGCACCAGTAGGCAGAAGTAAGGGGCGCCCTCCCAGGAGGGCGCCCCTTACCTACGTCCTATGTGACCGGATCAGGTCAGCGCGAGCGCTTCGCCAGCCGCTCGATGTCGAGCAGGATCACGGCGCGGGCCTCAAGACGGAGCCAGCCGCGGCCCGCGAAGTCGGCGAGCGCCTTGTTGACCGTCTCGCGGGAGGCGCCGACCAACTGGGCCAGCTCCTCCTGAGTGAGGTCGTGGACGACGTGGATGCCTTCCTCCGACTGGACTCCGAAGCGGCGCGACAGGTCGAGGAGCTGCTTCGCCACTCGCCCCGGAACGTCGGAGAAGACCAGGTCGGACATGGAGTCGTTGGTGCGCCGCAGACGGCGGGCGATGGCCCGCAGCAGCGCGGAGGCGACCTCCGGGCGCGCATTCAGCCAGGGCTGAAGGTCGCCGTGGCCCAGTCCGAGCAGTTTGACCTCGGTGAGCGCGGAGGCGGTCGCCGTCCGTGGACCCGGGTCGAAGAGGGAGAGCTCGCCAATGAGCTCACCCGGCCCGAGTACGGCCAGCATGTTCTCGCGGCCATCGGGGGAGGTGCGGTGCAGCTTCACCTTGCCCTCGGTGACCACATAAAGACGGTCGCCCGGGTCACCCTCGTGGAACAGGGCCTCCCCGCGGGCGAGCGTCGTCTCGGTCATGGAGGCGCGCAGCTCAGCGGCCTGCTCCTCATCGAGCGCCGCGAAGAGCGGCGCGCGCCGCAGAACGTCGTCCACGAGTTCTCTCCTTGTCGACCTGCCCATGGAGTGCGTCGGTCCCATGATGCCGGACGGTAAAACAGTGCGATCAATCACAAGTTTGACGCACGTGACGCACAGCCCCTACGGCAGGGGGCCGATTGGACCGTTAATTGCCTTCGTGCGGGGCGAATGTCGGTGGTCCCCTTTAGTCTGGCCGAGTGTCCAATACCCCGGTGAGCGCACGGAGAAGGGGGCCGGGCGGGTGACGGCGAAGGAAGATTCCGCTGTGGGCGAACACGCGCCCGCAGAACAGGCAAAAGGGGCAAGCGTGGCGAAGAGTGCCGCCGATCAGGGGGCCCGTAAGCCCGCGAAGAAGTCCGCGTCGGTGAAGAAGACGGCTCCGGCCAGCGAAAACGCCAAGAAGGCCGCCCCGGCCAAGAAGACCACCTCCGCGAAGAAGGCCGTCGGCGCGAAGAAGACCGCTCCCGCGAAGAAGGCGGCGGCTCCGGCCAAGAAGGCGGCCCCCGCGAAGAGGACCGCCGCGAAGAAGACCCCCGCGAAGGCGGCCAAGCCGGTGAAGGCCGCGAAGCCCGAGTCGCGGGCCACGATCGTGCGCCGGGCGCGCCGCATCAACCGCGAGCTGGCCGAGGTGTACTACTACGCACACCCCGAGCTGGACTTCGAGAACCCCTTCGAGCTGCTCGTCGCCACCGTCCTCTCGGCCCAGACCACGGACCTGCGGGTCAACCAGACGACGCCGGCGCTCTTCGCCGCCTACCCCACCCCCGAGGACATGGCGGCGGCAGAGCCCGAGCGCCTCGAAGAGCTGCTCAGGCCCACGGGCTTCTTCCGCGCCAAGGCGAAGTCCCTGCTCGGGCTCTCGGCCGGGCTGCGGGACGAGTTCGGCGGCGAGGTGCCCGGGACCATAGAAGAGCTGGTCAAGCTGCCCGGTGTGGGCCGTAAGACCGCCTTCGTCGTGCTGGGCAACGCGTTCGGGGTCCCCGGGCTGACGGTGGACACCCACTTCGGGCGGCTCGTGCGGCGCTGGCGGCTGACGGAGCAGACCGATCCGGTGAAGGTGGAGGCGGAGATCGCCGACATCCTTCCGAAGAGCGAGTGGACGATGTTCTCGCACCGGACGATCTTCCACGGCCGCCGCATCTGCCACTCGCGCAAGCCCGCCTGCGGTGCCTGCCCGATCACGCATCTGTGCCCGTCGTACGGCGAGGGCGAGATGGACCCGGAGAAGGCGAAGAAGCTGCTCAAGTACGAGATGGCGGGGCAGCCGGGGCAGCGTCTCAAGCCCCCGGCCGACTTCCCAGGGCCGCCCGCGCCGCCCCTCGGCGCGTCCACGACCGCCTCCGCCGCCTCCGCGTCCACCGTCGTCTCCGTGTCCGCCTCAGCGGGCGCCGGAGCCGCCGAGTGAGCGGAGCCCGCCCCCGTTCCGCGCACGACGGCACGCACGGCACGTACGGCATGCACGGCCCGTCGGACGGCCCGCACAGCCCCGGCGCCGGTCCCGGTGACGGCCGCGACGGCCACGGGCCCGGCCGCTCTCCGGCCGACGTGGGTGCCCTGGGCGACGTCGAGGTCAGCGACCGGGACCTGCCCGGCTGGCTGGCCCCCGTGGCCCGAGCGGCCCGCACCGTCGCGCCCGAGCAACTGAGCAGGTTCCTGCCGCCCGCGGACGGCGGCGGGCGCCCCTCGGCCGTCCTCGTGCTCTTCGGCGAGGGCCCGCGCGGCCCCGAGCTGCTGCTCATGGAGCGGGCCTCCAGCCTGCGCTCCCACGCGGGCCAGCCCTCCTTCCCCGGCGGCGCGCTCGACCCCGAGGACGGCGACCCGCTCGGCGAGGGCCCGCTGCGTGCCGCGCTGCGCGAGGCGGAGGAGGAGACCGGGCTCGATCCGGCCGGGGTGCGGATCTTCGCGACGCTCCCCGCGCTCTACATCCCCGTCAGCGGCTTCGTCGTCACGCCCGTGCTGGGCTGGTGGCGCGAGCCCACGCCCGTCGCGCCCGTGGACCCGGCCGAGACCGCGCGCGTGTTCACGGTGCCGGTCGCCGAGCTGACGGACCCGGCCAACCGCGCCACGTCCGTCCACCCCTCGGGCCACAGGGGGCCCGCCTTCACCGTCGGAAACGCGCTCGTCTGGGGGTTCACGGCCGGGGTGATCGACCGGATTCTGCACTACGCCGGATGGGAGCGCCCGTGGGACCGCGAGAAGCGTGTCCCGCTCGACTGGCACGCATGAGACGGTGGCTCTCGTGAATGTGCTGGACATCGTGCTGTGGCTGGCCGCCGTGTGGTTCGCGGCCGTCGGTTATCGCCAGGGTTTCGTCGTCGGTGTGCTGTCCGTTGTCGGGTTTCTCGGGGGCGGGCTCGTCGGCATCCTCGTGCTTCCCGTCGTCTGGAAGGCCGTCTCCGACGGGGCCTCTCCCGGCACGTTCGGTGTCGTGGTGGCGGTGGTCATCGTCATCGTCCTGGCCTCCGTCGGCCAGGCGGGCACCACGCATCTGGGCAACAAGCTGCGGCAGCACATCACCTGGAACCCCGCGCGCGCCCTCGACGCGGCGGGCGGCGCGCTCGTCAACGTGCTCGCGATGCTGCTGGTCGCCTGGCTGATCGGCGCCGCCCTCGCCGGTACGTCGCTGCCCACGCTCGGCAAGGAGGTGCGCGACTCGCGGGTGCTCCAGGGCATCTCCCGGGTGATGCCCGAGATGGCCAACACCTGGTTCACCAACTTCTCCTCGGTGCTCGCGCAGAACGGCCTGCCCCAGGTCTTCTCGCCCTTCTCCAACGAGCCCATCACCTCCGTGCCCGCGCCCGATCCGGAGCTGGCCAAGAGCCCCGTCGCCGCGCAGGCCAAGCAGAGCATCGTCAAGGTGCTGGGCACGGCGTCGAGTTGCGGCAAGGTCCTGGAGGGGACGGGCTTCGTCTTCGGGCAGCAGCGCGTGATGACGAACGCGCACGTCGTCGGCGGTGTGGACGAGCCGACGGTGCAGATCGGCGGCGAGGGCAGGCTCTACGACGCGCGGGTCGTCCTCTACGACTGGGAGCGGGACATCGCCGTCCTCGACGTGCCGGGGCTCCAGGCCCCCGCGCTCCGCTTCACCGACGACGACGCCTCCAGCAGCGACGACGCCATCGTCGCGGGCTTCCCCGAGAACGGCGCCTTCGACGTCCGCTCCGCGCGCGTGCGCGGCCGGGTCGACGCCAACGGCCCGGACATCTACCACCGGGGCACCGTCCGCCGCGACGTCTACTCGCTCTACACCACCATCCGCCAGGGCAACTCCGGCGGACCGCTGCTCACGCCCGAAGGCGAGGTCTACGGCGTCGTCTTCGCCAAGTCCCTCGACAACCCCGACACCGGCTACGCGCTCACGGCCGACGAGGTACGCGAGGACATCGCGAAGGGACGCACCGCACAGCGCGAGGTCGATACGGAAGGCTGCGCGATGTGACGCGGTGACTCGGTGACTCGACGCGCGGGACCGCTACGTGAGCGTCAGCCGGGACTCAGCCGCGCGAGTGCCGCAGGCGTGCGCCGAACCAGCGCGCCCTGCGGCGGAGCAGGTGGGGAATTCCCGGATCGGGGTTCTGGGGATGGTGGCGGTCCATGCGCTGGGCAGGGACCTTCTCCCTCAGAATGCTGCGGTTACGTGCCACGTCACGGTAGTCGTGCGTCCAGCCCATACAGCGCACTGTGCCCGCGCCCCATGGTCAGTAACCGCTTCGGGGGCATCCAATCGGCCTATGCTGGGGGCATTTTTACGGCCCTGTACGGCCACCCATCGCGGCTACGGGAACCCCGCTGGGGAACTAGCGGTCGGGCTCCGGGTCCTTGAGCCAGCTCACCAGCTCCGCCGTGAACGCCGCCGGATCCTCCTCGTGCGGCCAGTGTCCCAGGCCGTCGAAGAGCCGCCAACGGTACGGCGCCTCGACGTACTCCACCGAGCCCGCCGCGCTCCGGGTGCGCAGTACCGGATCGAGTGAGCCGTGCAGGTGGAGCGTCGGCACGCGCACGGGGCGCTTCATGCGCCGGTTGAACTGGATGCCGTCGGGCCGCGCCATCGAGCGCACCATCCAGCGGTACGGCTCGATCGAGCAGTGCGCCGTCGAGGGGATGCACATGGCGCGCTGATAGCGCTCGACGGCCGCGTCGTCCAGGTGGTCCGACATCTTCGGGCCCGACCACTCCCGTACGAGCCGTCCGACCAGTGCTCCGTCGTCCGCGACGAGTTGACGCTCCGGCACCCACGGCCGCTGGAACCCCCAGATGTAGGAGCCCGCCGAGGTCTGCCGCAGGTCGCCCAGCATCGAGGCGCGCCAGCGCCTCGGGTGGGGCATCGACGCGACGGCCAGCCGCCGGATCAGCTTGGGGCGCATGACGGCGGCCGTCCACGCGAGGTAGCCGCCCAGATCGTGTCCGACCAGCGCCGCGTCCGGCTCGCCGAGGGAGCGGATGACGCCGGTGACGTCGAGGGCGAGGTTGGCCGGATCGTAGCCCCGGGGCGTGCGGTCGCTGCCGCCCACGCCGCGCAGGTCCATCGCGACGGCGCGGTACCCGGCCTCGGCGAGCGCCGGGAGCTGGTGCCGCCAGGCCCACCAGTACTGCGGGAAGCCGTGCAGCAGCAGCACCAGCGGCCCGTCGCCCATCTCCGCGATGTGGAACCGTGCCCCGTTGGCCGCCACGTCCCGGTGGGTCCAGGGGCCTTCGGGTCGTACGACTGTCGCGGGGCTGTCGGGGAGCGTCATACGGACGAGCGTGTCACATGCTCGTCTGCGGCGCGGACCGTCGAACCGTTCGGCTTCACGAGGACCTGACCGTCCGAGTCCGCGCGGGCCGCGCGGGGGTGCGGCTTGACGTTCGAGAGGACGGCGGCGGTCTGCTTCGCGGAGGCGATGGACTTCTCCGGGGGCTTGATCTTCTTGAACTTGACGACCGCCGCCAGCACCAGGATCAGGGCCAGCACGATGAAGGCGCCGCCCACGATCAGGAAGGACCAGGCGAGGCCGAGCCCCAGGTTGTGGATGCCGTAGGCGGCGGCGAAGCTCAGCACCGGGAGCGAGAAGAGGAGCAGCACGCCTGCCGCGATCCCGGCGCCGCCGCCGATCGCCCCCCGCTTCACGTCCTGCCGGATCTCGGCCTTGGCCAGCGCGATCTCGTCGTGCACCAGCGCGGACATCTCGGCGGTTGCCGCGGCGACCAACTGGCCGAGGCTGCGGCCGTCGTCGGCTGCGCTCATCGGTATCTCCCTCTTCTCTTGACCCGTGCTGCTCGATGCTCTGCTGTCACTCTGTACCGCCACTCTGTACCGCTCAGGGTGACGTGTCACGCCGGGGGTGGGCGTATGCCCCCGTGCTCCCTCAGCATGCCGGATCATCGTCCGTCACGCGTCGGCCCGCGGCCACCTCGACGGGCCGTACGGGAACGGCGGCGCTACGGGGGTCCCGTACGGGACGGGTGAGGGGCGCCCGGCCGTGCCGGACGCCCCTCACTTTCAGCCCTCAGCCTGGACCGTCGGGCCCAGTTCTCGCTCAGTCCTCGCTCGACGCGCTCGGCAGCTTGTCCTGGATCAGGTTCATCACCGAGGAGTCGGTCAGCGTGGAGACGTCGCCCAGGGCGCGGTTCTCCGCCACATCGCGCAGCAGGCGCCGCATGATCTTGCCCGAGCGGGTCTTGGGCAGCTCCGCCACCGGCAGGATCCGCTTCGGCTTGGCGATCGGGCCGAGCTGCTTGGCCACGTGCGAGCGCAGCTCCTCGCTCAGCCCCTCGTCCTCGGCCGCCGTGCCGCGCAGGATGACGAAGGCGACGATGGCCTGCGTCGTCTGCGGGTCCGTCGCGCCGACGACGGCCGCCTCGGCGACCTTGGGGTGCGAGACGAGGGAGGACTCGACCTCGGTCGTCGAGATGTTGTGCCCGGAGACGAGCATCACATCGTCCACCCGGCCCAGCAGCCAGATGTCGCCGTCGTCGTCCTTCTTGGCGCCGTCGCCCGCGAAGTACTTGTTCTCGAAGCGCGACCAGTACGTGTCGAGGAAGCGCTTGTCGTCGCCCCAGATGGTGCGCAGCATCGACGGCCACGGCTCGGTGAGCACCAGATAGCCGCCCCCGCCGTCGGGCACCTCGTTCGCGTCGTCGTCCACGACCGTCGCGGCGATGCCGGGCAGCGGGATCTGCGCGGATCCCGGCTTGGTGTCGGTGACGCCGGGCAGCGGGCTGATCATGATGCCGCCGGTCTCCGTCTGCCACCAGGTGTCCACGACGGGCGTGCGGTCGCCGCCGATGTGGTGCCGGTACCAGACCCACGCCTCCGGGTTGATCGGCTCGCCGACGGAGCCGAGGACGCGCAGCGAGGACAGGTCGAACTTCGCCGGGATGTCGTCGCCCCACTTCATGGAGGCGCGGATCGCGGTGGGCGCGGTGTAGAGGATGGTGACGCCGTACTTCTGCACGATCTCCCACCAGCGGCCCTTGTGCGGGGAGTCGGGCGTGCCCTCGTAGAGCACCTCGGTCGCCCCGTTGGCCAGCGGCCCGTAGACGATGTACGAGTGGCCTGTCACCCAGCCGACGTCCGCCGTGCACCAGAAGACGTCGGACTCCGGCTTGAGGTCGAAGACGGCGCTGTGGGTGTAGGCGACCTGCGTCAGATAGCCGCCGGTCGTGTGGAGGATGCCCTTCGGCTTACCGGTGGTGCCGGAGGTGTAGAGGATGAAGAGCGGGTGCTCGGCGTCGAAGTTCTCCGGCGTGTGCTGTTCGCTCTGCCGCTCGACGACGTCGTGCCACCAGACGTCGCGGCCCTCGGTCCACTCGATGTCCTCCTGGCCCGTCCGCTTGACCACCAGCACGTTGCGGACGTTCTCGGTGCCGGGGCGGGTCAGTGCCTCGTCGACGGCGGGCTTGAGGGCGGAGGCGCCGCCCTTGCGGTAGCCGCCGTCGGCCGTGACGACCACGCGGGCGTCGGCGTCCTCGATGCGGGTGGCCAGCGCGTCGGCCGAGAAACCGCCGAAGACCACCGAGTGCGGGGCGCCGATACGGGCGCACGCCAGCATCGTGACCACCGTCTCCGGGATCATCGGCAGATAGACGGCGACGCGGTCACCGGCCTTGACGCCCAGCTCCGTGAGCGCGTTGGCGGCCTTGGAGACCTCGCGCTGGAGGTCGGCGTAGGTGAGGGAGCGGGAATCGCCGGGCTCACCCTCGAAGTGGAGGGCCACCCTGTCCCCGTTGCCCGCCTCGACGTGGCGGTCGACGCAGTTGTACGCGACGTTCAGCTTGCCGTCGGCGAACCACTTGGCGAAGGGCGGGTTCGACCAGTCGAGTGTCTCGGTCGGCTCGGTGCCCCAGCTCAGGCGGCGCGCCTGCTCGGCCCAGAAGCCCAGCCGGTCGGCCTTCGCCTGCTCGTACGCCCCCGCGGTGACATTGGCGTTCGCCGCCAGTTCGGCGGGTGGCGCGAACCTCCGCTCCTCCTTGAGCAGATTGGCCAGGTTGGCCGAGCTTTCGTTGCTCACGACTTCTCCCTTTCCCAGGGTGTCCGCATGTGTCCCAGGCCATAGCTCATCAGCCGGTACACCCCCATGACAAGGGCCCTCGGAGAAATTGGTTTAGACCTGTCAGGTCTGTCGTGGGGTACGGGTCCTGCGGCCTCGCGACTGCCCGGTGCGGGGGAGGGGGCCCGTCAGGCGAGGGTGCGCGCCAACTCGGCCGCGTCGTCGAGGCCGTTCGGGGTGCGGGACCCGGGGGCGGCGCCGGAACCGGGGCCGGGGGCGGGGCCGCCGCCAGGGGCGGACGCGGTGCCGGTGCCCGTACCGGTGCCGCCCCCGGTGCTGTTCCCGGCCGTCGTGTCGCCCGTCGCCGCCGCTATCGCCGCCGCCGTCGCGCTGCGGTCCCGCGCCACCTCGATCGACGCCATGACACGGGCGCCCCTGTCGGGCGCCATGTCCAGGCGTCCGAGCACCGCGGGCACGGCCACGGACGGCATGATGCAGTGGTAGAGGCTGGAGGCCCGCTCGCACACGTCCTCGTAGTCGGAGAACGTCTGGGACATCCCCTGGATGCCGGCGAAGGCGCCGACGATCATTTCGGCGGTCTGCTTCGTGGAGACGTGCGGCAGCAGTTCGCCGCTCTCACGGGCCATCTCCAGCTGCCCCCACACCTCTTGGGACCAGCGCAGATACGGGAGGCGCCGGTCCGGGGCGCCCCGGCCGCCGCGCTCGACGGTGAGCCGGACGCTGCCGCGTACGAGCGGGTCGCGCTTCAGCAGATGCCCCACCAGCATGCCCTGGTCCAGCATCCGCTGGAGCTTCAGCGGCTGTTCGGGAGGCGTCGGGACGGAGCTGACCTGCACGTCCAGTACGGCCTGTGCCAGTTCCTTCTTGGAGGCGAAGTGGAAGTACAGCGCCCCCTTCGTCACGCCCGCCGTCCGCAGGATGTCGGAGATCGTGGCGGCTTCGTACCCGATGTTGCCGAACACCTCGGCGGCGGCGCGCACGATCGTGGCCTTGGTCCGCGCTGCTCGCTGTTGCTGTGGCATGCCCTCTCCGTCTCTCGCCGCATCTGACACCAGCGGGGGTGCTCAGAACCGCACGGACAGTATCCATGGTTCGCTCGTAAAAGACCGTGCGGTTCATATTCTGGCAGCTTCGTCGCACCGGCCTTACGGGTGCGGGGCGCCATGACACGCTCGCCACAGGTTCCACACCCTGATGGCACGGGTCGTGACCGGAAACCGCGGGGGGCTGCGGGGGGCTGCGGGAAACCGCATGGAACCGCCACGCATCGCCTCCGGAGGTAAACAATCCGTCAATCCGGTTTCGTCTTGCGCACGCAGAGTGTCCTGTCCATGCGGGGGTGTCGGGGTGCGCCCGGGGCGCGTGGGGGACGCGTGGGTGTGGGCGCGGGTCCGGGCCGGGGCCGGGGAAGACGCCGTCGCCCCCGCGGCGGGGGAGGGCGCGGGGGCGACGGGCGGCCGGGCCGCGAACGGCCCTCGTGGTTCAGGCGGGTGCGAGCGCGAGGGCGTCGGACCAGTCGGCCTCGGAGCCGGCGGCGCGCAGCGGCCAGGGGCTCTGCTCGGCCATCAGCGCGGGCAGCGACAGCTCCCACAGCTCGCTCAGCCACGTGTGCACCTCGACGCCCGGTTCGAGCTGGTGCGGCTGCGAACCGGAGACGAGCGACATCGCCAGCGCCGCCACCGAGTGGGGCGCGAGGTCCCGCCGCAGGCTCTGGTCCTTCTCGGCCTCCATGGCGACCTCCATGAAGCACTCCTGCCAGTTGGCGAAGGAGTGCACCGACGGGTCGGAAGGAGTGCAGCGCTCGCGGGTCAGCCGCACGCCCGCGCGGGTCGTCTCGTCGTGCGCGAGCTGCTGCGCGGTCGCGTGCGTCATGTCGATGAGCGTCTGGAGCGCGGGGACGTCCCTGGCGCGCAGTTGCTCCATGCGGGCGCGTGCCGTCGAGCACGCCAGGAGCTGGACGGTGTCGGCCAGCTCGGCCTTGCTCGCGAAGTGGAACGACAGGGCGCCCTTGCTGACTGCTGCCATGCTGCTGACCTCGGAGAGCGTGGCCCGTTCGTAGCCCACGCGGTCGAACATCGTCGCAGCCGCCAACGTCAGGGCGGTCCTTGTGCGTTCGGCCCTTTCTTGCCTCATGTGTGGATTCCTTCAGCCGATCCGGCACGTGGTCGGCGAGCCGGTGGGGACACGGGCAGGGAATGATCAACGTCCTGTCAAGAATAAAAACGGCATGTACGGTTTGTCAACGGTCGGTCACTGTCCGGATGTTGCCCGGAACGCTCGGAAACCGCAAGGGGAGGCAAAGTGGTTGATCTTTGCAGTTCAGAGGCGTCTTTCTCTGTGAAATGCCTGTGCGTTGGCTGTGTGAGGTGTAGTCGCGCAAGGACGCGTGGTGACCAAATCGGCGTTCCACTGATGGTCAACGTCGCGTCCCATACCTGTAAAACAGGCATCTCGGTTTGTTAGAGTCACGAGGAGGCCACGCTCGCCGGGGCGCGACCGCATCCGAACTCCCTTCGCAGACGGGGACGTCCGAAACAGAAGAAGACGTCCGAGTCCGGACCCGAGGGAGTCCCCCGACCGCTTCGCTCATATCCGGCCGCAGGCAAGGGGGAGTGCGTGAGTAAGCCCGAGTCCCGTCTCCAGCACACGGTGCCGTCAGCCGTCGCCGACGAACTGGCCTCAGACGTCTTCGCCTCCCTGCCCAGAAGTGACCAGCGCCGCAAGGCGCGTCAGTACGTGCGCGGCCTGCTGGAGGCCGAAGGGCGCAAGTCCATCCGCAAGATCGCCGCGCTCACGGGCGAGCGCGCGGCCGAGCAGAGCCTCCAGCACTTCGTGAGCTGCTCCACCTGGCCCTGGGACGTGGTGCGGGCGACGCTCGCGCGGCGCATGGAGGCGGTGGTCCGCCCCTCCGCCTGGGTGGTGCGGCCGTTGGTGATCCCCAAGGCCGGATCGCGCTCCGTGGGCGTGGGCCGCAGGCTCGTTCCCGAACTGGGCCAGGTCATCAACTGCCAGCGCGCGTACGGCGTCTGGCTCGCGAACGACGCGGTGAGCTGGCCGGCCCACTGGCGGCTCGACCTCCCGGCCTCCTGGACGGACGATCCCACGAGCCGCCGCGAGGCCGACCTGCCCGACTGGGCCGCCGCCGAGAGCCCGTCCCTGGGCATCGCGCGGGCCGCCGTCGAGATGGCCGAGGGAGGCTGGGGCCTCGCCCGCCGCCCGGTGGTGCTCGACGCGGGTGACGGGGGCGACGACGGCACGGGCGCCGCGGTGCTCGCAGCGGCTGGGCTGCCCTTCATCGCCCGGATCAGCGGCACGGCCGGGGTCGTACCGACCGACGCGCCGGTTCCTGGGCGGGGGCGCGGGCTCGTTCCCGCGCACGAGGTGATGTGCGCGGTGCGCGGGCTGCGGCGGCCCGTGGAATGGCTGGATCCCGAGGGGGCTCCGCTGCGGACGAGCCTGGCGGCCAAGGTGCCGGTGACGGTGCGGAACCTCGCGCCGTACGCGCGGACGGGCGTCCTCGCGGGAGCGGGGCCGGGGCCCGGGGCGGGAGCGGGTTCCGGTGGGGTTTCCGGTGTGCGCTACGGCGGTGGTGCGGGGTCCGCCGACGGGCGGGTTCCGGGGCCGAGACGCGGGCACGGGCGCGTCGCGGGAGCCGGGGGCGGGGCCGCCGCCGTGCCGGGTGTCGTTCCCGGGCGGGCCGTTGGGGCGATGGCGCGGCCCGGACTCTGCCTGCTGGGCGAGTGGGAGCACCCGTACCGCTGGCCCGTGCGGTTCTGGCTGACCGATCTTGTGGGCGTACCGGCGGGTGTGCTGCTGCGCCTGACGAAACTCACCCGTCGCGTCGACCGCGACCTCACCGAAGTGGCCGACGCCGTGGGCGTCCGCGACTTCGAAGGGCGCACCTTCCCTGGTTGGCACCGCCACACCACATTGACCTCGGTCGCACACGGGGCAGCGGTGCTGGCGACGGCGCGTGGGGCGCGGGTAAGGAGCGGGGCCCCTGGACCCCGCTCCTTACCCGGCATGCTGTCACTGCCCGGCGCGGCCCAGGGCCGTACGGGCTGACGGGGCTGCTCGGGCCCGGGCTGACCGGACTGGCCGGGCCGACCGGGGCAGGGCCGTCATCGCGGCTCCTTCGCCTCCAGGGGGCCGGGGTGCTCGGGGCGTTCCGGAGGCTCGGGGTGCTCCAGGCGTTCCGGCTGCTCCAAGGGGCCCGGGTGCTCCGGGTGTTCCGGGCGGACGGGAGCGAAGACGACGCCCCCGGGCGCGTCGGTACCGGTGCCGTCCAGTACGTACGCCTGTGCTCGTGCGACATCGAAGTACATCCCGTGCAGCTCCAGCGAACCCTCCCGCAGCCGACGGGCCACGCACGCGTGCGCGCTCAAGTGCTCCAACTGCTGCATCACGTTGTGCAGGCACAGCGCCTCGATCTCGTCCGCGATGTCGCGGTCCTCGATGCGCGGGCCGCAGCCGGAGCTGTCGGCTCCGCCCTCGGCGCCCCCGTCGCCGGGTGTTCCCAGGCGCTTCAGGCTGGGGTGGCCGTGGCGCAGCCAGCGGCTGAGCGGTGAACCGGCGCCGTCGGACGCCTCGTCGAGGCGGAGACCGGAGCCGGAGCCGGGGCCGGATCCGGAACCCGGCCCCGGACCGGAATCCGGGACACCCGTGGTGTGCAGGGCCTGCATCGCCCCGCATCCGGAGTGCCCGCACACGGTGATGGACTCCACCTTGAGCACGTCCACCGCGTACTCGATGGCCGCCGCCACCGATTCGTCCCCCGACTCCTCGCCGGGCGGCGGCACGAGGTTGCCGACATTGCGCACGGTGAAGAGGTCGCCAGGGCCGCTGGAGGTGATCATGCTGGTGACCAGCCGGGAGTCGGCGCAGGTCAGGAAGAGCTGCGAGGGCTGCTGCCCCTCCTTCGCCAGCCGCGCCAGCTCCTCCCGTACGAGCGGGGCCGTGATGCGCTGGAAGTTGCGCACCCCGCCCAGCAGTTGCCCGCGCCTCGGCGTCGCGGCCTGCTGCTGGCCGGATCTCGGCCTGGTGCAGTGGTGGTTGCGCCAGGGCGTCCAGGGGGTGCAACTGTGCGCGGACGCCGGCTCCGCGATCCGGTGGCCCGTGCGTCCCGTGATCTCCACCTCCCCGCCCTTGGCCGTGTGCGCGCCCCGCCAGTCCTGGAGGGATTCGTAGGCCGCGTGATCCATGAACGAACCGTCCAGCTCCACCACTGCTTTTTCCCCTTCCGGTACCTGTGCCAGTGCCCGGCTCAGCCGGGGCACCGCGAGAAACGTCAACTGCCCGCGCACCCGCACCCGGTGTTCCCCTCCCGGGACCTGCTCGTGGGTGATGCGCGTGCGCGTCAGCCGGTGCAGCGCCGTGGCCACGGCGACCGCGATGCCGATCACGACGCCCTGGAGGACGCCCGCGAGGACGACGCCGGTGATCGTGACGGCGTAGACCAGGAACTCGCGGTTCCTGTGCACGTTCCTGATGTGCGCGAAGCTGACCATCTGGATGCCGACCACCATCACGAGGGCGGCCAGTGACGCCAGCGGGATCAGTTCCAGCGCCCCCACGAGCAGCAGCGCGGCCAGCGCCACCCACACCCCGTGCAGCACCGTGGATCTTCTGGAGACCGCTCCGGCCCGTACGTTCGCCGAGCCCCGCACGGCGCCGCCCGAGAGCGGAAGCCCGCCGAGCGCGCCGGAGACCGCGTTCGCGATGCCCTGGCCGCGCAGCTCCTTGTCGAGATCGGAACGTGGCCCCGTCGGACCCGGGCGCTCCGCCTCCAGCTTGTCGACGGCGACCGACGAGAGCAGTGACTCCAGGCTCGCCACCAGCGTCACCGTCAGCACGGCCGCCACCAGGCCCAGCAGCGGGCCTTGCGGGCTCTCGGGCAGCACGTGGCTGCGCCATGACGGCAGGTGCACCTTGGGCAGCGCGGGAGCGGCCACCGCCGCCACCGCCGTGGCGAAGACCACGGCTACCAGCGCCGCCGGGACACGTCTGGCCCTGTCGCCCGCGCGCCCGGGGAGCCGTGGCCACAGGAGCAGCACCGCGATGGTCAGCAGCCCGATGGCCGGTGCGGCGGGCGACAGCCCCGAGAGCTGGGCGGGCAGCGCGATCAGGTTGGTGATCGTGTTGCCCTCTGGCTGGCCGCCGAGCACCACGTGGAACTGGGCGACGGCGATCGTGATCCCGATGCCCGCGAGCGTGCCGTGCACGACGGCGGGGCTCACGGCGAGCGCGCCGCGTGCCACCTTCAGCATCCCCAGGAACAGTTGGACGATCCCGGCGAGCACGGTGATGGCGCAGGTGGTGCGCCAGCCGTAGATCTGGATCAGCTCGGCCGTGACCACCGTCAGCCCCGCGGAGGGGCCGCTGATCTGGAGCGGTGTCCCGCCCAGCAGCCCGGCGACGATCCCGCCCACGGCTGCGCCCACCAGCCCCGACTGGAGCGGGGCCCCGACGGCGATGGCCAGGCCGAGGGAGAGGGGGATGGCGATGAGGAAGACGGTGATGGAGGCCGAGAGATCGCGGGCGAGCCCGGACCGTCCCGTATGGCCTCCGTTTTCGGCTCCGCTTCCGTCTCTGTGTCTGTCTCTGTTCGCGGCTTCGTGTTCCGTGCCGGGGGAGGTCTCCGGCGGCGCGTCGGGCGTGCGCCGTCCCGGCCATCGCGAACGCGCCGCACGTGCCTGCGTACGGGCGGCCGCAGCCGCACTGGCGGAGTCGCGGGAGGCCCACGAGTACGGCGAACCGTGGTCGTGATCGTGTTCGTGGGCGTGATCCGGGCCATGAACGTGGTCGTGGCCGTGGCCGTGGCCGTGGTCGTAGGCGTGCGGGAGGTCGTTGGTGCGGGTCCCGGCGGCAGGGCCGTTCCGGGAAGCACAGGGGTCGGGGGTGCGCCGACTGTGGGCGGCAGTAGCGCGCACAGGGGTACAGGCGGACATCGTGTCTCCTTCGCGGCGGCACGGTGTGTAACCGTCTGACTACTCTCAAGCGTTGGTAAACGAACCGTAATGCCATGTAAAGGCCGGAGGGAACCCCTGTCGGCCCATACGGGAGGCCGTTCCACCCAAGGAGTGAACAGTCATCCGGATGCCCTTGTCGTATTTATTCATCTTGGGTGCTATGTCACGTTTTATGTGACCGCGTTTGCCGCTGGTCGTGGAATCGGCGGGCACGGCAAGGGAGAGGTGGGCCGATGACAGCCACGCGAAGCCGGGTCGCGGCAGTGACCGCCGGAGTGGCCGCCGGACTGGCACTGACCGCGACGATCAGCGGCTGTTCGGGCGGCGGGTCCGGGGGTGACGGCGGTTCGGCACCGGAGGAGAAGCCGGAGCAGCAGACCCGGACCATCGGCGACGGCTCGATGTCCGTCACGGGACGCCAGCCGCACCAGCCGAGACCCAGAAAGCTGCGTCCGGGCGAGAGGCCGCCGCAGTTCGTGGTCTTCTCCTGGGACGGTGCGGGCGAGGACGGCAAGAAGCTCTTCTCGCGCTTCCGCGAGATCGGCAACAAGTACGGCGCCACCCAGACCTACTTCCTGAGCGGGATCTATCTGCTGCCCGAGGGCAAGGCGCGGCACTACGACCCGCCGGGCCACCGCAGGGGCGCCTCCGACATCGGCTACCTCAAGGACAGGAACGTCAGGGCCACCCTCCGGCAGGTGCGCGAGGCGTGGCTCGACGGCAGCGAGATCGGCACCCACTTCAACGGGCACTTCTGCGGCCCCGGCGGGGTCGGCGACTGGTCGGTCGACCAGTGGAAGAGCGAGATCGACCAGGCGAAGTGGTTCGTGGGGAACTGGAAGTCGACCACGGGCTGGGAGGCCCTCGACGCGCTCCCCTTCGACTACGAACGCGAGCTGGTCGGGGGCCGCACCCCCTGCCTGGAGGGCCGGGACAACCTCGTCAAGGCGGCCCGGCAGATGGGCTTCCGCTACGACTCCAGCGGCAACGGCACCCAGGTCTGGCCTGGCAAACGCGGCGGCCTGTGGGACCTGCCGCTCCAGCAGGTCCCGATGCCGGGCCACGGGTACGAGACGCTCGCGATGGACTACAACTTCCTCGCGAACCAGTCCGTGACCGTCGACGGGCCCGTCGAGAAGCGCCCGTACTACAAGCGGCAGATGCGCGGCGGCCTGCTCGCCGGGTTCGAGCGCGCCTACGAGGGCAACCGCGCCCCGATGATCATCGGCAACCACTTCGAGGACTGGAACGGCGGTATCTACATGGACGCCGTCGAGGACGTCATGAAGACCGTGTGCCGGAAGGCGGACGTCCGCTGCGTCTCCTTCCGGCAGCTCACCGACTGGCTCGACGCGCAGGATCCCGAGGTCCTCCGCAAACTCCGCACCCTGGAGGTCGGCGAGCGCCCCGAGAAGGGCTGGGCCTCCTTCCTCGCGGGCAGCCGTTCGCATCTGATGTCGCGCTGACGGCCCGCCAGGGGCCCCGGGATTCCCAGGGCTCCCGGGGGCCGGGCGCCGCTGTGAAGCGGCGCCCGGAAGCCGTCGGGGACGGGCAAGGGAGGCGCGGGGCCCGTCAGGCGGGCTGCGGCTCGGGCTCCTCGCGCAGGACGAAGGACGGGTCGACCTGCGCCGCCAGGTCGGTTCCCGTCCGCTCGTTGCCCCAGCTCTCCGCGTTGCGCAGGTGGAAGTGCACCATCTGCCGCGTGTAGCGCTCCCAGTCGCGGGCCTCGTAGGCGCCGTCCGCGGCCTCCGACAGGGCCTCCAGCGCGCGCCGGTTCCCCTCCTCCAGCTCGGCGAACGGGCGGGGGCGGCCCTTCTCCATGGCGCGGACCCAGTCCGAGTGGCCGACGGTGAGCAGCAGGTCCTCGCCGACCTCCTCGCGCAGGAAGTCGGCGTCGTCCTGGCTCTGCACCTTGTTGCCCACGACCTTCAGCGCGACGCCGAAGTCCCGCGCGTACTCCTTGTACTGCCGGTAGACCGACACGCCCTTACGGGTGGGTTCCGCGACGAGGAAGGTCATGTCGAAACGGGTGAACATGCCGGACGCGAAGGAGTCGCTCCCCGCGGTCATGTCGACGACGACGTACTCCTCCCGCCCGTCCACGAGGTGGTTCAGGCACAGCTCAACCGCGCCCGTCTTCGAGTGGTAGCAGGCGACGCCGAGGTCGGAATCGGTGAAGGGGCCGGTCGCCAGCAGCCTGATGCCGCCCCCTTCGAGGGTGACGGGGCGCGCGCAGGCGTCGTAGACCGGGTTGTCCTCGGTGATCCGCAGCAGCCGTGAGCCCTCGCCGGGAGGCGTCGTCTTGATCATGGACTCGGCGGAGGCGATCCGCGGGTTGGAGCCGCGCAGATACTCCTTGATCAGCGGCAACTGGGCCCCCATCGCCGGAAGCGCCGCCGACTCCGCCTCGTCGAGCCCGAGGGCCGCACCGAGGTGCTGGTTGATGTCGGCGTCCACGGCGACGACCGGGAGGTGCCGTGCGGCCAGGTGACGGATGAAGAGCGAGGACAGCGTCGTCTTGCCGCTGCCGCCCTTGCCAACGAAAGCGATTTTCATGAACAAGAGCGTAGTCATCGCGGGCGCTCCGGGCTGACGCTCGGACCGCGAAGTCCACCCGATCGTGGGTGGCCACGTAATGTCGTACGCATGAGTAGCACCGCTGATCCCCTGGCGCCGCTGGGCGCGCTCCCCGGCGTGAACGACGCCGTGGACTCCGTACGGAAGGCCGTGGACAGGGTCTACGGGCACCGCGTCATGCGCCGTCGCAGCAGTGAGGTGACCGCCGAGGCGGCACTGCGCGGGGCGCGGGCCTCGGCCGCGCTTGACGGCGCCGACTGGGAGCTGGAGGAGGTACGGCGGCGCACCGACTTCGGCGTCGAGGGCGAGCCCCGTACCGTCGGCGCCGCGCTGCGGGTGACGGCGGAGTCCGGCCAGCTCCTCGACGTGTGGCGGCAGTCTCCGCTCCGAGTACTCGCGCGTCTGCACCTGGTGGCGGCCGGGGGCGTCACGGAGGAGGAGCGCGTGGGCAGGCCCAGGCTCGCGGGCGAGCCCGTGGAGGACGCCCTCCTGGAGGCCGCACCGCCCTCGGCCGACGAGGTCTCGGCGCGGCTGGAGGGGCTGGCCCAGCTCGTGGTCGGCGGCTCTTCGGCACCGGCGCTGGTGCTGGCGGCCGTGGTGCACGGGGAACTGCGGGTGCTGCGGCCCTTCGGCTCGTACAACGGGCTGGTCGCGCGCGCGGCCGAGCGTGTGGTGCTGGTGGGCAGCGGACTCGACCCGAAGTCGATCTGCCCGGCCGAGGTCGGCCACGCGGAACAGGGGCGCGAGGCGTACGTGCGCGCGCTGAACGCCTACGCGGCCGGGACGCCCGAGGGTATGGCGGAGTGGATCGCGTACTGCGGCCGGTCCGTCGAACTGGGCGTGCGCGAGAGCACGGCGGTCTGCGAGGCGCTTCAGCGCGGCGCTGCGTAGGGCCTGGGCTGGGCGCCTGGATGTCTGGGGGCCTGCGGACCTGGCGGAAGGGGCCCGAGGACAGAAAATGCGGCGGCACTGCTTCGAAGGCGGTGCCGCCGCTGGCATGTTCACCGGGTTACCAGTGCGTGCTCTCCATAGTGTCCGTCATCGGGCCGGAACGTTGCCCGGTTCCCGAGGGGACGTGCCCGATACGCGGGCTAGGCGTCGCGTGGGTGCCCTGTGTTCATGCGTACGGTCCGTGGGCCTTGGTGCGTGAACGGGATCCTCTCGGATGCCGTTGGTCTCGCGGGCCGCTGATTCCTTTGTACTGCGTGAGGAGAGCAAGCGGAACCCCTCGACGCAGTTCTTTACTTTCCGCTTCAAAAGCTGCCGAATCGGGCACGCCTTCGACTCGTGTACCAGACCAGCCCGGCCGTCGCCGCCGCCGCTCCCACGGCAGCGGCGGTGACCGCGAGCGCGGGCCGGGAAGGCATCGACAGGCTGGGAATGCGCTGCTTGAGGCGCACCGGGCGGGAGAAGGAGAGGACGGGCCACTCCCGGGTGAGGGCCTCCTTGCGCAGTGTCCGGTCGGGGTTGACGGCGTGCGGATGGCCGACGGACTCCAGCATGGGGATGTCGGTTGCCGAGTCGCTGTAGGCGTAGCAGCGGCTGAGGTCGTAGCCCTCGGACTCCGCGAGCGCGGCGATGGCCTCGGCCTTGGTCGGGCCGTAGGCGTAGTACTCGATCTCGCCCGTGTAGCAGCCGTCCTCGACGACCATGCGGGTCGCGACGACGCGATCGGCGCCGATCATCTCGCCGATCGGCTCCACGACCTCGGCCCCCGAGGTGGAGACGATGACCACATCGCGTCCCGCGAGGTGGTGCTCCTCGATGAGGGAGGCGGCCTCGTCATAGATGATGGGGTCGATGAGCTGGTGGATGGTCTCGGCAACGATCTCCTTGACCTGCTCCACGTTCCAGCCGCGGCACAGAGCCGAGAGATACTCCCGCATCCGCTCCATCTGGTCGTGGTCGGCCCCACCCAGGAGATATACGAACTGGGCGTAGGCGGTGCGCAGTACGGCACGGCGATTGATCAGGCCACCTTGGTAGAAGGACTTGCCGAAGGTGAGCGTGCTCGACTTCGCAATGACCGTCTTGTCCAGGTCGAAGAAGGCGGCTGTACGGGGCATCGCTAGGTTTTCCACGATGGCGAGCATAGGCGCCAACCATTCGGCGTAAGGTGGGGCGCGTGGGTTTGCCTGAGAAGGCTCTCGGGTACACCATGGAAGTCACGGATCGTTCGCGACCGTGCTAACCCGGCCCGACTCCTCCCCCCCCGAGTCGGCCGTGGAGACGACCCCCGCTCTCCCCCCCGGCGGGGGTCGTCGCATGTCCGGGGGCATTTTCCGGAATCCATGCCTCTGGATCCCTCCTTCCGTGATCTTCGTGGACGCGCTCTGTGGATCCATGAGAACCGTCACCCAGCGTAATCGTATTGCTGCTCTCCGGAAGTCACCGGGATGAGTGAAGAAGTTATTCACAACCCCCGAGTTGTTCACGGTTTTGGACCATGATCCTCAAGTTTTTCGCGTTCGCCGCACAGTGATTCCCGGCAGCACCCACGGGTGTTTGCGGAAGCGAGGGTGTCATGTGTGAAGGGGGAGCGGATCGTGGCCGAAACCATTCTGATTGTCACGGAGGACGAGGAACTCCTCGATGATCTGCTGCGGTTGTGCGCGGCGGCGGGAGCCGAGGCCGAGGTGGCGCACGGTGCCCCGGCCGACCGCCTGAGCTGGGCGGGCTGGAGCGGAGCCGCCGCGTGGGAGAAGGTGCCCCTGGTCCTGGTCGGTGACGACTGCGCGGGCGCGGAGGGGCTGGGGTGCGCCTCGGGTGGTGGGCCACGTGGAGCACCGCGCAGGCCGGGCGTGTTGCTGGTCGGCCGGGACCTGGACGATTCGGGAGTGTGGGAGCGCGGTGCCCGTATCGGCGCGGAGGGCGTGGTCCTCCTCCCCGATGCCGAGAGCTGGCTCACCGGCCGCATCGCCGACGCGGCCGAGGGCGTGGGCAGGCCCGCGCTGACGGTCGGGGTCCTCGGCGGACGCGGCGGTTCCGGAGCCTCCACCCTGGCCTGCGCCCTCGCGGTGACGGCCGCGCGCGAAGGCCGTCGCACCATGCTCGTCGACGCCGATCCACTCGGCGGAGGCATGGACGTGCTGCTCGGCGGCGAGCGCGCCGAGGGGCTGCGCTGGCCCGCGTTCGCCGAGTCGCGGGGACGGCTCGGCGGCGTCGCGCTGGAGGAGTCGCTGCCGAGACTGCACGACGTGAGCGTGCTGAGCTGGGACCGGGGAGAGTCTGTGCTGATCCCGGCGGACGCGATGAAGTCCGTGCTGTCCGCCGCGCGGCGGCGCGCCGGGGTGGTCGTCGTCGATCTGCCGCGCCGGGTGGACGAGACGGTCGCCGAGGTGCTGGCACAGCTCGATCTGGGACTCGTGGTCGTGCCCGCCGAGCTGCGCGCCGTCGCCGCGGCCCACCGGGTCTCCTCCCGCGCCCGGCTGGTGCTGCGCGATCTCCGGGCCTTGGTGCGCACTCCGGGCGGCCCCGGCGGCCCCCGGGGTTACGGGCCGGGGCTGGACGAGGAGGAGGTCGCGCGGCTGCTGGGGCTCTCGCTCGCGGGTGAACTCCCCTGGGAGCCGGGCCTCCTGGACGACGTCGACAGGGGCGTGCCTCCAGGCGCACGCGAGACAGGCGCGCTCGCCCGCTTCTGCCGCGAGTTCTGGGCCCAGGCCCTGAACGGCGGCGTGAGCGACGGAGGGGTGGCGGCGTGAACGGGCGCACGGAGTGGCGAGGCGGTCCGGAGGGCCAGGGGGTTCGGGACGGGCAGGAGGGCCCGTCGGGCTTCGGCGGTCGGCGTCACAGCGGCGGTCACGGTCACGGCCGCGGTCACGAGGCGCGTCGGGTGCTCGCGCGGCGCCCGGTGGGCGTGGGCGCACCGGAGCGGTATGCGGCGGCGGAGACCCTGCTGGACTCGGTGCGGATGCGGCTCGCCGAGTCGGGCGCGGAGCCGACACCGGCCAGGGTGGCCGCCGCGCTGCGCTCCCAGGGCCGTCTGCTGGGGGACAGCGCGGTGCTGGGCGTGGTGGAGGAGCTGCGCTCGGAGATGGTGGGCACGGGCCCGCTCGAACCGCTGCTGGCCGATCCGGAGGTCACCGATGTGCTGGTGACCCGCGCGGACGAGGTCTGGGTGGACCGCGGCCGGGGCCTGGAGCGTACGGAGGTGCGCTTCCGGGACGCGGCGTCCGTCCGACGGCTGGCCCAGCGCCTGGCCACAACGGCGGGCCGGCGGCTGGACGATGCCAGGCCCTGGGTCGATGCCCGCCTGCCGGACGGCACCCGGCTGCACGCGGTGCTGCCACCCGTCGCCGTCGGCTGCACGTGCCTCTCGTTGCGCGTGGTGCGGCCACGGGCCTTCGGCCTGGACGAGCTGGTCGCGGCGGGCACGGTCCCACCAGGGGGCGACGTGCTGCTGCGGGCGGTGCTGGACGTGCGGCTCTCCTTCCTCATCAGCGGCGGTACCGGCACCGGCAAGACCACGCTGCTGAGCACCCTGCTCGGGCTCGTCGGCCCGGAGGAGCGGATCGTGCTGGCGGAGGACTCGGCCGAGCTGCGCCCTGACCACCCCCACGTCGTCTGGCTGGAGGCACGGCCCGCCAACCAGGAGGGGGTGGGACGTGTGGGGCTCGACGATCTGGTGCGCCAGGCGCTGCGGATGCGGCCCGACCGCCTCGTCGTCGGAGAGGTGCGCGGCGCCGAGGTCACCGATCTGCTGGCCGCGCTCAACACGGGCCACGAAGGCGGGTGCGGCACGGTCCATGCCAACGCCGCGTCCGATGTGCCCGCCCGGCTGGAGGCACTGGGGACGACGGCCGGTCTGGACCGCGCCGCCCTGCACAGCCAGTTGGCCGCCGCGCTCGATGTGCTGGTGCACCTCGTGCGGGACCGCGCGGGGCGGCGGCGCATCGCCGAGATCCATGTGCTGGAGCGCGATGCGAAGGGCCTGGTCACGACCGTTCCCGCCGCGCTGTGGGGCGAACGGGGCTTTGTGGCGGGGCGCGGCTGGGAGCGGCTGCGTCGGCTGTGCGGCCGGGGCACGGGCGAGGGCTTCGGGCCGCACGAGGGGTTCGGCCCTGGCGGGGTTCTCGGGGCCGTTGACGAGGCCGAAGGGAGGCGGCGGCCGTGACGACGCTGACGAACACGGAGACGGCACCGGTGTACGCGGCGGTGTGCCTCGGGGCCGCCGCCCTGCTGATGGCCGGGCGCGAGGACGGGATGCGCAGGGCCCGGTTGCTGCTCGCGGGCGGTGGCGAGGCGGGTGCGCGTACGCCGAGGGTGCCCATCTGGTGGACCGCGTGGGCGCCGCGAGTGCGGGCGGTGTTCGGGGAGCGGGCGGGCCACGAGTGGTGGTTTCTGCTCGGGGGAGCGCTCCTGGGACTGCTCGGGGAGTCCTGGCTCCCGCTGCTCGCCGGGCTGGTGGCGGTGCCCCTGGTGCGCCGTCGGTTGCGGGCGCGGGAGCGTCGGCGGCGCGCGGAGAGCCGCGAGTCCGCTGTGGTGGAGCTGTGCGCCGCCGTCTCCGGTGAACTGCGGGCGGGGCGGCAGCCGGACCGCGCCCTGCTCGTGGCGGGCGCGGAGGCGCTGCGGAGCCTCGGCGAGGCGGGGGCGCCCATCCTCGCCGCCGCCCACTACGGCGGGAACGTCCCCCATGCGCTCGACCACGCCTCCAGGGCGCCGGGCGCCGGAGGACTGCGCGGGGTAGCGGCCTGCTGGCAGGTGTCCGTGGAAGGGGGCGCGGGCCTCGCGGAGGGCCTGGACAGGGTCGCCGCGGCACTGCGCGCCGAGCGGGACCAGAGAGAGGAACTGCGCGCCCAGTTGGCAGGCCCGCGCTCCACGGCGGCGGTGCTGGCACTGCTTCCGGCCTTCGGATTGCTGCTGGGCAGCGCGATGGGCGCGGATCCGTTGCGGGTGCTCCTGCACAGTCCCGCCGGACTCGGCTGCCTGCTCGTCGGCGGGCTCCTGGAGTGGGCCGGGCTGGTGTGGGTCGCGCACCTGGTGCGGTCGGCGCAGGGCACGCCCGGAGGCGGCGACGCGAAGGGGGAGGTGGCATGAGCGGCGCGGCGAGCGTTGGCCGGACGGCGGATGTCTCCGGTGCTCCGGGGCCGAGTGCGCGGGGCGCGCTGAACGTGGCCGGTGAGCTCACCGGGGCGGGCGTGACGGTGTGGTGGATCGCGGTGCTGGTCTCCGTCGGCTGTCTCGCGGGCGCCTCGCTGGGCTGGTGCCGCGAGCGGGGCGGACGGCGCAAGGCGGGGCGCCTGTTCGCGGGGCCGGCGCACGGGGAGCCGGTGAGTTCGGGTCGTCGGCCAGGAGCGGGCGGCGCTGACGAAGGAGAGGGAGCAGCCGAGGCGGAGCCGTCGGGCGGGGCCACCAGGACAGGAGCCCGCTCCTGGGCCGGGCGGTTTGCGGTACGGGCCGGGCTGCGAAAGGCGATGGACCGGTGGCCCTTACGGGAGGGGGCCGCCGCTGCCGGGGCCGCCGCTCTCGGGGTGGTGCTCGTCGATGGGGGCGTCGGGTGGGCGCTCGGGGGTGCGGGCGCGTGCGGGGCGTGGTGGTGGTCGCGGGCCCGGCTGGGGCAGGGGGACGGGGCTGAGGCGGCGGCGGAGGCACGGGTGACGGAGGGCCAGCTTCCGTTGACGGCGGAGCTGTTGGCCGCCTGCCTCGCTGCGGGGTCAGCGCCGGGCGCCGCGGCCGAAGCGGTGGGCCGCTCCCAGGGCGGGCCGCTGGGAGAGCGCCTGGTGAGAGCGGCTACGGAGCTGAGGCTCGGGGGCGAACCGGCCGATGTGTGGGGCCGTTTCGGGGCGTTTCCCGGAGGCGCGCAGCTCGCCCGCTGTCTGGAGCGGGCCGGAAGCGCGGGGGTTCCTGCGGTGGAGCCGGTGACGCGGCTGGCGGCCGAACTGAGAGCGCGCGGAGCCCGCGCGGCCACGGCCAGGGCCCGTCGCGCGGCCGTCCTGGTCACCGGACCGCTCGGCCTGTGCTTTCTGCCCGCCTTCCTGGCGGTGGGCGTCGCGCCCGTGGTGATGGGGCTGGCCCGCTCCCTGCTGTGAGCGGACGGGCGGATGTGAGGGCGGTGCGGACGTGCGGACGGCCGGGTGGCCCGTCGAAAACCACCGTCGCTCGGCTCGGCGATCCCGGGCGGGAGCGAAGAGAGAGGCCGGAAACCAGAAAGGGGGAGCCGACCCGTGGGGCGGAGGCCCGTGCGGAGAGGGACCGGTGGCAGGGAGGAAGCCGCTGGGCTAGAGGGACCAGCGGTCAAAGCGAGACACGGGACGAGAAGGGGGACGTGATGAATGCCAAGGGGGAAGCGGTGCGGACGGGGTTCCGGCGGCGCCTGCGCGGACGTGGAGCGTCGGGGGACGCGGGGATGAGTACCGCCGAGTATGCGGTGGGAACCATCGCCACCTGCGGGTTCGCGGCTGTGCTCTACAAGGTCGTCACCAGCGGGGCGGTCAGCGCGCAGATGCAGCAGCTCATCGAGAGGGCGCTCAGTGCTCAGTTCTGACGGCGGGTTCGGCCGCGCTAGGGGCGGTGCCGTCGATCGGGGGTCCGTGACGGCTGAGGCCGCCGTGGTGATTCCCACGCTGGTGCTGCTGACCGGGGTGCTGCTGTGGGGCGTCATGGCGGCGGCCACCCAGATCCAGTGCGTGGACGGGGCACGCGCGGGCGCCCGTGCGGCGGCGCGGGGCGAGACGGAAGGGGGAGTGCGGGATGCCGTGCGTTCGGCGGCGCCCCACGGAGCACGGGTGACGACGGCGAAGGAGGGCGACCTGGTGCGGGTACGGGTGCGGGCGCGTACGGCGGGGCCAGGGGCGTTGACGGTCGAGCTGGACGCGGACGCGGTCGCTCTGGACGAGGCGAGTGTGGGCGCGGGCACGGAGGGGGCGGGCCATGACGCGGGACGTGACGGGGAGCGCTGACCGGGGTTCGGCGACGGTGTGGGCGGCCCTGACCGCCGTGGTGCTGTGCGGAGTGCTCGCGGTGGTCCTGGGACTGGGGCAGGCCGTCGCGGCTCGCCACAGAGCGGGTGGCGCCGCCGATCTCGCGGCGCTCGCGGCCGCGGACCATGCCCTGGAGGGCGAGGCCCGCGCCTGCGACGGGGCACGCAGGGTGGCGGTGGCGCAGCGGACGTGGCTGGCCCGTTGCGCGGTGCGGGGTGAGGTGGCCGATGTGACGGTGGGGGCGCGGTGGGGGCCGTACGCGCCGGAGGTGCGGGCACGGGCGGGGCCGCCCACGCCCACCCCGTCGCCCACCACCCCGTCGCCCACAACCCCGTCGCCCACAACCCCGTCCCGCTCCGAGGCACTGTCCGGCCCGCCCCGCCCCGCACCCCCTTAGCCCGGCACCGGTTCCAGGGCCAGCACCAGGCCGAACGCCCTGGTCCCGTGCCCCGCCCGCCCCACAGCCCGGCGCGGGGGCCAGGAACAGGAGTCAGGGGCCGGGCGGGGGCTCGGGGGCGGAGGAGTCGGGGGCGGAGGAGAGGAGTTCAGAGAGGAGGCGGACGGCGCCGCGCTTGTGGAGGGGGTCGTTGCCGTTGCCGCACTTGGGCGACTGGATGCACGAGGGGCACCCCGCCTCGCACTCGCAGGCGGCGATGGCGTCGCGGGTGGCGGTGAGCCATTCGCGAGCCGTACGGAAGGCGCGTTCGGCGAAGCCCGCCCCGCCGGGGTGGCCGTCGTACACGAAGACCGTGGGAAGGAGCGTGTCGGGATGGAGGGGTACGGAGACGCCGCCGATGTCCCAGCGGTCGCACGTGGCGAAGAGGGGCAGCAGGCCGATGGAGGCGTGCTCGGCAGCGTGCAGGGCCCCGGGAACGATCTCCGGGATGACCCGGGCGGCGTCGAGCTGGTCCTCGGTGACCGTCCACCAGACGGCGCGGGTGCGCAAGGTGCGCGGCGGGAGGTCGAGCTTCGTCTCGCCGAGCACCTCGCCGGTGATGACACGTCGGCGCAGATAGGACACGACCTGGTTGGTGACCTCGACGGTCCCGAAGCACAGCCGCGCCTCCCCCCAGGGGATCTCGGTCTCGGTCTCCAGGACGGCGACGGAGGTGGTGTCGCGGGCCATCGTCGTCCAGGGCGGGCTGGCCTCCTCCACCAGCGCGGCGGAGTCCTCCAGGTCGAGGTGCTTGACGACGTAGGTGCGGCCCTGGTGGAGGTGGACAGCGCCGTCGTGGACGGTGGTGTGCGCCGCCGCCGCGTCGACGGTGCCGAGGAGGCGCCCCGTGGCCGCCTCGACGATCTGTACGGGGCTGCCGCCCGACCCCCGGATGTCGGTGAGGTCGGCCGCCCGCTCCTTGCGCGTCCAGTACCAGGAGGCACCCCTGCGGCGCAGCAGCTTGCGCTCTTCGAGCTGGGCCGTCAGTTCGGGGAAGGCGGGGCCGAAGAGCGCGGAGTCGGCCTCGGAGAGGGGGATTTCGGATGCTGCCGCACACAGGTGCGGGGCGAGGACGTACGGGTTGTCGGGGTCCAGGACGGTGGTCTCGACGGGCTGCTCGAAGAGGGATTCGGGGTGGTGGACGAGATAGGTGTCCAGCGGGTCGTCGCGGGCGACGAGTACGGCCAGCGCCCCCTGCCCCTTCCGGCCCGCGCGCCCGGCCTGCTGCCAGACGGAGGCCCGGGTCCCCGGGTAGCCGGTGATCAGGACCGCGTCGAGACCGGAGATGTCGATGCCCAGTTCCAGCGCGCTGGTGGCGGAGAGGCCGAGCAGTTCGCCGGTGTGCAGGGCCTGTTCGAGGGCGCGGCGCTCCTCGGGGAGATAGCCGCCGCGGTACGCGGCGACCCGTGAGGCCAGGCCCCGGTCCACGGCGGCGAGCCGCTCCTGGGCGATGAGGGAGATCAGCTCGGAGCCGCGCCGTGAGCGGACGAAGGCGACGGTGCGCACGCCCTGGACCGCCAGGTCGGTCAGCAGTTCGGCGGACTCGGCGGTGGCGGTACGTCGGACCGGGGCGCCCCGTTCGCCCTCCAGCTCGGTCAGCGGGGGCTCCCAGAGCGCGAAGACCAACTCGCCGCGCGGCGAACTGTCTTCAGTGATCTCTGTCACGGGCAACCCGGTCAGCCGGGCGGCCGCCTCACCGGGGTCGGCGGCCGTCGCGGAGGCGAGGAGGAAGACGGGGTCGGAGCCGTAGCGGGCGCACAGCCTGCGCAGACGCCGTATGACCTGGGCGACGTGGGAGCCGAAGACCCCGCGGTAGGTGTGGCACTCGTCGATGACGACGTAGCGCAGGGCGCGCAGGAAGGAGGACCAGCGGGCGTGGGCGGGCAGGATGCCGCGGTGGAGCATGTCCGGGTTGGTGAGGACGTAGTTCGCGAAGAGCCGAACCCATTCGCGCTCCTCGACCGGCGTGTCCCCGTCGAAGACGGCGGGCCGCACGGCGGTCCCCAGCGGGGCGGCCAGATCGGCGATGGAACGCCGCTGGTCAGCGGCGAGAGCCTTGGTGGGGGACAGGTAGAGCGCCGTGGTGCCCCGGCCGTTGGGCGCCTCCGAGCCGTCGAGGAGGGCGCTGAGGGTCGGCACGAGATAGGAGAGGGACTTGCCCGAGGCGGTGCCCGTGGCGATGATCACCGACTCGTCGCGCAGGGCGTGCCGTGCCGCACGGGACTGATGTTCCCATGGTTGTTCAATGCCCGCTGAGCGAACGGCTTCGATCACTTCAGGCCGGATCAGGTCAGGCCATTCCGCATGGCGACCGATCCGCGGGGGCAAGTGCTCCGTATGGGTGATGCGCTCAGCGCGTTCCGCCCCCGCGGTGAGACGGTCGAGCACCGTGCGGGGGTCGTTGTGGGAGACCTTGCGGGAGGGCACAGCACGTGAGCGTACGCTCGTGGACCGTTGGCGCTGTCCGGCGGCCACTGACACTGTGGGTGTCACCAGCGTGACGGACAATGCCCGCAAGGCGTCGTGCACGCAGGCTCGTAAGTGATTGAATGCCTCTGCGGCTGCCGATCCGTACCCTGCCTCGGCCGGGAGGCTTCGGGGGCGGACGACTCGATAGCAAGGTGCTGGAGGATCCGTGGACCTGTCCCTGTCGACCCGGACCGTAGGCGATCGGACGATCGTCGAGGTCGGTGGCGAGATTGACGTATATACCGCGCCCAAGCTGCGCGAGCAGCTGGTCGAGCTTGTGAACGATGGCAGCTATCACCTCGTAGTGGACATGGAAGGCGTGGACTTCCTGGACTCCACCGGCCTTGGGGTGCTCGTCGGAGGACTCAAGCGTGTTCGTGCCCATGAGGGCTCACTGCGTCTGGTCTGCAACCAGGAGCGCATTCTCAAGATCTTCCGGATCACCGGTCTCACCAAGGTGTTCCCGATCCACGGCTCCGTCGACGAAGCCGTAGCGGCCACCGACTGACGTCCGTCCCCGCCGTCCGACGGCCACTGGGCCGCTGGGCGGCGGGCGCGACGACGGACTGGACACCGGACGCCGGGGCCGGGCCCTCTCAGCCCGTCCCCCGCGAGTGAGCAAGGAAAGACCCGAGGGGGATGGCATGGCCACCGTGGAACTCCGCTTCAGCGCGCTGCCTGAGCATGTGCGGACGGCGAGGCTGGTAGCCGCCGCCGTCGCGCGGCGCGCCGGAGTGGACGAGGCCGTGCTGGACGAGGTGCGGCTGGCGGTGGGCGAGGCGTGCACACGCGCCGTCGGGCTGCACGTGAGCAACGGTGTGGAGAGCCCGGTGCGGGTGGCGCTGATCGAGGAGGAGAAGAAGTTCTCCATCGAGGTCGGCGACGAGGCCCCGGCAGTCCCCTCGGCCGTGACGGTGGGCGGCGACGGCACGCTGGTGCCCGGCGCCCGTAACGGGAGCGGCGGCGACGGCTCCGGCCACACCGGTGACGAGGACGAGGCCGACGGCGAGATGGGGCTCGCGGTGATCAGCGGGCTCGTCGACGACGTCGAGGTCACCGCCGACGAGAACGGCGGGCTGATCCGGATGAGCTGGCCCGTCTCCCCGGAGCCCGTGCTCCCCTGAGCTCCCTCTTACACGCGCGTCCGCCCCGTCCGGCCTCCGGGCCCGGGTGGGGCGGACGTGTGTTTGCGCCCCGATCTTCCCGTACGGATGTTCCCCGCTCCGACCCCAGCGGCCCGCCGGGCGCACTCCGTGCGTAACCTCTCGCGCCCCTGACGCCCCACCAACCCCACGCGTCCCGGGCGCTTTTCCGGGGTATCCGGGAATTTTTCATGACCCCAGACGATCATTCTTTACAGTGTCAGCGAATTTGTCACCCTCCCTCATGCGAGGGAATTTCCTGGGCCCGATCCTTTTGATCCTGGCCGTTGCAGGCGAAATACCACTGTGGCGCTCTGTTTTGATCTAGTGCTGATCCCTACAATCCGTCCACATCTTTGCAGCAGGAGCTGAGCGCCCTACCGCGCGCCCCTGCCCCAACGTCAAGGAGGACGAATGGCGGGGCATCTCACCCCACTTCAGAACCACCAGTATCTCGCCGACGCCGTACTGACGAGCGCCAACCGTGGCCTCGTCATCGTGATCGCCGTCGTGGCCCTCGCGGCCCTCGGCGTCGCCATGGTGCTGGTACGACAAGTGCTCGCCGCAGGCGAGGGCACAGACCGCATGAAGGAGATCGCCGCTGCCGTGCAGGAAGGCGCGAACGCCTACCTCGCACGGCAGTTGCGTACGCTCGGCGTTTTCGCCGTCGTGGTCTTCTTCCTGCTCATGCTGTTGCCCGCAGACGATATGAACCAGCGGCTAGGCCGTTCGTTGTTCTTCCTGGTCGGCGCGGTATTCTCCGCGGCCACCGGCTATATCGGCATGTGGCTCGCGGTACGCAGCAATGTTCGTGTTGCCGCTGCGGCACGTGAGGCGACACCTGCCGAGGGCGAACCCGCACATGATCTGACGAGCGTTTCGCACAAGGCGATGAAGATCGCTTTTCGTACGGGCGGCGTCGTCGGAATGTTCACGGTCGGGCTCGGACTTCTCGGCGCGGCCTGCGTGGTGCTCGTCTACGCGGCCGACGCGCCCAAGGTCCTGGAAGGCTTCGGTCTCGGCGCCGCGCTGATCGCGATGTTCATGCGTGTCGGCGGCGGCATCTTCACCAAGGCGGCGGACGTCGGCGCCGACCTCGTCGGCAAGGTCGAACAGGGCATCCCCGAGGACGACCCGCGCAACGCGGCCACCATCGCCGACAACGTCGGCGACAACGTGGGCGACTGCGCGGGCATGGCGGCCGACCTCTTCGAGTCGTACGCGGTCACCCTCGTGGCCGCGCTCATCCTGGGCACCGCGGTCTTCGGCGACGACGGCCTGGCCTTCCCCCTGATGGTCCCGGCCATCGGTGTCATCACGGCGATGATCGGTGTCTTCACCGTCGCCCCGCGCCGTGCCGACCGCAGCGGCATGACCGCCATCAACCGAGGCTTCTTCATCTCCGCCGTGGTCTCCCTGGTGCTGGTCTCCGCCGCCGCCTACGTCTACCTCCCCTCCAGCTACGCGGACCTGAGCGGCGTCTCCGGCTCCGACGCGCAGGAGGTACTGGGCCACAGCGGCGACCCGAGGGTCCTCGCGATCGTCGCCGTCGCCATCGGCATCGTCCTGGCCGCCGTGATCCAGCAGTTGACGGGGTACTTCACGGAGACGACCCGCAAGCCCGTGCGCGACATCGGCAAGACCTCGCTCACCGGGCCCGCCACCGTCGTCCTCGCGGGCATCTCCATCGGCATGGAGTCCGCCGTCTACACCGCGCTGCTCATCGGGCTCAGCGTGTACGGCGCCTTCCTGCTCGGCGGCGGCACGGTGATGCTGGCGCTGTTCGCGGTGGCGCTGGCCGGCACCGGTCTGCTGACCACCGTCGGCGTCATCGTCGCCATGGACACCTTCGGCCCCGTCTCCGACAACGCGCAGGGCATCGCCGAGATGTCAGGCGACGTCGAGGGCGCGGGCGCCCAGGTGCTCACCGACCTGGACGCGGTGGGCAACACCACCAAGGCCATCACCAAGGGCATCGCCATCGCCACGGCCGTACTCGCCGCGGCGGCGCTCTTCGGCTCGTACCGCACGGAGCTGGTCTCCGCGCTCGACGAGGCCGGGGAGAAGACCGGGAAGATGATGGAACTGCTCGACATCGCGCAGCCCAGCACCCTGGTGGGCCTGATGTTCGGCGCGGCCGTCGTCTTCCTCTTCTCCGGGCTGGCGATCAACGCCGTGTCCCGCTCCGCGGGCTCCGTCGTCTACGAGGTGCGGCGCCAGTTCCGGGAGAAGCCCGGGATCATGGACTACACCGAGAAGCCGGAGTACGGGCGCGTCGTCGACATCTGCACCAAGGACGCGCTGCGCGAGCTGACCACGCCGGGCCTGCTCGCCGTGATGGCGCCGATCTTCGTGGGCTTCACCTTCGGCGCCGGTGCGCTGGCCGCCTTCCTGGCGGGCGCGATCGGTGCGGGCACCCTGATGGCGGTGTTCCTCGCGAACTCCGGAGGCGCCTGGGACAACGCCAAGAAGCTCGTCGAGGACGGGCACCACGGCGGCAAGGGCAGCGAGGCGCACGAGGCCACCATCATCGGCGACACGGTCGGCGACCCGTTCAAGGACACGGCGGGCCCCGCGATCAACCCCCTGCTGAAGGTGATGAACCTCGTCGCGCTGCTCATCGCGCCCGCCGTCGTGCAGTTCAGCTACGGCGACGAGGCGAACGTGGGCGCCCGGGTCGTGGTCGCTGCCGTCTCCATCGCCGTGATCGTCGGCGCGGTCTACGTCTCGAAGCGGCGCGGCATCGCCGTCGGGGACAGCGACGGTGACGAAGGCAACACGGAACGGACGACCAAGCCGAGCGATCCGGTGACCGCCACCTAGCCGCGACCGCGGGCCGACCGGTCACCGCCCGGAGAAACGCGGGCAATCCCACCCAACTCGCGGGTGGACGAGGCGCTTTGACGCCCCGTCCACCCGCCTTTTCGTGTGAGGGATATCCCAATGAGGCCCATGGGTCAGCCGGTGCGCTTTTAGTGCAAATGGCTGCAATAGTGGTCAGAAGGATCGTTCGACTCGCCGTTGGTGCCCTCCTGGCGTGTATGTTCCGGGCCGAACAGCCACGGAAGGGACCGATCCGGTGAACAAGAAGCTTGCGGCTGCACTCTCCGGCTGTGCGGCACTCGTACTCGCGCTGTCCGGTTGCAGCGACGACAGCGACAAGAAGACGGACGAGTGGGCCAAGAAGGTCTGCGACCAGGTGCAGCCACAGGTCAGCAAGATCCAGAAGGCCAATGCCTCCATCGACGACGCCTCCCAGCAGAAGAAGTCGTCCGAGGAGGTCCAGAAGACCGACGCGGCTGCCTTCCAGCAGATCTCCGACGCCTACGGGTCCCTCGCCGACGCGGTCGACGACGCGGGCGCCCCGCCCGTCGACGACGGCGAGAAGACCCAGAAGGACGCGGTCAAGGAACTGAGGAGCATCTCGAAGAAGTACAAGGGCCTGAAGACGACCGTCGACGGGCTCGACACCAAGGACCAGGCGAAGTTCGCCGAGGGACTCAAGGGCATCGCCACCAAGCTCGACTCGCTGGGCAAGAGCGGCGACGAGGCGCTCAGCAAGCTCCAGTCCGGTGACCTGGGCAAGGCGATGGCCAACCAGAAGGGCTGCAAGAAGCCCTCGCCCAACGCGTCCCAGAGCTCGTAGGGCCGGACGGCCCCCGTGGCGGCCCGGGCCCCCCCGGGCCCCCGCCCCCCGTCCGCCCCCCTCCCGTCACGACCCACCCGCCCCTCCCGTCACGCCCTGGTCCGCACCGCACCACCCCGTACCGCACCGGCCCGCGACGCCTGCGCGCCCCCGCACCCGCGCGGGCCACGCCTCGGACACAATGGCCGCGTGAGTACCAGTCAGAACCCGAGCCAGGACGCCCGTCAGAGCCGCAGCCAGGGCCAGGCCCAGGCCCCAGGCCACAGCCAGGACCAGAGCCGGCCCCGGAACGGGACCGGAAGCGGGCGGCTCCCGCGCGTCGACGACCCCGGGCGCACCGCGCGCCTGCGCGAGTCGCTGCTGGCCGCCGGGTTCACCGCCGACGGACTGCTGGAACTGCTCGGCGCGCCCGCCTACGCGGCCCTCGCGCGCAGCGAGACCGTCCCCGCGCTGCGCGCCACGCGCGGCGAAGGGCCGCTGGAGTCCCTGGTGCGGCTCTTCCTGCTCCAGCAGCCCGTGCCCCACGAACGCGCCCGCGTCGCGCTGCCCGTCGAGGACGCGCTGGAGGACGGCTGGCTGCTGCGGGCCCCGGCGGGGAACGTACGGGCCAGCGTCGACGTCCGCCCGTACGGCGGCCCCGAGGGCCAGGACTGGTGGATCGTCGCCGACCTCGGCTGCGCCGTCGGCGGCGCGTCCGGGATCGGGCAGCGTGCCGAGGACATCGTGCTCGGCATCGGCGGAGCCTCCACGACGCTCGCCGGGATCACCGTCCGCACCCCTGTCGCACGCGCCCTCGACCTCGGTACCGGGTCCGGCATCCAGGCGCTGCACGCCGCCCAGCACGCGACGCGGGTCACCGCGACCGACGTGAACCCGCGTGCCCTGGAGTGCGCGGCGCTCTCCCTCGCGCTGTCCGGGGCGCAGGCGGCGGAACTGCGCGAGGGGTCGCTGTTCGACCCCGTCGCCGACGAGGAGCCGTATGACCTGATCGTGTCCAACCCGCCCTTCGTCATCTCGCCCGGGGCCCGGCTCACCTACCGGGACGGCGGCATGAGCGGCGACGATCTGTGCCGCACGCTCGTCGAGCGCTCGGCCGCCCACCTGGCGGCCGACGGCTACTGCCAGCTTCTCGCCAACTGGGAGCACAGGGGCGACGAGGACTGGCGCGAGCGCGTGACGTCCTGGGTACCGGCGGGCTGCGACGCGTGGATCGTGCAGCGCGAGGTGCAGGACGTCACCCAGTACGCGGAGCTGTGGCTCAGGGACGCGGGGGACCACCGCACAGATCCGGCCGAGTACGCGGCGCGCTACGACGCGTGGCTGGACGAGTTCGAGCGCCGCGGTACCAAGGCGGTGGGCTTCGGCTGGATCACCCTGCGCAAGTCGGGCGCCGAGAGCCCCTCCGTCGTCGCCGAGGAGTGGCCGCACCCGGTCGAGCAGCCGCTCGGCGAGGAGATCAGGTCGCACTTCACGCGCCAGGACTTCCTGCGCTCCGTGGACGACGCCGCCCTGCTCAAGTACCGCTTCGTGCTCGCCGACGAGGTGGTGCAGGAGCAGGTCGGGCTGCCGGGGGCCGAGGACCCCGAACACGTCGTGCTGCGCCAGAACCGCGGGATGCGGCGCGCCACGAAGGTGGACACGGTCGGCGCCGGGTTCGCCGGGGTGTGTGACGGCTCACTGCCGGCCGACCGGATTCTGGACGCCATCGCACAGCTTGTGGACGAGGACCCGGTGGTGCTGCGCGACCGCACGCCGGAGGCCATCCGCCTCCTGGTGGAGCAGGGCTTCCTGCTTCCTGTCGAGGGCAGTGGGGAGAGCGCAGGGGACGCGGTGGCCGACGGGGCGTAGCGGCGTCGCGCTCCGGCGCGGCTCCCGGGCGCAGTCCGTGCGGCGTTCACCTGGCGTTCGTACAGGGGACCGCTCCCGGTGAAAGGGTGCCCGCCATGGAAAGTGGACCCGCTGTCTTCGCCGGAGCCGCCCTCGCCGTGTTCGGGGCCGGACTGCTGCTGTGGACCTCGGTGCGCGTGCTGTCGCGCCAGCCGGTGGCCGAGGCCGACCACCCGGCCGCCGCGGCAGCGCTCACCGGACTTTTCGGCGTGATTTCGCTCATCACCGGCGTCTGGGTGCTGCTCTCGGGGTGAGGGTCCGGTGAGCATCGGGCGGCAGGATGGATGGTTGTCGGGTTACCGTTCGAGTGGCGTTGCGGACTTTTCCCGTTTGACATGGAGGCGGGAGGTACCGTCACACTCCGCAGCGACACCGATGCCGTACGCCAACTGCCAACCGGAGAGAAGAGCAGAAGTTGTCCCCGACCAGCGAGACCGCAAACGGCGGGCGCCGACTCGTGATCGTCGAGTCGCCTGCCAAGGCTAAGACGATCAAGGGCTATCTCGGTCCTGGCTACGTGGTCGAGGCCAGCGTCGGGCACATCCGCGACCTTCCGAACGGCGCGGCGGAGGTCCCCGCCAAGTACAAGGGCGAGTCCTGGGCGCGCCTCGGCGTCAATGTGGATCATGACTTCGAGCCGCTGTACGTCGTCAACAGCGACAAGAAGGACCAGGTCAAGAAGCTGAAGGAGCTGCTCGCCGAGTCGGACGAGCTGTACCTCGCCACGGATGAGGACCGCGAGGGCGAGGCCATCGCCTGGCATCTGCGCGAGGTCCTCAAGCCGAAGGTTCCGGTCCGCCGGATGGTTTTCCACGAGATCACCAAGGACGCCATCCGCGACGCGGTCAGCAACCCCCGCGATCTGAACCAGCGCCTCGTCGACGCCCAGGAGACCCGCCGCATCCTCGACCGCCTCTACGGCTACGAGGTCTCGCCGGTCCTGTGGAAGAAGGTCATGCCCCGGCTCTCGGCGGGGCGTGTCCAGTCGGTCGCGACGCGGCTGGTCGTCGAGCGGGAGCGCGAGCGCATGGCGTTCCGCTCCGCCGAGTACTGGGACCTGACGGGCACCTTCGCGACGGGGCGGGCGGGGGACGCCTCGGACCCGGGCACGTTCGGCGCCAGGCTCACCTCCGTCGACGGCAAGCGCGTCGCACAGGGCCGCGATTTCGGCTCCGACGGGCAGCTCAAGAGCCCGGACCAGGTCCTCCACCTGGACGAGGCCAACGCCCGCGCGCTGGCAGCGGCCCTCGAGGACACGCGGTTCTCGGTGCGCTCCGTCGAGTCGAAGCCGTACCGCCGCTCCCCGTACGCGCCCTTCCGTACGACGACGCTCCAGCAGGAGGCGAGCCGGAAGCTGGGATTCGGCGCGAAGTCGACGATGCAGGTGGCGCAGAAGCTGTACGAGAACGGCTTCATCACCTACATGCGTACGGACTCCACGACCCTCTCCGACACCGCGGTCTCGGCCGCGCGTGCCCAGGTCACGCAGCTCTACGGCGCCGATTACCTGCCGGACAAGCCGCGCACGTACGCGGGCAAGGTCAAGAACGCGCAGGAGGCGCACGAGGCGATCCGCCCCTCCGGCGACCGCTTCCGCACCCCGGCCGAGACGGGCCTGACGGGCGACCAGTTCCGGCTGTACGAGCTGATCTGGAAGCGGACCGTCGCCTCCCAGATGAAGGACGCCGTCGGCCAGTCCGTGACTGTGAAGGTCGGCGGGCGCTCGGCGGACGGCCGGGACGCCGAGTTCAGCGCGACGGGCAAGATCATCACCTTCCACGGCTTCCTGAAGGCGTACGTCGAGGGCTCCGACGACCCGAACGCCGAGCTGGACGACCGCGAGCGCCGCCTGCCGCAGGTCAGCGAGGGCGACGCGCTCACGGCCGAGGAGATCTCCGTCGACGGCCACGCCACCAAGCCGCCCGCCCGGTACACCGAGGCCACGCTCGTCAAGGAACTGGAAGAGCGCGAGATCGGGCGCCCCTCCACGTACGCGTCGATCATCAGCACCATCCTCGACCGGCGCTACGTGTTCAAGAAGGGCACCGCGCTCGTCCCCTCGTTCCTCTCCTTCGCCGTGGTCGGCCTCCTGGAGAAGCACTTCGGGCGCCTCGTCGACTACGACTTCACCGCCAAGATGGAGGACGACCTCGACCGCATCGCCACGGGCAACGCGGAGGCGGTGCCGTGGCTGCGCCGGTTCTACTTCGGCGAGGGCGGCGGCGCGGCCGACGGCTCCGCCGCCGACTCGGGCAACGGTGACGGCGACCACCTCGGCGGCCTCAAGGAACTCGTCTCGGACCTGGGCGCCATCGACGCCAAGGGCATCTCCTCCTTCCCCGTGGGCGAGGGCATCGTCCTGCGCGTCGGGCGCTACGGCCCCTACGTGGAGGGCCCCGCCGAGACGGAGGGGGAGACCGGACCGCGCGCCGACGTGCCGGACGACCTGCCTCCGGACGAGCTGACCGTCGATCTCGCCAAGGAACTGCTGGCCAAGCCCAGCGGCGACTTCGAGCTGGGCACCGATCCTGATTCGGGCCGCCCGATCGTGGCGCGGGACGGGCGCTACGGCCCGTACGTCACCGAGGTCCTGCCCGAGGGCACCCCGAAGAGCGGCAAGAACGCGGTCAAGCCGCGCACGGCCTCGCTGCTGCGCTCCATGTCGCTCGACACGGTGACGCTGGAGCAGGCGCTCAAGCTGCTGTCGCTGCCGCGCGTCGTGGGGACCGACCCGGAGTCGGGCGAGGAGATCACCGCGCAGAACGGGCGCTACGGCCCGTACATGAAGAAGGGCACGGACTCGCGCTCCCTGGAGAGCGAGGACCAGATCTTCACGATCACGCTGCCGGAGGCCCTGGAGATCTACTCCAAGCCCAAGCAGCGCGGCAGGGCCGCGGCCAAGCCCCCGCTCAAGGAGCTGGGCACGGACCCGCAGACCGAGAAGCCGGTGGTCGTGAAGGACGGCCGCTTCGGCCCGTACGTCACCGACGGCGAGACCAACGCGACGCTCCGCCGGGACGACGACGTCGAGACGATCACCCCTGAGCGGGGCTTCGAGCTGCTCGCGGAGAAGCGGGCGAAGGCCCCCGCGAAGAAGACGGCGGCGAAGAAGTCGGCCGCCAAGAAGACGACGGCCAAGAAAACGACCGCCAAGAAGACCTCGGCTTCCACGGCCAAGAAAACGGCCGCCAAGAAGACGACGGCGAAGAAGGCTCCGGCCAAGAAGACGGCGGCTTCCACCGCGAAGAAGTCGACGACGGCCAAGTAGCGGCGGCGGCTGAGCAGCAAGGCCCGCCAAGAGCAAGGCCCGCCAAGAGCAAGGACAGGCCCCTCGCGTTCCTGCCCCCTTCGGGGTGGGGCGGGGGCGCTCCGGGGGGTGTGCGCCGGGGCTCGCGCGCTCCGGGCGGAGTCGGGTGTACTCCGGCCCAAAGGGTCGGAAGGTTCGGATGGGGCGAGGGAGAACACTTCCTCCCCACAAGCCTCACCTCGCCCGCCCATTTGTTCGGGCGGCGGCACAAGGGGTCCCCCGCTCGCTATACGCTGGCGGGATGACGCGTGCAGAGCAGCCAACGGGCGTGAACCCCCCACCCCCCGACGACGCACTCGCCGCACAGTCCCGCGACAGCGCCGTAGGGGCGCTGCTGCGCTATCCGCCGCTACGACGGCTGTGGAGCGCGCAGTTGACCGGCGGGATCGGCGATGCGCTGGCACTGCTGGTGCTGTTGCTGCTTGCCCTCCAGGCGGCGACGGTGCAGGCAACGGGCGGCAGTCCCCTCTTCGGCGGCGGTTATCGGGGGCTGGCGCTGGTCGTCACCTCCGTGTTCGCCGTGCGGCTGCTGGCCACGTTGCTGTTCGGCGCCGTGCTCCTCGGCCCCCTCTCCGCGCTGGTCACCCCCGCGCGGGGCACCGGCAGGGCGGCCTCGCCGCGCGCCGGTGCCAAGGCCACGGACGGTACGGGCGGCGCGACGATCTCGCTGGAGAAGGGCGAGGGCGACGGCAAGGGCGCCGACGGTGCGAAGGGCGGCGTCGACGCCAAGGGCGGTACGGGCGCCAAGAGTGCCAAGGGCGGCAAGGCCCCCGGAACCGGCGGCACCGGCTCGGCCTCCGTCAGGGGACTGCTCGACCGGCGCTGGACCATGTTCGGCGTCGACGTCGTGCGGGCCCTCGCGCTGATCGTCGCCCCTATGTGGATCGACTGGACCCCGGCCAACGCCTTCGTCCTCGTCCTTGTCACCGTCTTCGTGCTCGGCGTCGGCGAGCGCCTGTGGACCATCGCCAAGGACAGCGCGGCGCCCGCGCTGCTGCCCTCGCCGCCGCCCGAGGGCGCGGCCGTGCGGCCCCTGCCCGACCACCAGGACGCGCTGCGCCGCCTCTGGCTGCGCACGGGCTTCGTCTCGCTGCCCGTCGCCGCGGCCGGGCTGGTCCTCGTCACGCTGATCAGCAACCTGTTCGGCGCGGGCATCGACTGGTTCCACACCCACCAGGCGGCTCTCGCGTCCTACGTCGCGGCCGGACTCTTCGCCGCCGCGGTCTCGATCGTGTACTTCCTCCAGTTCCCCGACACGGCGACCCCGCGTCCCCGCTCGCCCCTGGAGGGCCTGCGCCGTCCCCGTAAGGGTGACGGCACCGACAAGGGGCGCACGGGCGCGATCCCGCTCCTCGTGCTGGCGTCGGCCGCCGTCGGCGGCGCCGTCGCCGCAGCCGTCGCGCTCGCGCCGCTGCGCGCCGCCGACCTCGGCGGCGGCCCGGTCGGCTTCGGACTGCTCGTCCTCGCGCTGACGGGCGGCACGGTCGCCGGTATCCGGCTCGCGCCACGCGTGCTGGAAGGACTCTCGCGCAGGCGCCTGCTCGCGCTGGCCATCGCGCTGACGGGCGTCGCACTGCTCGCCGCGGGCATCGTGTCCGACCCGACGAGCGTGCTGCTGCTCGCCGTGCTGGCCGGCCTCTCGGCGGGCGTCGCGGCCAACACCGGGCACACCCTGCTGGACCAGGAGACGGAGGACTTCCGCCGTGCCCGTACGACCGAGCACCTCCAGGCCGTGGTGCGCCTGGCCATCGCCGTCTGCGCGCTGGCCGGGCCCGCGCTCGCCGCGCTGATCGGGCCGCACCGCGTCGAGCAGGGCGCCTTCGTCATCGACCACGGCGGCGCCGCCTTCACGCTGATGCTGGTCGGCGCGCTGCTGCTGCCCGTCGCCGCGCTCGTGCTCGGCCGCGCCGACGACCGCCAGGGCGTGCCGCTGCGGCGCGACCTGCGCGAGGCGTTCGGCGGTGGCCAGCCGCGCCAGGCCCCGGCCGCCAGCGGCTTCTTCATCGCGCTGGAGGGCGGCGACGGAGCGGGCAAGTCCACGCAGGTCGAGGTGCTCGCCGAGTGGATCCGCGCCAAGGGGCACGAGGTCGTCGTCACCAAGGAGCCCGGCTCGACGCCGATCGGCAAGCGCCTGCGCTCGATCCTGCTCGACGTCTCCTCAGCGGGGCTCTCGCACCGCTCCGAGGCCCTGCTGTACGCGGCGGACCGCGCCGAACACGTCGACACCGTCGTCCGTCCCGCACTGGAGCGCGGAGCCGTCGTCATCTCGGACCGCTACATCGACTCGTCCGTCGCCTACCAGGGCGCGGGCCGCGATCTGTCGCCGACGGAGATCGCCCGCATCTCGCGCTGGGCGACGGACGGGCTCGTTCCGCACCTCACCGTCCTGCTGGACGTCTCGCCCGAGACGGCCCGCGAGCGGTTCACGGAGGCGCCCGACCGGCTGGAGTCCGAGCCCGCCGAGTTCCACGAGCGCGTACGGTCCGGCTTCCTGACCCTCGCAGCCGCCGACCCCGCGCGCTATCTCGTCGTCGACGCGGGCCAGGAGCCCGAGGCCGTCAGCACTGTTGTACGCCACCGGCTCGACGAGGTGCTTCCGCTCTCCGAGGCCGAGATCAAGGCCCGCGAGGAGGCCCGTAAGGCCGCCATCGAGGAGGCGCGCAGGAAGGCCGAGGAAGAAGCCGCGCGCAAGGCGGAGGAAGAGCGCCTGGAGCGCGAGCGCCAGGCGCAGATGGCCCGGCTGCGCGCCGAGGAGGAAGAGCGCAAGCGGCGCGAGGCCGAGCTGGAGAAGGAGCGCGAAGAGGCGCGCCGCGCCGAGGAGGCCCGGCAGCGGGCCGAGGAGGCACGGCGCATCGCCGAGGAGGAGCGCCGTCGGCGCGAGGCCGAGGAGCAGGCGCGCAAGGACGAGATCGAGCGGCAGCGGCGGCTGGCCGAGGAGGAGGCCCGGCTGCGGGCCGAGGCCGAGGAGCGCCGTCTCGACAAGCAGCGCAAGGCCGAGGAGGCGCTGCTGCGCGCGGAGCAGGCGCGCGCGGCGGAGCAGTCGCGGACGGCCGAGCACCCGCTGCCGGGGGACGTACGCGACCCCGACGGTTCGGACGCGGACACGGCGCAGATCCCGCGGGTGGATCCGGAGGCGGCGTCCGGGCACGGCGGCTCGGGCGGTTCTGGTGGTTCTGCTGGTTCTGGTGGTTCTGGCGTGCGGCACTCGATGACCAAGGAGGGTGCCCACGGAGGCTCCCACGGCGCGGAGGAGTCCGACGCGGAGCGTACGGCGCTGCTCCCGCAGGCGGGGCACGCCGGACAGCCCGGACAGCCGGGACGGCCCGCGGCCGAGGACGACGAGACGGCGCTGCTCCCCCAGGTGAACCCCGGCGGCCCGGACGACGGGCCCGAGGGCGAGGACCGCACCCGGGAGATGCCGCAGATCGACCCCGAGACGGGCCGCCCCACGAGGCCGCGCCCCGACTGGGCCGAGGAGACCCCCCTCGACGACGTGCCCACGCTGGCCGACGAACTGCTCGGCGGTCGCGAGTACGGGGACTACGACGAGGACAACGGGAAGAAGCGGCGCCGGGGGCGCTGACCGGTTCTCCGCCGACGGCGGCGGGTGCGGCGCGAAGGCGCGGCGCCCGCCGCCGTCGGCGTTCGGGAGGCGGGGCCGTTGCCGTCGGCGGAGCCGGGGCCGAGGTCAGAGCCGGTGCGTCCGTGGTTGTCAGTGCCGTGCCCCACAATGGACGGCGGCGTGACAGAAGCCGAGGACACGGCGAGCACGGGCACGAGGGAAGATCACGAGGGAAGAAGGGGGCGCTGGCGGACATGGCGGTCTGGGACGACGTGGTCGGCCAGGAGCGGGTGACGGAGCAGTTGAGCGCCGCGGCCCGCGATGCCGACGCCTTTGTCACGGCCGAGGCCCGGGGGAAGGGCTCGGCCGTGCTCTCCGGCTCGTCCATGACCCATGCCTGGCTCTTCACCGGACCGCCCGGCTCCGGCCGCGCCGCCGCGGCCCGCGCCTTCGCCGCGGCCCTCCAGTGCGTGAGCCCGGACCGCGCGCTGGGCGGGCAGCCGGGGTGCGGGTTCTGCGAGGCGTGCCACACGACGATGGTGGGCACCCACGCCGACGTCGAGATCATCCGCACCGATCTGCTCACGATCGGCGTCAAGGAGACCCGGGATCTGGTGCGCAGGGCGCAGATGTCGCCGGCGGGCGGACGCTGGCAGGTCATCGTCCTGGAGGATGCCGACCGCCTCACGGAGGGGGCGGGCAACGTCCTGCTCAAGGCCGTGGAGGAGCCCGCTCCGCGCACGGTCTGGCTGCTCTGCGCGCCCTCGACGGAGGACGTGCTGCCCACGATCCGCTCCCGCTGCCGCCACCTCTCCCTCCGTACGCCCCCGGTGGAGGCCGTCGCCGACGTGCTGATGCGGCGCGACGGCATCGAGCCGGACATGGCGGCGTACGCCGCCCGCGCCACCCAGGGCCACATCGGCCACGCCCGCCGCCTCGCCACGGACCCCCGCGCGCGCACGCGCAGGGAGGCCGTGCTGAAGCTGCCCGCGCGCGTGGACGACGTGGGCGGCGCGCTGAAGGCCGCCCAGGAGCTGATCGACGCGGCGGCCGAGGACGCGAAGGAGGTCGCCGAAGAACTGGACTCCAAGGAGACCGAGGCGCTGCGCGCCGCGCTCGGCGGCGCCGAGGGCAAGCGGATGCCGCGCGGCACGGCCGGGGCGATGAAGGAGCTGGAGGACAAGCAGAAGCGCCGCGCCACCCGCACCCAGCGCGATTCGCTCGACCTCGCGCTGACGGACCTCACCAGCTTCTACCGCGACGTGCTGGCCCAGCAGCTCGGCTCCGACGTCGCCCTCGCCAACGCCGAGGTCCGCGACGTCGTGACGCGCCTCGCCTCCGCCTCCCGCCCCGAGCAGACGCTGCGCCGGATAGAAGCGGTGCTGGAGTGCCGTCGCGCGCTGGACCGCAACGTGGCGCCGTTGCTGGCCGTCGAGTCGATGGCGATGGCACTGCGCGCGGGCTGAGCCCGTACCCCTGGCCTTTTTCGCCGCCCGCGCCCGCTCACTCGTACGGGCCGGGAGCCGCGCATGTCCCGCGCCTGCCCGGATACGCTCCCCTGACGTGCCGAAAACCGAGGGATGGGTTCATGGACTCCAGGCGTCGTCTGCTCCTCCGCACCTCCTGTGCCGCGATCGTGGCAGCCACGCTGCTGGTGTCGGGCTGCTCGTCGGGGGGCTCGGACACGGAGGACCAGGGTGAGAAGTCCGCGAGCCCGGACAAGAGCCAGGGCCAGGGCCAGGGCCGCGAGGCGATCGGCGACGCGGGCGCCAAGCCGCTCGAACCGCTGCCGCGCGCGGTGCCCGAGGAGCTGAAGCCGTACTACGAGCAGAAGCTCTCGTGGCGGAGCTGCGGCGTCCAGGGCTTCGAGTGCGCCACGATGAGGGCGCCGCTGGACTACGACAAGCCCGACTCCGGCAAGGACCTCAAGCTGGCCGTCGCCCGTAAGAAGGCGTCGGGAAGCGGCGAGAAGACCGGTTCGCTGATGGTCAACCCGGGCGGCCCCGGCGGCTCGGCCATCGAGTACGTGCAGCAGGCCGCCGGAATCGGCTATCCGGCGCAGGTGCGCGACCGCTACGACATCGTCGGCATGGACCCGCGCGGCGTCGCCCGCAGCGAGCCGGTGAAGTGCCTGGACGACAAGCGGATGGACCGCTACACCCAGGTCGACCAGACGCCGGACGACCAGAAGGAGAAGGACGCGCTGGTCAAGGCGTACAAGGACTTCGCGGCGAGCTGCGAGAAGGAGTCCGGCGACATCCTCGGGCACGTCTCGACCGTCGAGGCCGCGCGCGACATGGACGTCCTGCGCGGGGTACTGGGCGACAAGAAGCTGCACTACGTAGGGGCCTCGTACGGCACGTTCCTCGGCGCCACCTACGCCGGCCTCTACCCGCAGAACTCCGGCCGCCTGGTCCTCGACGGCGCCATGGACCCCTCCCTGTCGATGCTGCGGGTCAACCGCGACCAGACGGGGGGCTTCGAGACGGCGTTCCAGGCGTTCGCGAAGGACTGCGTGCGGAAGTCCGGCTGTCCCCTGGGCAGCGGGAGCGTCGAGGACGCGAGCAAGCGGATGAGCGCCCTCTTCGAGAAGCTGGACGCGAAACCCGCTCGAACGGGGGAGTCCCGCAAGCTCACCGAGTCCCTGGCGACGACCGGTGTCATCCGTGCGATGTACGACGAGGGCTCCTGGCCCAGGCTGCGCGACGCGCTCAAGCAGGCGGTGAAGGGGGACGGGGCGCAACTGCTGGGCCTGGCCGACGAGTACTACGAGCGCGACCCGGACGGCTCCTACGGCAACATCATGTTCGCCAACCCGGCCGTCAACTGCCTCGACCTCCCGGCGGCCTTCTCCGGCCCGGAGGACGTCGAGAAGGCCGTGCCGGACTTCGAGAAGGCGTCTCCCGTCTTCGGGCGGGGCTTCGCGTGGGCGGCGCTGAACTGCGGCTACTGGAAGCAGCAGCCCACCGGTGAGCCCCACCGCATCACGGCCGAGGGCGCCGACCCGATCCTGGTCGTCGGCACGACCCGCGACCCGGCCACCCCGTACGCCTGGTCCCAGGGCCTCGCGGCCCAGCTCTCCCCGGCCCACCTCCTCACCTACGACGGCGACGGCCACACCGCCTACCTCCGCGGCGGCCAATGCGTCGACGACAAGGTCAACACCTACCTCCTCACGGGCAAGGCTCCGTCGGACGGCACGAAGTGCGGCGCGGGGGAGTGAGGGGCTGAGCCCTGGTGCGGGGCGAGCGGCGCGTGACCGGGGGCTGGGCGGTGGGGGGCCCGGCCCTGGCGGGGCCCTGGTGAGGGGCCTGCCACCGGCTCCCGCACCCCGTTCGGAGCACCCCTGGAAACTGTGTAGACTTATCAGCGCTGCGGCTGCCACGCTGGTCGCCCGCGGCGCTGCCGCCTTAGCTCAGTCGGCCAGAGCGACGCACTCGTAATGCGTAGGTCAAGGGTTCGATTCCCTTAGGCGGCTCGGACGAAGCCCAGGTCACATAGCCCGTGACCTGGGCTTTTTCATGCTCTGGAGAGGGAGGGGCTGGGGGGTGTCGCCCCTGCTCGTGACACCGAATCCACGGAGTGCGCGAAGGGAGCGCATGAGCGCAGAGCTTGTGTGGGGCCAGGGCTGGGCAGGCTCCGGAGCGCGGTTGGGTGAAACTAGCGAACGTCCCCGGCCGACTTGTAGAAACGCTGCAATTTGCTACCAACGGAGCGAGACGGGCGAGGAACCGAGGCCGTGGCTCTATGCTCCGCCGTGTCCTTGTCAGAGATGTTGATCAGTGGTGGCGATCTGCCCGTTCCCCCGGGCCGGGCATCGCCATCCAGCCGAGCGGGACGCAGGGTGGGCAGTTATTCTGACCCCGAAGCGGAGAGGGGGATGATGTGCTGCTGCGACTCCGCGTAGCGAACGTACGGTCGCTACGTGACGAACACGAGCTGTCCTTTGTCGCATCCGGCGAAGAGCCCAGTGCGGCGGCGCGTCCACTGACACTTGCCGGCGGCCAGTCGGTCAGAGTGTTCCCCCTGATCGGCGTCTTCGGAGCCAACGCATCGGGCAAGTCGAACGTACTGGCCGCTCTGACGGATATGCGCAGTGCGGTAGTGAACTCGTACGCGCGCTGGGCGTCGTACGACGGCACAGTGCGCGCCCCCTTCGCGCTGGACGCGAAAGGCGACAACGAGCCAAGCTTCTTCGAGCTGGACCTCGTGCTCGACGGTGTGCGCTGGACCTACGGCTTCGAACTCGGCTCGGAGCGCATCGAGGCAGAGTGGCTGCACAGCTACCCCCGTGGACATCGGCAGGTGTGGCTGGACCGGGATGCTTCGCGGCCCAAGGCCTACGACTGGCCGGGCGCCCGGGTGAAGGACCGGTCTCAACTGGAACGGCGCACCCGCCCCAACGCTCTGCTGCTGTCTACGGCTGGCACGGACAATCACCCCCAGCTCTCTCCGCTCTTTCACTGGTTCCGCCGCAACCTGTGGCTCATCAACCCGGAGGACGAGCGCGCGGAGCGTGAGGCATTCACCACGAGAGAGCTGTCAGGAAAGCGCGCGCGCCGCATCAATGAACTGTTGCGGATCGCCGACCTCGGGCTCACCGGCGCCGAGGTCGCCCAGGAGGGCAAGGAACGGGCGACGGTCAAGCTCATCCATCGCTCTGCCGCGGGGGACGTGGCCTTCGACTGGCGGCACGAGTCGTTCGGCACCCGCTCCTGGTTCGCGCTGCTCGGACCGCTCCTGCTTGCGCTGGACGAGGGCGCCGTGTTGCTCGTCGACGAGCTGGACGCGAGCCTGCACCCGCGGTTCGCGGCGGAGGTCATCCGGCTCTTTCACGATCCGCAGGCCAATCCGAAGGGTGCGCAACTCGTCTTCACCTCGCACGACCCGTCCATGCTGACCACCCCGAGCGGTGGCCGTCTGCTGGAGCCCGGACAGGTATGGCTGACGGAGAAGGACAAGGACGGTGCTACGGAGCTGTATCCGCTGACCGCTGCCTCTCCGGGGGAGGACGAGGACCTCATGAAGTCCTATCTGGCCGGCGCTTTCGGTGCCGTTCCCTCGCTCTTGGAGGGGCAGATCGCCCGGCGGCTGCTGGCAGCCGAGACACAGGAACGGGAGTACGAGGGGGGGCGGAGCTGATGGCACATACGAAGGGGAAGGATTCGCTGGGCCCCGCGCACAAGCCTGGGCGGCGCCGCAAGGTCGTACATGTCTTCACCGAGGGCAAGGTGACCGAGCCCGAGTACATCAAGATCGTCCGGGACCGGGCCGGAGTGACCGGTGTGGAGGTCCGCATCGCGAACGCCTCGGCGCCGGGGTCGCAGCGCAAGCCGGTCAAGCTGGTGGAGGCGGCGGTGCGGCTGATGTGTGAGGAGACCCGGAACGCGAAGCGCAGCAAACTGGAGAAGAAGTTCTGGCCTGCGGTCTGGTGCCTGTTCGACCGTGACCAGCACGACTCCATCGAGTCGGCCATGAAGCAGGCCGACGAGGCGGGGGTACGGGTCGCGTTTTCCCACCCTTGCTTCGAGGTATGGCGGCTGCTGCACCACAAGCATGTGACCGGCACCTTCGGTGGCGTCTGCGACATGGCGGCGGCGCGACTGCCGTTCGCCAACAGTGTGGCGAACCTCAAAGCGGTACTGCCCGAACAGATCCCTGAGGGCAGTTACGCGGAGGCGAAGCAGCGTGCCCTGAAGATGAATGCCGGCCACGAGGAGCATGTGCCGAAGGTGCTGCGTGATCCGTACACGGACGTCTTCGACTTTGTCGAACAGGGGATGGGCGTGACGTCCTACTGACGTGAGCTGACTGGTTCGGGCGAACGGTTTCCGCTGCACCTGGCAGCGGCCGTAAGGTGCCTACGTCGATTCGGGTCGTAGGGAGTCATAGGGTGGCCAAGCTCACGCTCGCGCAGTTGGAGCGGCATCTGTTCGCCGCTGCGGACATTCTCCGGGGCACGATGGATGCCTCCGAGTACAAGGACTACATCTTCGGGCTGCTCTTCCTGAAGCGGGCCAACGACGAGTTCGAGGCCGCCCGCGAGCAGATCAGGGCGGGAGCCGCGGAAGAGCTGGGCCTCTCGGGAGAGGTGCTGGAGGGCTACCTGGAGCAGGAGTCCGCCTACAGCGATCGCGATGTGCTGTTCGTCCCCAAGAACGCCCGATGGAAGTGGATCTCCTCCGCCACCCACAACATCACCGAGGACCGGCTGCGACCGGCGCTCCAGGCGCTGGAAGGGCAGAACAGCAAACTCAAGGGCCTCTTCGACCATCTCGACTTCAACCGGATCGGTGGCTCTGGTACCGCATCGGGCGCGGCGAAACTCGCCGACCAGCGACTGAAGCTACTCATCGCGCACTTCGGCCGCATCCGGCTGGGTACCGACGACTTCGAGTTCCCCGACCTGATCGGTGCCGCGTACGAGTACCTGATCAAGGAGTTCGCGGACTCGGCGGGCCGCAAGGGCGGAGAGTTCTACACCCCTCGTGCCGTGGTCCGCATGATGGTCGAGCTCCTCGCCCCCCGCACGGGCATGCGCATCTACGACCCCTGCGTCGGCTCGGGCGGCATGCTCATCCATGCCAAGGAGTACGTGGAGGAGCACGGCGGCGATACCTCCGACATGTTCTTCGCGGGCCAGGACGCCAACAGCGGCTCCTGGATCATGTCGACGATGAACATGGTGCTTCACGGAGTACGCCGCTTCGACCTGAGTACCGGCGACACCCTCGCCGAGCCTGCGCACGTACCGAGGTCCGACGCGGACCGTTTCGACGGGGTGCTCAGCAACCCGCCGTTCTCCATGGACTACACGCTCAGCGACCTCATGCACGGCGCACAGCGCACCACTTACGGGGTGACGAGCGAGCGCGGCAAGGCCGACCTGATGTTCCTCCAGCACATGCTTTGGGAGACCAAACGGGAAGGGCCCGGCGGCACGGTCATCACGGTCATGCCACATGGCGTGCTCTTCCGTGGCGGCGGTGAGCAGGAGATCCGTACGAAGCTGCTGGACGACGACGCGATCGAGGCGGTCATCGGCCTCGCCCCCAACCTCTTCTATGGCACCGGCATCCCCGCCTGCATCCTGCTGCTGCGTCCGCCAGGCAAGAAGGACCCGGCGCGGGCGGGCAAGGTCCTGTTCATCAACGCGGACCGGGAGTACCACTCCGAGCGGGCCCAGAACGTGCTCCTCCCCGAGCACGCCGAGAAGATCACGTCGACGTATCACGCGTACGCGGAGGTGCCCGGGTTCTCGCGGGTGGTGAGCCGCGAGGAACTCGCCGACAACGACGACAACCTCAACATCCGCCGCTACGTGGACAACACGCCGCCGCCGGAGCCGCAGGACGTGCGGGCACACCTGGTGGGCGGTATGCCGCGCGCGGAGATCGAGGCGAAGAAGGAGCTGCTCGACGCGTACGGGGTGGGGCTGACCGATCTTTTCGCGGAGCGCGAGCCAGTGGACCCCGAGTACGTCGACTTCCTGCCCGAGGGGAAGCGCCCGGACGCGGCCCGGCTCGCCGAACTGGCCCGCCCGCGCGAGGACGCTCTGTGGACGGCGTTCACGGAGTGGTGGGAGGCGGAGGCCCGGCACCTGGAGGAGGTTGCGGCGACTGACGAGCGGCTCGCTGAGCTGACGGCGTCTCAGCGCAAGGCCGCGTTGATGGCGGTGCGTGGGTCGCTGATCAAGTCGTTCGAGGAGCGGCTGAGCAAGGTGGGACTGCTGGACTCGCACGCGCTGGCCGGAGCGGTGGCGGGGTGGTGGTACGAGGCCAAGTACGACCTGCTCGCACTGTCGGAGAACGGGTTCGCGGGAGTGGTGGACGGCTGGATCGAGAACGTCGACACGCTGCTCGCCCCCGAACAGGACCCGAAGACCCGGAAGCTGCGGAAACGGACGACGGCGGAGCGCCGTCAGGCGTACGACCACAAGATCGTCGCCGCGATCGCGCCGGACTTCCTGGAGGAGCTGGCAGACGCGGACGCGCGCAAGGCGGAGCTGGACGCGCGGTGGAAGGAACTGAACGCCGAGCCGTCGGACGACGGGGAGGGCGACGGCGAAGGTGACGAGGGCTCTGTCACACGCGAGGCCGTAACGCTGAGTGCCGAGCAGCTCGCGGAACTCGCCAAGGTGAAGAGGGACCGCGCCAAGGCGGGTGCGGAGATCAAGCGCCTTGAGGCGGACTTCTGGTTCGAGTGGACGCCGGACGCCCAACTGAAGTTGGGTGAGGAGAAGCCCCGGCTGTTCCGAGCGCGCGAGGCGCTGGCGGGAGAGGACGAGCAGCGGGTGGTGCTGGACCTGCTGCGGGGGGACCTCGCGTGCAAGCTGGATGGGCATGTGGTGCGAAAGCGGCGGGAGTTGGTGGACGGGTACGAGGTGTGGGCGGACAAATACGCGGTGTCGTTGACGGAGATTCGGGCGGGGAGGGAGCGTGCGGTGGCGACGCTGGACGGGTTCCTGAAGGAGCTGGGTTATGCGTGAGGCCGCTATTGGTATCAGCCGTGACTCAAGGTGGGTCGAAAGGTCACTTTCCGATGTGACGGAACTATTGCGGCGCGGTACTGCTCCTTCGTATGTGAGTAGCAGCACTGTTCGGGTTATTGGTCAGCGGTGCGTGCAAATTAGTGGATTCCAGGCTGAAGCGGCGCGGTCACATGATCCCGGAAAAATGAGTAGGTCTCTAATCGCTGAGCACGGGGATGTACTGCTCAACTCGACTGGGACGGGGACAATCGGTCGAAGTTGCCTGTTCGACGATAAAGGCATATTTGTCGTTGATTCGCATGTTACGGTTTTGCGGGCTAGGCGGGATCTAGTGGAACCGCGCTGGATCGATCTGATTTTGCGTTCCCCCTGGGGGCAGAGCCGCCTTGAATCTCACTGTTTTGTGGGTTCAACCAACCAGGTGGAACTTTCCCGAGTGGAGCTTGCAGGTACAGTGATTCCGGTTCCCCCTCTGGATGAACAGCGCCGGATCGTCGAGGTGATCGACGCCGTATCTGCTCAGGAGCGTGCTATCGAGGCATCGGTTGCGAAACTTCGGGAAACGAGACGTGCTGCTCTTGACGCGATGCTGGGGGCGCTAAGTTGGGACCACACCTTGGCGGATGTTGCCGATGGTGCTATCCGCAACGGGTTCTCCCCTGTAGAGACTGAGGAATGGACCGGGGTGCAGATGTTGGGACTTGGCTGCCTCTCCGCCTCGGGTTTTGCGCCTCTGCAACTCAAGAATGCTCCGTCAACTGTTACCGCCGATCACAAGGCGGTATTGCAAGACGGGGATCTTCTGATGAGTCGTGCGAATACGCGGGAACTAGTAGGGATGGTCGGCGTATTCCGCGATGTAGGAACTCCGTGTATTTATCCGGACCTCATGATGAGGATTCGCCCGATGAAGGGGTGCTCCACTCGTTTTCTGGCTGCTTCACTGATGTCGACGCGCGGGCGTCGTTACATTCAGTCTATGGCTCAGGGGACCTCTGGAAGTATGGTGAAGATTTCGGCGAGGACTGTCCGAGAGATTCCAGTCCCGCTGCCCAGCCTTGAGGAGCAGAGGAGAGTTCTTTCTGCTCTTGCTTCATTCGATACGTCAGTCGAGACAGAAACAGCGGAGTTGGCTAAGCTGCGCACGCTTAGGCGGGGAATCGTTGACGATCTCTTGGCGGGAAGTGTCTGAGTGCTGCTGAACCGCGGCGACGGCCCTCACCGCGCGGTGAGGGCCGTCGCCGCGGTTCAGCAGCTGGGAGTCAGGCGGAGAGTTCTCCGCTCTTGATGGCCGCGATGAACGATGACCAACCATTCGCTGGGATCACCAACGCGAGGCCGTTCTGGTGCGAGATCCAGGTCGCGTCCATCGGCGGCTCCACGTCCGCCCCCTGATTCTCTCGCCCCCGCCCCGCCCAAGGCGCAGAATGGTTCGTCTGGAGAGAGTGGGCTACGGGCGGGAGGCACGGGACGTGGTGGCGCAGGTGGAGCGGGACGAGGTGGAGCGGCCTATCGTCGCGCAGCTTGAGGCGATGGGGTGGACGCACGTCCCCGGCAAGGAGATCGGCACGCTAGACGCCACGGCGCCGGTGCTCCGCGACAAGCTGGGCGCCGCGTTGCGGCGTATCAACCTCCGCGCGGCCGACAACGAGCCGTGGATGGATGCCACCGACGTGGACCGCTCCATCGCCGAGCTGACCTCCGTCTCGCTCGGGCGGGGCATCGCGCAGGCCAACTTCGATGCCACCGAAATGCTGCTCAGCGGCTACGTTCTCACGGGCCCGTCCGCCGGGCACGGCGGGGCTTCCGCCACGGTGCAGTACGTCGAGTGGCGCCCGGAGGCCGACCGGCTCGCGCTCAATGACTTCACCGTCGTCGATCAGCTCCGTGTCGAGAACCGGTCCGGCGAGGTGTCGATACTGGACCTCGCCCTGTTCGTGAACGGTATCCCGCTCGTCGCCGTCGAGTGCAAGAGCCCCGACCTCGCCGACCCCATCCGCAGCGCCGTACTCGACCTGCGGCATTATGCGGGCGATCCGGTCGTGGAGGACGAGCGTGACGACACCGGCTTGCCCGTGCCCGCCGGCGTCCCGGAACTGTTCCGGACCGTGCAGCTGCTGGTGGCCGCGACGGCTGAGACCGCGTACCTCGGAACCGTCACCTCCGTGCCCGAACACTTCCACCCCTGGCGGAGTATCGAGCCGGAGAGCAAGAGCACGCTCAGGGCAGAGCTGCCCGGCAATGTCAAGAAACTGAACGAGCGCCACAAGCTCGTCGGCGTCGTCCTGCGGCCTGCCGCGCTGCTCAATGTCGTACGTCACTACATCATCCCGCTCCCCGTCGAGACCGAGTCCGGCGGGACGCGGACCGTCAAGGCGATGGCCCGGCACCAGCAGTACCGGGCCGCGGAGAAGGCCGTGAACCGGCTGCTCACCGGCCGGACGCGCGGGGCGCTCGTGCCGGACGACGAGCGTGGCGGGGTCATCTGGCACACCCAGGGCTCCGGCAAGAGCCTGACCATGACGTTCCTCGTGCGACGTGTCCATCTGCATCCCCGGCTCAGCGAGTTCATGGTCGTGGTGGTCACCGACCGGACCCAGTTGCAGGACCAGTTGTCCGCGACCCTCAAGCTGAGCGAGTCCGACGTCGAGACGGCCGAGACCCGCACCCAGATGGAGGGGCTGCTGCGGGACGGTGGACGCCGGGTCGTCTTCGCGATGATCCAGAAATACGGGGGCGGCTTCACCTTCGCCGCCGAGGCTGGAGGCGACGGGGACGACCGGGACCTGCCCGGGGAGTACGCGGAGGCCGAGCGGGCCAGGGCGGCGGGGGAGGCCGAGGTGCCGCCGCCCGTGCCGAAATTCCCCGAGTGCAACACGTCCCCGGACATCCTCGTCCTCGTCGACGAGGCCCACCGCTCGCATACGAACACACTGCACGCCGCCCTGCGCAGGGCCATCCCCAACGCGGCGAAGATCGGCTTCACCGGCACCCCGATCATGACGGGCCAGTTGGACGACACCCGCCGGATCTTCGGGGCCGGATCGGACCGAACGTTCCTCGACGAGTACCGGATGGCGGAAGCCGAGCACGACGGTGTCGTCGTCCGTATCCGATACGAAGGCCGTACCGGTAAGGGCAAGGTTTTCGACAAGGACGGCCTCGACCGGAATTTCGCGGACCTGATCCACGGCCTCACGGACGACGAGAAGCAGAAGCTGCTGCGGAAGTCGCCCACCGCACGCGATGTCGCCGAGTCACAGCCGATGATCCGGGCCAAGGCCGAGGACATGCTGGAGCACTGGGTGACCTGGGTGCTGCCAGGCGGCGGCTTCAAGGCCCAGGTCGCGGCGGTCAGCCGGAAGGCGGCCGTGGAGTATCACCACGCGCTGCGACGGGCCCGCGACGCCCTCATGGTCGACCTCGCGGCTTTCCGGCCGGAGTCGGTGGCGGGGATACCACTGGAGAAGCTGGCCCGGCGAACGCGCTACCTCTACCAGGCGCACCAGTACCGTGCCCTGCTGCGCCGCATTGACTTCGTGCCGATCGTGTCCCCGGGCGAGGAGCGCAAGCGACGCGAGTGGCTGCACTGGACCGACGCGGACTGGCAGAAGGCGTACATCGAACGTTTCCACCAGGCGTTTCCGCATCTGCCGCCCGAGCCCGACTGGGTCACCACCACGCCCTTCAACACGCTGCCGCAGGGCGTACCGGAAGACGCCGTTGCCGATCACCCCTGGTCCCAGGAGCCGGTCGGACAGCCGGAAGGCTCCAGAGCGGCCGGGCCCGATCCCGTACATCCCGAGAGCCCGGTCGCTTTCCTCATCGTGAAGTCCATGCTGTTGACGGGCTTCGACGCTCCGCGTGAACAGGCGCTCTACCTGGACCGGCCGATCCGCGATGCCGAGCTGCTCCAGGCCGTTGCCCGGGTCAACCGGCCCATGGAGGGCAAGGACGTCGGGTACGTCGTGGACTACTACGGTGTCTTCGAGCATCTGGCCGGGGCATTGGCCGAGTACCGGGACGCCGATGTCGACGACACCATGCGGAGCCTCTCCGAGGAGATCAAGGGGCTGGAGCCCGCCGCCCAGGCGGTCCGCGAGTACCTGCGTCGGCACGGGGTCACGGAAGCGGATCTCTCCGATCCCGCCAGGCTGGGTTCCGCCGCGCAGGCTTTCGAGGACGAGACAGTGCGCTTCGGGTACGACGAGGTGCTGCACCAGTTCCTCGCCGTACTGGAACGCGTACTGCCGCACGAGAGCGGCCTAGACCATGTGGCCGACGCCCGGCGGTGGGGGATGCTTCAGAAGCGTGTCCGGCGGCTCTACCGGGACGCACCCGGCGGTACGTTCACCCTGCGCCAGTACGGGCGCAAGGTCCGGGCGATGATCGCCGAGCACCTGGAGGGGCCGGAGATCGAGCAGGTCATTCCGCCCGTCTCGCTCGCCTCGCCCGTCTTCGACGAGAAGGTGCGCGCCTTGCCTCCGCGTGAGGCCGCCGCCGAGATGGGACACGCGCTGCGCTTCCACCTGGAGGAGCGGGTCAAGCGGGAGGACCCCGAGAAGTACGCGCGGCTCTCGGAGCGGCTTGAAGAGATCCTGCGGGAGCTGCCCGAACGCTTCGAGGAGCAGATCGCGGAGTTCGGCACACTGATCGACGAGGCCAGGCAGGAGGACGAGGGCGACCCGGCGCTCGCGGGACTCAGCCCGTTGGAGCAGAGGGTGTACCGGCTGCTCGACCAGCTCCTGGAAGAGAACCCGGGGATCGTACGCAAGCAGCAGGACGCGCGCCGGCTGGTCGTCGCGGTGTGCGACACGGCCACGCAGACCATGGCCAAGGCGTCCTACCAGGGGCAGCACCAGGACATCAGCGCGCTGGCGAACAGCATCCAGAACCAGCTGCTCAAAGGTGGTGTGCAGCCCTCGACCAGCACGGACTGGGCGTCACTACAGGGCATGGCGCAGAGACTCGCGGCGCATGCCGCCGACAACCGACGGCAGTTCATCAGCAGAGACAGGGGAGAATGGGAAGGGTGACCCCACTCGCCGCAGAACGTGCTTACATGTCCCGTCAAGTCTTGACCGAGGGGGATCGGCTCACGGTCGACGGCCTGGTCCTGCGGGTACGGGTCAGCGCCCGCCGCAAGCGGTTCGCGCTGAGTGTGGAACCGGATGCCGGACTCGCCCTGCACACGCCCGAGGGGCGCCCGGCGGCCGACGCGGAGGATTTCGTGCGCGCGCACCGGTCGTGGCTGGTGAGGAAGGCCGGGGTGCGCGAGCGGACCCGCCCGCTGAACCCGCCGAAGCGGCTGATCGATGGTGAGGTCTTCCGCTACCTGGGGCGTACGTATCGGCTCGCGATCTCGCCGGACGCGCCCGCTGAAGGAAGGGTCCGGTTGGTTGCCGGGCGTCTGGTCGTGAGCGAGGAACAGGCCGAGGACCCGGAGCGGGGGCGGGCCGCGCTGGTCGACTGGTACTGCCGTGCCGGACGCGCCTGGACGGCTGGGCGGCTTCAGCCCTGGGCCGCCCGGATGGGGGTGCCCGAGCCTGAACTGGAGGTACGTGATCTCGGGCAGCGCTGGGGACTGTATCGGCCCGGGGAGGATGGCCGGAGACCGGGCCGGATGAGTCTGGGGTGGCCGCTCTTCCAGCTGCCGATGCACCTCGTGGACTATGTCTCCGCACACGAACTCGCTCATGTCCGGGTGCCTGGCCATCGTGCGAACTTCTGGCGGTTGCTGGGGCAGGCGTTGCCTGAGTACGAGGAACGCCGTGTCGAACTCGATGAGCTGGGTCGCCGGATGTGGATGGGGGAGATCGCATAGTCCAGGGCAGAGCGTACGACCCGTTCGTATACCTCGTACGTGGCAGTTGATGGCCGGGCCCCGGGTCTCGGATTCAGCGGACGTTGCTCCTTGTTGCGTTGAAGTGCCGCGCCGAGCACTGGTTGTCCAGGGAGGGGAGGCGCCGCGTGCGACTCGCAGGCGGCGCCTCACACCAATGGTGGGGCCACTAAACAATGGGTGGGTGCGTGGCGGGTGGAGAGCTAACGTGTCGGACGACGGTGGCGCGACCGGTCATTCGGCCTGAGCCCGCGCTTGGTCAGCGATCTCGACCAGTGAGCCCCGTTCCGGCACAAACCACCGGCGCGTGCCCTGCACGGCCTTCGGCGCCTTCTTGTTGGCGCGGCGGAAGATTTCCATTACCAAGGCGGTGGGAGAGTAGCGCAGGCTGTCCAGCTCCCATAGCAGCGGTTTGCTCTTATCCCTGGCCCAAGTGGCCCGGCCTCTGCGCGGGTCCTCGGCGACCCAGGCGGCTAGCGCGGACCGTTCCGGCCCGGTAACTGGCCGGAACTCCAACGTGGTCCCCTCCTCGATCGCCTCCGCCTCCACGATCACGCTGACTGCTCTGGCCTTCCGCGCCCGACCTTCGCTTTCGGATACCTGGTAGTTCTCCGCAAGTTCTGGAACTGGTTTGCCAGCGCGGATTGCCTCGGCCGCCGCTCTCGCTACGGTCTCGTATCGCTCGCTCGATCGGAAGAGGGAGCTGATATGGCTACTGGGCCCAACCTCGGTGTCCACGGTGTAGATGGCTCGCCGGAAGGCATCTGCGGTCACCTGCTCAACTGACCCCCGCAACCGGGCCCACTCCTCTTCGTCGACTTTGTGCCAGCCCGGCAGCGACTGGAACACCAGGTGCGCGATGAGATGAGCGCCCTGGTCAGCGAGTTGCTCGGCCCGGCCCTCGCGTTCCTCGCGTGATTCCCGCAGTTTGTCCTCGACCCCGCGATGCAGCTGGACGCAACGCCAGACAGTCTTCGCTTCGCGACCCTTGAAGATTTCGAAGTACGTATCGTTGTCCCACAGCCTCCGGCTGTCGGACGTGGCGCGGTACGAGATACGGGAATCGGGGTGCGCGCACGCGAGTGCCATGGCAGCTTCTGCCATGTCGCAGCCTTCCCGACTGTCGCGCAGCTTCTCACCGCGCTTGATCACGTATTGCTTGTCCAGCGAGATCTGGAAGCCGTAGCGGAGACGCTCCTGAATACGGTCGAGGGCTCGGAAGTCTTGCTGGATCACGCCATTTTGGGTGTTGGTCGCGATCGTGACCCTACTGTCGAACCCGGCCGGCGTCCCTTGGAGCGGGATGATGCGAATGCCGAGGGATGCCTTCTTCAATGCCTCCGGCGCACGACTGTGCGCCTCCTGGATCGAAGCCACGGTTTGCGCACCGTTGACCACGCTGGCGTCGTCGAGGCGCAGATCGCCCAGCGGCCCCATCATGGGCACCGCGTCGCAGAGCACAGTAATGCCATTGTGGAAATACCAGAAGAGTTCGGGAGTCTTCACCAGGCATTCAACGATCTCGGAGTTAACGGGCGTCAGACCCAGCGGATGGCGAATGTTTCGCTTGAAAAGCCGGTGACGATACTGCGTGTGCCAAGCGGCGATCTGGTCCGCCGTGATGGTGCCGTGGTACGCAGGAAAGGGATCCCTGTGAACCTTAAGGTCCTCGATGCGGGCCTCAAGCTCGACACGCGTGTCGGAACGCACAACGCGTACGAAGTCTCGGAGCCGCATCACTTCGATCTTCATGAAGTCGCGGTTGATCTCGTTGTACTCGCGGGTGAGGTCCGCGCATCGCAGCTGCAGGTTCGGTGAGAGGTCTTCCTCTCCGGCCAGTGCCAAAATCACGGTCAGCCGTACGCCCGGGTTCGCAAGTGCGGTGGCAAGGTCGTCTACCAGCGGCTGGAGTTTATTATTGAACCGGTGGTATTCGCCGTGCTTGACCAGGAGGTCGAGGCCCGCCTTGAGGGAGAACATGGCCTGCTGGTCGAACCCGGCCGTGCCAGCGCTGCTGTACTTCGCTTGCACGATCCACACATGGGGCGATTCGATGTCGACGGCGATGGCATCGATGCCTTCGTCGTCGAACCCGTCGATGACACAACGGGCAGCGCGCTCCGGGTCGCACCCGGTCGCGTCGACTACTGTCAGTGCGGCCAGGGCTCGGGAAAGCCACGTGGAGTCCGGATCGGCAGCGCGCTGCGCCGCCGGATCGCTCATATCGATGAGTCCCGCGAAGCGCTCGCGGAGCTGTGCCTCCACCTGCTTGATGTAGAGATCCCTCACGCGCCGCTCCCCTGTAATCGTGACTCCACGCTGCGGGATCGTATCAATGGGCGGAGTGTGTCCTACGAGTCCGGTATCTGCTTTCACGGGGAGAGAGACTCGGTCAACGTCCGGGGGCACCCCAGCCAGACGTGACGGCCCACCTCGTCCAACTCGGCTCTGTGCGCGTCGCCATTCAGGCGTAGCCCGGCGCAGCAGCCTCCAGCGCTCCGGTCCGTGACCGAGATTCCGAATGTATGCGAACTCGTGCGCGATCACGTAGTCGGCCAGATGGGGAGGCAGTCGGAATGCCGCCCAGCAGCGCCAACTGTCCCCAGGCTCCGCGTCGGTGAAAGATCGGCAGGTACCCCCATCGGCGGCCGACATCGTGTACTACTAGCCTGAACCTTGGTCCGCAGCACGTGGTCTTCGCCAATGCGGGCGGCAGCGGCAACTTGATGCTTAACCATGCCGTCCTGAGCGAATTGGGGTGCAGCGCCACGCCGTCTCTGACGAGGAGTTCGGCAAGGCAGACAGCGAGGCAATGGCCAAGACTGCCATGGACAACAGCGGCCTGCTTCGCTTCTCGGAGAACCGTGCACGCCGTGGTCGACGAGTCGTTATCCACTCACACCGTCTTCGAACGGGACCGGGAGCGCCACGTTGAGCAGTTACTGGCCGTCCTGGGAGGGCATGCGGCAGGGGTTCGTCGCGACCGGACAGTGGTGCGACGGCAAGGACATGGCGACCTACACGGAAGCGACGCTTACGGCAGCCTCGGAACCGCCGGACCTGCTGCACGCCCTGCTGGAGAACGTACGCAGGTGCACGTTGGCGTAAGGTTGCCGCTGAAGAAGCGACGGATTGTAGAGCTCCGACAAGCTGAGCAGGATCGCATCGCGGAAGGCGGCGACGCAGTCAGCTCTACGCGTCCGCGTCCGGATGGGAGCGCAAGGGGAGCGCGGACGCCTTTGGACGCTGCAACACGGCGTACGAACAGCGGCACCGTCACGAGTGCACGACCTGCGCATTCGGCATCACACGCCACCGCGAAACAGCGGCTGGCACGACCGCAACCGTGCTCGTAATGCGTAGGTCAGGGGTTCGATTCCCTTAGGCGGCTCATTTAGAGCCCAGGTCACACGAAGTGTGACCTGGGCTTTTTCGTGTTCCAGCGCCGGGCGGAGGTTCGGCTGCGTGGAACCCGGACAAGGAACCGTCCGTTCCCGGTCTGTTGATCCGAGCCGGTGGTACTGACCCGTACACGGACTGGGGTGGCGAATGAGCCAGGCAGAGCAACTGCAAGACCAGCTCGCGATCGACCTCGCCTGGATGATGGGGGATGCCATCTACGGCCTGCTGGTCGCAACGACATTGGTGCGGTGGGCCTACATGATGTACGTGCGGGTGGTGCCGTGGCGGCGACGTCGCCGTGGTGCCCCGCGCACTCGGAGGCCGGTTGCGGATGCGGCCCCGGCTGGAGGAGGCCATGGCAGAGTTCCGGCTGCCCTTCGCTCTTCGCGCAGCGCTGCAAGAGCGCCTGCTGAAGGCGCAGGTGCTCGCTACGGCAACAGCCGTCGTCATCGGCTGTCCCGCGCTCATCCTCTTCAACCTCACCGTCCTGGACGCGCATGTTGCGGACGGGGAGATCCCAGGGCTGGCCGTGCTGATCACGACCGTTGCCGCAGTTCTGCTCTTCTCCCTGACTGCCGTCGGTGGCGTTGCGCGGAGCCCGAAGAACGTCAGCCAGCTCTCGCCCATCGTGAGTAGGGGCGCCGTTAACGAACGGCGAACCAACCGACGTGTAGCTGATAGTGACGCTCGGGTCTCTGGTTGGGTGTGGCAGCTGTCGAGCGGACTGGGGGTCTGTTTCATAGGCAGTCGCTCATGAAACAGGGGCCCGTCCGCAGGTCGACCTTCAACGGCGTCCAGTGCTCGACCAGGTCGTCCAGGTCCGAAGGAGTACGCGCCACGGTCGTCGATCGTCCTCTCGGGACCTCACCCCGCGCACTTGTACGACCCCGGACTCACCTTGACGAAACGGGCCGAGTGCCCGGCTGCCATGGAGAGTTCCGATGCCTCCCTGTCGAGCCGACCAGGTTGCCATCCAGGCTCGAACTTGGGTCCGAACAAGTTCCGTGCCTGGAGCGTCTGCGCAGCGGCCCTGGCGTGCTGTGAACGGCCAACCGTCGCAACCTGAAGCCATTCACCGGCCTCAGCCACCCGCGATGAACCCGACTGGCGCGAGGGTCGTTTGTGAGTTATAGCCCGGTCATGTTCTTGACCCGCCTAGATGTTCAGGTCAGGGCCGCGTAGTCAATCGAAGGAGTGGTACCGATGCTCGAGGACTCGAAAAGAATGGAGTTCTTGGATGCTCTTGACGATCCCTCAATCAAGTGGCACGCAGTCCAGTCCATGGACTTTGGGGTTCTGGATAAAATCCTACATGAGGGTCTGCCGGCCTCGTATCAGACCGGGGACGGTGAGTGGTGGCAGGTATGCGTGTCAAGGTCCCCCAGTTCAACCGCCAAGGATGGCAAGCTTTATAACTCATTCTTGAGGTATACGATGGAGCCTTCCCGCTTTGCGGTCGCGATACGCACTGACAAGAGCCATCGTCCAGAAAGGTGGTTCTTTCAGGATGAACAGATCACCACACAGCGAACTCCTCCGGCCGACATAGTAGCGGTAGCGGTCAACGATAGAACACTCGCTTCGCCGTTGTCGGCAGTCGAAGTGGACGGCCTTCAGATAAATACCGGCAACCGCGAGTACTTTGAAGGAAATCTTGAATGGATGCACAGTGTCTGCGGTGAAGTGATTGCAAAAGAATTTCGGGAAAAGTGGGCCGGTGCCGGCGTAGGAAATGACCGAGTCCAAAGGGTAATGCTTCGCGAAATCGAATCATATATGCGCACGTCAGGTGGTGGCATTTCCACCGTGGCCGACGCCGTCAAAGACTGCATCGTTCGATCCGGAAGCTCCGCCACCCTTCTTTCCTGGGACGACCAGACCAAAAAAGCCCTAGAGTCCATCACCGAGCGGCTTTCAGCCGGTCAGGCAATCACCTCGTCCCTAAAGGAATTGGTCCAAAGTCGAAGGTCACAGCAAGCGATTGCTGCGGCAGCAAGGCTGCCCACCTCTACTAGCAACATCAGCAATCAGGCCGCCGCTTTCTCCGGTTCTTCAGCGGCGCCCGTCGCAAGGCTGGGCGATCGCCTCAAGTCTTTTGTGAGGAAACCGGCACGAAGACTGTAGTTCCGGTGTCTGTGCCGGCCGGCAGCTCGTGAGGGTGGGGCCGTTCTTCGCACGGCGCACCCACGGCACACTGTTCCTCACCGACCGCATGGCCCCGGCTGGGACACCCACAGCGTTCTTACCGGCACTCCAAGACCGGCGCCACCCGGCTCGGGTTAACGGTGCAGATGAAGTTCCTGCTCTGGCGCGGCCGGTTCCCGAAGATGCGGCTGGAGCTGCTGCGAGTTGGCCGGCTGGCAGGAGTGCAGCCGCACCCACATGGTGAAGCTCACCTCCTGGCTGATCGATGAGATCTGGCACGACGAGGCCGAGGACGTCGAGGCGGTCCTGTCGCAGATCAAGGCCCACCCCGGCAACGTCAGCCTGAACTCGCTGCTGGACGAGAACGCCGAGCTGAAGCAGGTCCGGGCGCTTGCGGTGCCGGCCGATGCCTTCGCCCGGATCGGGCCGCAGGTCATCGACGCCCTGAAGCTGATCGAGCGGCACAAGGACTTCGGGCTCGTCACCCGGCCTCGCGGCCCCCGTCCGTCACGTCCCCGTCCCCGTCCCCGTTCCCGTGGCCATCCCCGTTCTCCTCCGCGTCCCGCAGTGTCTCCGCGTCAAGGACGAAGGGGTGGGGGTCCAGGGGGTTGACCAGGGCGCGGACCCCGTCCGGGAGGAGGGTCACCAGGTCGGTGGCTGTGGTGGAGGCCCAGGGGCAGGGTCCCGCGAAGAGGGCCAGGCGGTCCCAGGAGGTGAAGACCGGGACCACCGGGCCCTCCACCGTTTCTGAGACGAGGAAGCCCGGGTTCTCGGGGCGCTGGAAGTAGAGGCGGGCGTCGCGCAGGGCCGCCAGGTGGGCGGGGGTGGGGCCTGATGGCTGGGCCTCGGCGTCTATCAGATCGCGCAACGACATTGCTTCTCCTCCCCCGTGGTTCCTCGCGGCATGATCGCACAACCGTCCGACGCCCGCGCTGTGAGTTTCCCCGCAGAGGGCCGTGCGGCAGGGGAGGGGGGCCGCTGGGCTCGTTTCTGGCAGGCTCGAAATGGCCGCTGGAGGAAGTCGGTCAGCGGCTTTTCGGCCCCACCGTTCTCGTGCGGCGCGATCAGTTCGCGAGGAGCGGGACGGTGGCGGTATTCGTCTTGCCGGAGCTTCGCGGATGTCAGGGGCGGCGGTTCGGCGAGGTCAGAACGGTGCTTCCATTCCCTGCGCAGGGCTTCTTCTCGGAAGTGCGTCCCCTTTGTGCGGCCGTTACGGAATGGCCTGCCCGGGGCCTCTATGGACACAGTTCCGCCAGAGAGGTGTCCGGGGCGGAGGCGGCCCTTTGCAAGGTGGTGCGCCATGTCGTGATGAGGCGGTCCAGGCGGGGCTTGTCCGGGGTGCCCGTGGATTCGGCGTGGAGGCGGTAGTGGCCCGCCGAGGTACCGAGGGTGAAGTGGATGGCCTCCGTGACGGGGTACGACCACGACAGCAGGAGCCAACCGGCGGGGACGAGCGGGGGGCCGACGTAGCTGAAGGCGAAAGCCGGTTCCGGGGCCGGCGCGGTGCCGCCCGGGTGGCCGGTTCCGGTGCCGGTGCCGGTGCCGGTGACTGGGGACGTGAGGGCCTCGCGCCATGTCGTCGCGGGGGAGAAGGCGCGGGCGAAGGGGTCGGCGAGAACGCGGGGTCTTGGCCGTGTCCGGGCGGGGTCGGCGGCGGCGTCCCGGCCGTCGGACAGGACCGCCAGCGGCGCCGCGGGCTCCCACGCGCCGAACATGGCCCGCAGCGCGAGGTGGGCGACCTCGGCCGGGGTGCGGTCGGTGTCGCGCGGCCACAGGCGCGTCGGCACGGGGTACGAGGAGGAGGCGTGTCTGCGCCGCAGCGGCGAGGGGCCGGTGGCGGCGGGGGAGAGGGCCGCGCCGTGTGCCCGGTGCGCCCTCGCGGGGTGGAGCTGGGGGGAGGGCTCGGGCGGCACGCCGTCGCGGAGCCGCCGCGCGACCTCCGCCAGCAGGTGGCTGACCGTCAGCGGGTCGGCGACGGAGATGTCGCAGCGGATGTCGAGTTCGGGCCCGTCCCAGGGGATCTTCAGCACGGCCCGCAGCCCGCCCACCGTCAGGGCCCATGAGCCGGAACGTGTCCGGTACCAGTCGTCCTCCGGTGCTTGTGCGGGTGGCGGGGGCGCGGGTGTGTGTCCGGGGCCGCTGCCCGCCGGGGTCGTGGCGGGCGCCGTGGTCAGTACGGGCATGGCCCGCAGCGTGGCGCGCAGAGCGTGCCGCAGTTCGCCCGGCTGTACGGCGGGGATGTGCACCCGTACGGCCAGTGTGCGGGGCACGCAGGGGTGTTCCGCGGCCGTCGCACGGGGCATCGGGCCGGGGCCGGGGGAGGTGCGGGGCAGTTCCCGGGCCGACAGGCCCACGGGTAAGTCGGTGGGGTTCATGCGTCGCTTCTCCTCAGCTTCCGCTTGCTCAAGTCCGTCCAGCCTCCGTGACAGCGGACAGAGGGCGCTGAAGGTGCCCGAGGCGCGATCCATTGCCGGGCACCTGGAATTCACGTGCACGGGAAAATCTTCGGTGGAGCACGGTACCGGTCTCGTTCCCTGATCTCGTTCGGTCCTGTTCTCGATCTCGGCCTGATCCGGATGGAAAAGGCCGGAATCCGTCCTCGAATCGCCAGCGACGGTCGGTTATCGGGAATTCCGCGATGCGGGAACGCGGAGGTTACGTGCTGGTCCTGGGCCTGCGGAAGGTCCGGACGCGTACCGTTCCGGGGGCGGGAGACTGCGGTGGCATATGCATTCCAGCGTCACGGTCGGTTTTTTCGGCGACCGCGCGGTACTTAGCAGCCTCGGTGGGAGCGGTGAAGACGCATTCCGGACTCTTTGTCCAACGCAAAACCTCCTTTCGTCCAGGAGTACGGTGACTTCTCGGCAAGCGTAACTATCCTTGCCGCTCCTGACCAGAACTCCCTCCAATGCGCTGGATTCCGCTCGGAAAGTGATTGAAATAGGCACAGAAGAGTACGGTGATTGTTTCGTCGATGTGTCGGCGTAAAGAACGGAACGCCGTGGTGGCGGACGCCGGGCGCACCGCGGAGGCGGCGGACCGCCCGTTCCGGCGACGGCTCCGGCCCGCCGGTCGGGTACGAGGGGTACGGGCACGAGGGTCAGGCGTACGGGGAACGTTGGTAGCGTGGGGTAATCCACGCCCGCGCCGCAGCCCGTGCGCGGCCCTGATGAGGAGCCCCTCCTGTGACCCAGCTCGCGCTAGGACCCTCCTGGCTGGACCCGGACTACCTGATCCAGACATTCGGCCTGATCGGGATCCTGGTCATTGTCTTCGCGGAGTCCGGTCTCCTGATCGGTTTCTTCCTTCCCGGTGACTCGCTGCTCTTCACCACGGGACTTCTCGTCGCGACCGACCAGTATCTGCACTACCCGCTGTGGCTGGTGTGCACTCTGGTCGTGATCGCCGCGGTCCTCGGTGACCAGGTGGGCTATCTGTTCGGGCGGAAGGTCGGGCCCGCGCTCTTCAAGCGGCCGGATTCGCGGCTGTTCAAGCAGGAGAACGTCGAGAAGGCGCACGACTTCTTCGAGAAGCACGGTGCGAAGTCGCTGGTGCTGGCGCGCTTCGTGCCGATCGTGCGGACGTTCACGCCGATCATCGCGGGCGTGAGCCGGATGCAGTACCGCGTGTTCGTCACGTACAACATCATCGGTGGCGTGCTGTGGGGGGCGGGCGTCACGCTGCTGGGGGCCGGGCTCGGGCAGATCGCGTTCGTACGCGACAACATCGAGGCGATGCTCGTCGGGATCGTGCTGCTGTCCGTGGTGCCGATCGTGATCGAGTACCTGCGGGCGCGGCGCGGCTCGAAGAAGGCCGCCGCGGCAGCCGCCGCGGGCGCGGGGCCCGTGCCGGGTGCGCCGGGTGTTCCGGGTGCGCCGGGTGTTCCTGGCGCGGGCGATGCTCCGGGTGCACCTGGTGTTCCGGGTGCGCCGGGTGCGGTGCCTCCGCCCGTTGACCCCTCGCGGGGACGCGGCGGCCGTCACGCCCGCCGCTGACCCTCCGCCACAGTTCTCGGGCCCGCCCCCTCACGGGGAGCGGGCCCTTCTCTTTGCCCCGCCCTAAGGGGTGGACTTGGCCAGGGCCTCGTCTTCCGGCGAGAGTGCCCTCGGGGGTTCCTGGTCGCCGCGGCCACCGGGGAGGATCCGGGCCAGCCAGTGGGAGCGCCCCGCGATGAGCGGAGCGATCACGGCGAGGATCAGGACGTAGCCCGCGATGAACGGCGAGAGCCGGTCGTCGAGCCCGGCCGCCGCCGCCATCGTCGCGAGGATCAGCGCGAATTCGCCCCGCGCCAGCAGGGTGGTCGAGATGTTGGCCGTCGGCTGAGCGCCGAACCCGTACAGCCGTGCCGCCGCCAGCCCCGCCAGGACGTTCATCATCAGCGTGACCACCACGGCGATCAGGACGGGCCACAGCACCGTCGGCAGATCGCCGGGGTCGATCGAGAGGCCGAAGCCGAAGAAGAAGATCGCGCCGAACGCGTCGCGCAGGGGGTGGACCAGTTCGCGGATGCGCTCCCCGGACGCGGTGTTGCCCAGCATGAGGCCGACCATGAACGCGCCGATCGCGTCGGCGACCCCGAACTCCTCTGCGATGCCCGCGACCAGGACCGCCGCGCCGAGGAAGGAGATGACCAGCAGCTCGTTGTCCTTGGTGGCGAAGAGCCTGCCGATGACCTTCGTCCCGTACCGCGCCGCGATGGCCAGCACCAGCAGGAAGCCGAACGCCTTGCCTATCTGGAGCGCGGCCGCCGCGAGGTCCTCCGCGCCGGACAGGACGGGCTGGAGCGCGGCGAGATAGAGCGCCAGGAAGATGTCCTCGACCACGATGATGCCGAGGATCGGCTTCGTCTCTGGATTGCCGATGCGTCCGAGGTCGACGAGGACCTTCGTGACGATCGCCGAGGACGATATGCCCAGCACGCCCGCGAGGACCAGCGCCTCCGACGTCCCCCAGCCGAGCAGGAAGCCGAAGGCCAGGCCCGCTCCGACGTTGAGCGCCAGATAAGCGCCGCCCGCCAGGGCCATCTTGCGCCCGCCGGTCTTCAGATCGTCCATGTGGAATTCGAGGCCGAGATAGAAGAGCAGCAGCACGAGGCCCAGCGCGGAGAGCATCTCCAGGTCGTGCGGGTCCTTGAGCAGGACGAAGCCGGGCGTGTTCGGGCCGAGGAGTATCCCGGCGAGGATGAACAGCGGGATCGTCGGCAGACCTATTCGGTTGCCGAGGCGGGCGAGGACGGCGGCGGCGACGAAGGCGCCGCCCATGGCGAGCAGGGTGTCAGCGTGTCCCATCGGTCACTCACCGCCGAGGGGTGAGGACGGGCGGGGGCCGGGCCGGGCGGGCGTCAGCGAGCGGATGGTTCCTCCTTGGCTTGGCGTCCGGACAACTCCGGTCTGGCGCGACTTCGGGCACTATGTCTCGGTCAAGTGTGCGTCAAGACGGCGTCAATACTTAGTTTAACAAAGGACCCTTCGCTGCAACCCTGCCCTGTGGAAAACATGCGAAGGCCCAGGTCACGGCAGGTGACCTGGGCCTCGTGCGCCTCATGACGCGACGGGGAGACGCGGCAAGGAACGGCAAAGTGCGGGCCCCCGCCCCCGCCCCCGCCCTCGCCGCCCGTGCCGCTCCCGCCCCCTCCGCCCCGTGCTCAGTCCTTCCGCGCCCCCTCCCCGTTCCCCCGCCCCGCCAGCGCCAGCGCCCCCCGCTTCAGCCACGGCCAGGCGAGCAGCACGACGATCACGGCGTACACCGTCACCGCGAACGGGGTGTTCACCAGCCCCGTCACGCTGCCGTCGCTGATCTGGAGCGCGCGCCGAAGCTGCTGTTCCGCCGACGGGCCGAGGATGACGCCGATCACGGCGGGCAGCACGGGCAGCCCGAAGCGCCGCATCATCAGCCCGATGAGGCCGATGACGAGGAGGATCACCAGGTCGATGGCCTCGCCGCCGACCGCGTAGGCGCCGACGCCCGCGAAGAAGAGGATGCCCGCGTAGAGGTACGGGCGCGGGATGCGCAGCAGCTTGGCCCAGACAGGGGCCAGCGGCAGGTTGAGGACGAGCAGCAGCACCATGCCGACGAACAGCGAGGCGATCAGGCCCCACACCAGCTCCGGCTCCCGCTCGAAGAGCAGCGGGCCCGGCTGGATGCCGTACTGCTGGAACGCGGCCAGCATGACCGCCGCGACGGCCGTCGTCGGCAGCCCGAGCGTGAGCATCGAGACCAGCGTCCCGGCCGCCGAGGCGGAGGCCGCCGACTCCGGTCCCGCGACGCCCTCGATGGCGCCCTTGCCGAACTGGTCCTTGTGCTTGGAGAGGCGCTTCTCCGTCACATACGACAGGAACGTCGGGATCTCCGCGCCGCCCGCCGGGATCGCGCCGAACGGGAAGCCGATCAGCGGCCCGCGCAGCCACGGCCGCCAGGTGCGCCGCAGGTCGGAGCGGCCCAGCCAGGGCTGGCCCACGGGGATCGACTCGCCCTGCCCGCGCCGCAGATGGGCCGCGACCCACAGCGCCTCGCCGATGGCGAAGAGGCCGACGGCGACGATGACCACGTCGATGCCGTCCGAGAGCTGGAGGCTGCCGAAGGTCAGCCGCTGCTGGCCCGTCATCTGATCGAGCCCGACCAGGCCCAGGGTGAGGCCGATGAGCAGGGAGGCGAAGCCGCGTACCCGCGAGGAGCCGAGCACCGAGGTGACGGCGATGAAGGCCAGCACCATGATCGCGAAGTAGTCGGGCGCGCCGATGTCCACGGCGAGCGAGGCGACCGTCGGCGCCAGCGCCACCAGCAGCACCGTGCCGATGATGCCGCCCGCGAAGTGGCCGATGGCGGCGGCGGCCAGCGCCTGGGAGCCGCGCCCGGCCTTGGCCATCGGGTTGCCCTCGATGGCGGCGACGACGGCGGCGCTCTCACCCGGGGTGTTGAGCAGGATCGAGGTGGTCGAGCCGCCGAACATGCCGCCGTAGTAGATGCCGGCGAACATGATGAAAGCGCCCGTCGGGTCCAGCCCGTACGTCACGGGCAGCAGCAGCGCGACGGCCATGGCCGGGCCGATGCCCGGCAGGACGCCGATGGCGGTGCCCAGCAGCACGCCGACGGCCGCCCACAGCAGGTTGAGCGGGGTCAGCGCGGTGCCGAAACCGTCGAGGAGTGAGTTCAGCGAATCCACTCAGATCACCCCCATCAGCGGGCCGCCCGGCAGCGGGACGCCCAGCGCGGTGTTGAAGAGCGCGTACGTGGCGAAGGCCAGCACGGCGGCGATCAGCGGGTCGCGGACCGGGTTGCGGGAGCCCAGCGCGTAGGCCGAGCCCCAGAAGAGCAGCGCCCCGGAGAGGGGGAAGCCGAGCGGGTCGATGAGCGCGGCGAAGGCGAGGAAGACGCCCGCGAGGAGGGCGACGGTGCGCCAGTCGCCCGGCTCGTCCAGGTCCACGTCCTCGCCGCCCTCGGCCTCGCCGCGACCGCCGCGCAGCACGTCGACGGCGAGCACGGCGGCGACGAGCAGCAGCGCGCAGCCCACGACGAGGGGCACGGTCCTGGGGCCGACGGGTCCGCGCTGCGAGGAGACGGTGTCCATGGTGACCGCGTCCGTGAGGACGAGGACGCCGACGGCCAGCAGCAAGACGCTGACGCCGAGTTCGGAGCGCCCGCGCAGCTTGGCGCGCAGTCCGCCCGGCGCACTTCCGGGTCCGGGTTCGGGCCGCTCTTGGGTGCCGCTCACTGGCCCAGTCCCTTCAGTACCGTGTCGACGCGCTTGTCCTGGCCCTTCAGGAAGCGGCCGTACTTCTCGCCCGTCAGATACGCGTCGTCCCAGCCGTTCTTGGCCAGCGACTCCTTCCACTCGGGGGACTTGTGGAGCGCGTCGAAGAAGTGGATGAGCTTGTCGCGCTCGGCGTCGGAGAGCCCCGGCGGGGCCATCACGCCGCGCCAGTTGGTGAACTCCACGTCCACGCCCGCCTCTTTGAGCGTCGGCGCGTCGAAACCCTTGATGCGCTCGGGGCCCGTCACGGCGAGCATCCGCAGCTCGCCGGATTCGATCTGGTCGCGGTACTCGCCGATCCCGGAGACGCCGAAGGCGACCTTGCCGCCCAGGACCGAGGCCAGCAGCTCGCCGCCGCCGTCGAAGGGCACGTAGTTGACGGACTTGGTGTCGATGCCCGCCTTGCCCGCCATGAGCATCGGCGCGAGGTGGTCGGGCCCGCCGGCGGAGGAGCCGCCGCCCACGGCCAGCTTGCGCGGGTTCTTCTTCCAGTCCGCGAGGAGCTGCTCGAACGTCTTGTACTTGGAGTCCTTGGCGACGACCACGATGTCCGGCTCCTCGACGAGCCGCGCGATGGGTGTCGCGTCGGCCAGCCCGGAGGGGGAGTGGTTGGTGTGCACGGCGCCGACGACGCCCAGGCCCATGGACATGGCCAGCTTGCCGTTGCCGCGCTCGTTGACCAGCCGGGAGAGCCCGACGGTGCCGCCCGCGCCGGGCAGGTTGAACACCTCGACGTTGTGGCTCAGCCCGGCGTCCTCCGCGTTCTTGGCCGCGGTACGGGCGGTGATGTCGTAACCGCCGCCGGGGGTGTTGGGCACCATGAACTGGAGCCCGGGGATGTTCGTCCCGGTCTCGGCGCCGCTGCCCGTGGTGATCAGCGGGGGGCCGATCAGCAGGAGCAGCGCCGCCCCGAGCGGGGAAAGATAGGTGCGCAGGCGCACGCGGGGGCACCGCCTTCCGGTAATGCGAGGAGCGTGTGGGACGGGCCACATGCTGCACACCCCTTACGGCGGTGTCGCCCCCTGTGCAGCTAAGGAATCTTGTGTTCGTTGTGGTCCTTTTGTTCACGGCATCCCGGCGCGGGCCTCCGCGCGGGCCCCGTAGGGTTCCGCCATGCTCCATCTGCGGATGATCACCCCACGGGACCGTACGGAAACGGTCGTGGAACTGCTGCGTACGACCGTCGGCACGGCGCACCTCGCGGTGCTGGCCGGTGCCGCGCGCGATCCCGAGGGCGACGTCGTCATGTGCGACGTCGCACGGGAGGCGGCGGACGACCTGATCGGCGAGCTGCGCGGTCTCGGGCTGCCCGCCGACGGCTGCATCACCGTCGAGAACATCGACCTGTCCCTCTCCGAACGCGCCGACCAGGCCGAGATCGACGCGCCCGGCGAGGGCGTGGACGCGGTGCTGTGGGACTCGCTGACCGACGCGACGCACGAGGAGTCGCGGCTCTCGGTCACCTACCTGGCCTTCCTCACTCTCGCGACGATGCTCGCGGCCTGCGGTGTGATGCTCGACAGCGAGATCCTGATCGTCGGCGCGATGGTCGTCGGGCCCGAGTTCGGGCCGCTCGCCGGGGTGTGCACGGGGCTGGTGCGACGGGCCTGGTGGCTGGCGTGGCGCTCGCTGGGGGCGCTGCTCGTGGGCTTTCCGCTGGCGATGGTGGCGACGGGCGTGTTCGGCATGGTGATGGATGTGACCGGGGTCTTCTCGGAGGAGCAGTACCACGCGCCGCACCCCGCGACGGAGTTCATCTGGCAGCCCGACCTCTCGTCGTTCGTCGTCGCCCTGCTGGCCGGGGTCGCCGGGATCCTCTCACTCACCTCGTCCAAGTCCGGGGCGCTGGTGGGCGTCGCGATCTCGGTGACCACGGTGCCGGCCGCCGCGAACGCGGCCCTCGCGCTGAGTTACGGGGACCTCGGCGAGACGTGGGGCTCCGCCGTACAGCTCGGCGTCAACATCGCGGGGATTCTGCTGGCCGGAACGGTCACTTTGCTGGCGCAGAAGGCGTTCTGGGCGCGCCAGCGCGCTAAGCGGCCGGCGGTGTCCGGCTGAGGTCACCCCCCCTTGGCGTGGGCCGTCGGCCCCTGGGCCCTGGCCCCTGCGACGCGAAAGCGCCCCGTCACGAAGTGCTCGTGACAGGGCGCTTTTTCGTCCCGGGCCGCGCGGGCTTCCCGGGTCCCGCGGGCTAGTCGTCCAGGCGGGTGGCTGTGACCTTCGGGGCGCTGCCGTGGTCGCCGTCGGCCGGACCTTCGGACTCGGACCCGTCCTCGTCGGACCCGGTGGTGGGGCCGATCCGGATCTCGAAGTCGCCGCCGTACTGCTCGTGACCTGCGACGACGGCCGTCTCGATGGCCTCCTCGCCGCGCTCGCCGATCACGATGAGACGGTCCTGGCGCAGGTCACGCATGAGCGCGACACAGAGCCCGATCATCACGACCGTGAACGGCACGGCGACAAGGATCGTGAGGTTCTTCAACCCCGTGAGTGCCGTATCCCCGCCGCCTCCGATCAGCAGCATGATCGCGGCGACCGCACCGGTCAGCACACCCCAGATGATCACGACGGGCCTGGTCGGCTCCAGCGTGCCCTTCTGGGAGAGGGTGCCCATGACGATCGACGCGGCGTCCGCGCCGGAGACGAAGAAGATGCCGACCAGGATCATCACGACGAGGGTCGTGACGCTCACGATCGGGTACTCCCGCAGCACCGCGAAGAGCTGGCCCTCGGCCGTCGCCTCGTCGGTGAGCTTCGCGCCGTGCTCCTCCAGGTGGATGGCCGTGCCGCCGAAGATCGCGAACCAGACGAGGCTCACGACGCTCGGCACCAGGATGACGCCGCCGACGAACTGGCGGATCGTACGGCCGCGGCTGATGCGTGCGATGAACATGCCGACGAAGGGCGTCCAGGAGATCCACCACGCCCAGTAGAAGACGGTCCAGCCCGAGAGCCAGTCCGCGACGTTCTTGCCGCCGGTCGCCTCCGTGCGGGCCGCGAGCTGCGGCAGGTCGCCGATGAACGAGCCGACCGAGGTGGGCAGCAGGTTCAGCATCAGGATCGTCGGACCCGCGATGAAGATGAACAGCACCAGCAGACCGGCGAGCACCATGTTGATGTTGGACAGCCACTGGATGCCCTTGGCGATGCCGGAGACCGCGGAGGCGACGAACGCCGCCGTCAGCACCACGATGATCAGGACCAGCAGGCCCTCGCTGACGCCGTCGGCCCAGCCGACCTCCTTCACACCGCTGCTGATCTGGAGGGCGCCGAGGCCCAGCGAGGCGGCGGAGCCGAAGAGGGTGGCGAAGATGGCGAGGATGTCGATGACCTTGCCGACGCCGCCGTTGGCGTGCCGCTCGCCGATCAGCGGGGTGAAGACCGCGCTGATCGTCTGCCGCCGTCCGCGCCGGAAGCAGCTATAGGCGATGGCCAGGCCCACCACCGCGTAGATCGACCACGGGTGCAGCGTCCAGTGGAAGAGCGTCGTGGCCATGGAGTGCTCCATGGCCTCGGAGTTGCCGGACGGGTTGGTACCGGGCGGCGGGTCCGCGAAGTGGGTGAGCGGCTCGTTCACCCCGTAGAACATCAGGCCGATGCCCATGCCCGCGCTGAACATCATCGCGACCCATGAGACGGTCTTGAACTCGGGTTCCTCTCCCTCCTTGCCGAGGGTGATCTTTCCGTAACGGCTGAACGCCAGCCAGAGAGCGAAGACGACGAACCCGGAGGCGGCGAGCACGAAGGCCCAACCGCCGTTGTGCATGGTCCAGGTGAGCATCTTCGTCGAGATGTCTTCCAGGGAGCCGCTCGCGACGCCTCCCCAGATGACGAACGCGAGGGTCAGCAGCGCCGTGACGCCGAAGACCACGCGGTCGGTCTGCGGGACCAGGGAGGTCCGCAGGCTCGGTGAGGCGCCCGGCGGCGACTCCTTCTCTGGTGCGTTCCGTTCCACCCGTTCCTCCGGCACGCTGGGACCTTTCATCTTTTGGACAGGGCAAGCACGGGAAGCGGCTACCCGACTTCACGCGCGGCATGTGCTGATGAAGAGTCAACAATACGCAAAGGGACAGCCGTTCGAGGTTTAAGCGCCGAAACCGTGCCGTGGCCCGCCAGCGGGTCCGGTTTCCGCAGCTCAAGAGGGTAATAACCGGCGAGCGGGCGGCTCGGCAACCCCCGTCCTGTACGGGTTCGGATGGGCCGTTCGAATGACCCGGCACCGTCTTCGGGACCTGAAGGGATACGGGTCGAGGGGCGAGGGGAGGCCGCGCGGGCGCGGGGCGCTCAGGTGCCGCGGGTGCCGCGGACCTCCAGCGAGGACAGCAACTCCTCGGTGGCCGCGGCGATCCGGTCGACGGCCAGCTCGAACGCCTCCGCGTTGTGCGCGGCGGGCTGACGGAAGCCGGACACCTTGCGCACGTACTGGAGCGCGGCGGCGCGGACGTCCTCGTCGGTGACGGCCTCCGCGTACGGGGGGCGCAGGGTCTTGATGCTTCGGCACATGCCGTCGACCGTACGCCGACGGCTCGGTGCAGGGGGCGGTTCGGCGGGGAGTAGGGCCGTTCGGCCCCCTCCGGGAGCAGGTCCGCGCGGTCATGATGGAGAAGTGGGGGAGGGGGAGGACCGGGCTGGACGAGCCAACCCCCGGTGCGGCTCGTCCAGCCCGCAGGGCACCCCGGTGGCCATCCCGGTGAGCACCCCGGTCACCTCTCCATCGCACCCGCTCTGACCTGCGGTTATGCTCTCGCTCGCCACTCGAATGGCGGCGAGGTACCGTGAACGGGAGGAGGCGGTTATGCGCACTATGTCTGGAGTGCTCGGCACTCTTCCACCGGATCAGCGGGAGCAGCTCCGTGCGCTCGGCCGGGACGTGGCCTTCGCCGCCGGAGACCGGATGTTCGAGGAGGGCGGCCGGGCCGACCGCTTCTGGATCATCCACACCGGTTCCGTCACGCTCGACATGCATGTCCCTGGGCGGCGTGCGGTGGTCATCGACAGCCTGGGGCACGGCGAACTCGTCGGCTGGTCCTGGATGTTCCCGCCCTTCACCTGGCAGATGGGCGGCGAGGCCGCGAGCCCCGTGCGCGCGCTCCAGTTCGAGGCGGACACGGTGCGCGCCCTCTGCGAGCGGGACAGGGAGCTGGGGCACGCGCTCACCCACTCCGTCGCCGGGGTCATCGGGCAGCGCCTCCAGCGCTCCCGCACCCGGCTGATCGACCTCTTCGGCCCGTACGCGCTCCCGTCGGAGTGAGCCGCGCTCCCGTCGGAGCGGGCCGCGCGCGCACCTTCCGCGCGCGGCCCGCGAGCCGCGCCGCCCGCTCCTGAGCGCGCCCGTCGCGGCCCCGCCGCGTACGGGTGGGCTACTGGGCACCGACCCTCAGCGGGGAGACGCGGCCCTCCACCAGGGCCGCCAGTCCGTTGACGGCGCTCAGCTCGGGCTGGTCTGCGATGTGCACGGCCATGCCCGTGACCTGGCGCAGCCACTCGTCGAGCCCGGGGAGCCGCGAGCTGCCCCCGGCCAGCACCATGCCGCGCTCGGCGAGGTCGGCGACGAGGTCGGGCGGGCAGCGGTGGAGCACGTCGCGGATCGCGTCGGAGAGCGCGGTCAGCGGGATCTGGACCGCGGCCCGTACATCGGACGCGTCGATGCTCACGGTGCGGGCGAGGCCCGTCGTCACATCGCGGCCCAGCACCTCGGACGCCTGGCCCGTCGTGCCGCCGCCGTTGAGCGCGAGGTGCAGGGGGCGGACGGCCTGGCTGGGCAGCAGCAGTTCGTGGTGGTTGCGCAGGTGCTGGACCATGGCGCGCTGGATGGTGTCGCCGCCCATGGCGACGCTGGACGCGGCCACGATCGAGCCCAGCGAGAGCACGGCGACCTGCGTGCTCGTCGCGCCGCAGACCAGGATCATCGTGGCCTCGGGCTGCTCGACGGGCAGCCCGCAGCCGACGCCGGCGGCCGTCGGCGCGTCCACCAGCTCGACGCGGCGCGCGCCCACGCCCGTCAGGGTCTCGACGAGGGCGCGGCGCGCGAGCGGGTCCGCGTCGTACGGGGTGGTGACGGCGGTGCGCAGCATGGCGCCCCAGCGTCGCCAGGCCCGGCGCACCGAGGTGCCCACGAGGGCCCGCAGCATGCGCTGGGCCATCTCGGTGTCGATGACGGTGCCGTTGGAGACGGGGCGGACGACCCGGATGTAGTCGGGCGTGCGGCGGTCCATCTCGTCGGCCGAGGTGCCGACGGCGAAGAGCGCCCCGGTGAAGGTGTTCACGGCGACGACGGACGGCTCGTCGACGACGAGCCCCGCCTGCTTGATGTAGACGCGCGTCCGGCTCGACCCGAGGTCGACGGCCACGGAGCAGCGGCGCAGGTTGTCGAGGCTGTAGGTCACTGAGGTTCCGGTCCTTCCCGATGGGCGGAGAGCGGCCGGGCCGAGCGCGGAGCGTGGCCCGATCATCATCCTGCGTGCACGGGAACGGCCCCGCGCGCCGGGCTGAGCCGGACGGGCGAGGCCGTTTCTGGCGGAGTGTCAGCGGACGGTTCTGGCGGGGCGTCAGCCGACGGTTCTGACGGCCCTGGCGGGTGTCAGCCGACGGGACGGGGCCGCGCCTTCGGAGCCCCCGGTCCCTTCGGTCCCTCCGGCGCCTCCGTCCCCTCCGCCCCGTCCTGCCGCCCGTCGTCCTCGCTGAACTGGGTGCGGTAGAGCTGCTCGTAGCGCCCGCCGAGCGTCAGCAGGTCCTCGTGGGTGCCGCGTTCCACGATGCGGCCCTCCTCCAGCACGAGGATGGTGTCGGCTGCCCGCACCGTCGAGAGCCGGTGGGCGATGACGATCGAGGTGCGCCCGGCCAGTGCCTCGGCCAGCGCCTCCTGGACGGCCGCCTCCGAGGTGGAGTCGAGGTGCGCCGTCGCCTCGTCCAGGATGACGACGCGCGGCCTGGCCAGCAGCAGCCGCGCGATCGTCAGCCGCTGCCGTTCGCCGCCCGAGAGGCGGTAGCCGCGTTCGCCGACGAGGGTTTCGAGGCCGTCGGGGAGCGAGGCGACGAGCCCGTCGAGGCGTGAGCGGCGCAGCGCGTCCCACACCTCCTCGTCCGTGGCCTCGGGGTGGGGCAGCAGCAGGTTGGCGCGGATGGTGTCGTGGAAGAGGTGGCCGTCCTGAGTGACCATGCCGAGGGTGTGGCGCAGGGATTCCGCGGTCAGGTCGCGTACGTCGGTGCCGCCGATCCGCACGGTGCCGGTGTCGGCGTCGTAGAGGCGCGGCGCCAGCGAGGCGATGGTGGACTTGCCCGCGCCCGACGAGCCGACGAGGGCGACCATCTGGCCCGGCTCGGCGCGGAACGAGATGCCGTGCAGCACCGTCTCGCCGCCACGCGTGTCCAGCGTGGCGACCTCCTCCAGGGAGGCGAGGGACACCTTGTCGGGCGAGGGGTAGGCGAAGCCGACGTCCTCGAACTCCACCCCGACCGGGCCCTCGGGCACCTCGACCGCGTCCGGCTTCTCGGTGATCAGCGGCTTGAGGTCCAGCACCTCGAAGACCCGCTGGAAGCTGACCAGCGCGCTCATCACCTCGACGCGGGCGCTGGCCAGCGAGGTCAGCGGGGCGTAGAGGCGGGTGAGCAGCAGGGCGAGGGAGACGACGGCACCGGCGTCGAGGGAACCGCGCAGCGCGAAGACGCCGCCGAGCCCGTAGACGAGGGCGAGCGCGAGGGCCGCGACGAGGGTGAGCGCGGTGAAGAAGACCTCCTGGAGCATGGCCGTACGGACCCCGATGTCCCGCACGCGCCCGGCCCGCTCGGCGAACTCGGCCGACTCCTCGTCGGGCCTGCCGAAGAGCTTGATGAGGGTGGCGCCCGGCGCGGAGAAGCGCTCGGTCATCTGGGTGCTCATCACGGCGTTGTGGTTGGCGCGCTCCCGCTCCAGCCTGGCCAGCCGGGTGCCCATGCGCCGCGCGGGCAGCACGAACAGCGGCAGCAGCACGAGCGCGAGGAGCGTGATCTGCCAGGACAGGCGCAGCATCACCGCGAGCGTGAGCAGCAGCGTCACCAGATTGCTGACGACCCCGGAGAGCGTGTTGCTGAACGCGCGCTGCGCGCCGATGACGTCGTTGTTGAGGCGGCTGACCAGCGCGCCCGTGCGGGTGCGGGTGAAGAAGGCGACGGGCATCCGCTGCACGTGGTCGTAGACGGCGGTGCGCAGATCGAGGATCAGACCCTCGCCGATACGGGCCGAGAGCCAGCGGGTCAGGATCCCGGTCCCGGCCTCGGCGACGGCTATCACCGCGATCAGCACGGCCAGCGTGACGACGGTGCCGGACGCGGCGCCGTCGACGATCGCGTTCATGACCTTGCCCGCGAGGAGCGGGGTGGCGACGGCGAGGAGCGCGAGGACGCTGCTCAGGAGGAGGAAGGCCACCAGTTTGCGGCGGTGGCCGCTCGCGAACCTGAGGATGCGGGCGACGGCGGCGCGCGAGAAAGGGTGTGCGTCCTCCAGTGCGTGGCGCGAGTTGTACAGCGCGTTCCACGCGGTCATCTCCATGCTCATGGCGCTCTCCGGTCCGCTCGGTTCGGTTGTGGTGGTGCGGTGCTTGTGCGGTGCGTCGTCCACGACCGTAGAAGTTGAAGGAAGCTTCAAGTCAAGGCTTCTGTCCGGAGCATGGCACCGAAGCGGGAGCGGCGGTACATAAAAAGGAGGTACATAAAAGGGGAGAGCGCCCGGACCGCTGGTGCCGTGGCCCGTGCCACGGCACCAGTCCGGGACGGGTCCGGTTCAGGTGCGGCTCACCAGCTCGACTTGCGCACCCCCGGCAGATATCCGGCGTGCGCCTGCTCGCGGACGTTGATCCGCGAGAGCCCGAACGCGCGCAGGTGCCCGCGCGGGCGGCCGTCGACGCTGTCCCGGTTGCGCACGCGGGTGGCGCTCGCGTCGCGCGGCTGGCGGCCCAGCTCGCGCTGCGCGGCGAGCCGTTCGTCCTCCGGTGTCCGCGGGTTCCGGATGACGGCCTTGAGTGCGGCGCGACGTGCGGCGTAGCGGGCGACGACGAGCCGCCGCTTCTCGTTCTTCGCGATCTTGCTCTGCTTCGCCATCAGACCCGGCCTCCCCGTGCGCGGATACGGGCGACCGCGGCCTCGATGCCGATGACGTCCACGGTCTTGATGCCCTTCGTGCTGAGCGTGAGCCGCACGTGGCGGCCCTCGCTGGGCAGCCAGTAGCGCTTGCGCTGCACGTTGGGGTCGAAGCGGCGGCTGGTGCGGCGGTGGGAGTGCGAGATGTTCTTGCCGAACCCGGGCTGGCGTCCGGTGAGCTGGCAGTGCGCGGACAAGGGCCGGCCTCCTCTCTTATTGAAAACGATTGTCGTTTGTGTAGAGTAGCCCATATGGCACGCAACGAACTACGGCCCCTGATCAAGCTCCGCTCCACGGCAGGCACCGGCTACACCTACGTGACCCGCAAGAACCGCAGGAACGACCCCGACCGCCTGGAACTGCGCAAGTACGACCCCGTCGCGCGGCGCCACGTCGCCTTCCGCGAAACCCGCTGACCCGCTGCCCCCGCTCACCCGCTCGACCCGCCGACCGGCGAGGAGAACCCCCATGAAGCCCGGAATCCACCCCACGTACCAGCCCGTCGTCTTCCGTGACCGCGCCGGCGACTTCGCCTTCCTCACCCGGTCGACGGCCACCAGCGACAAGACCGTCGAGTGGGAGGACGGCCGTACCTACCCGGTGATCGACGTCGAGATCTCCTCGGCGAGCCACCCCTTCTACACGGGCACGGCCCGCGTCATGGATACCGCGGGCCGCGTCGAGCGCTTCGAGCGCCGCTACGGCAAGCGCGAGCGCGGAGAAGACCTCTGATGGCGGGCGCGGAAGAGGCGGGCGCCCCGCACGCGGGCCCGGGCCTGATGCCCGTCGTCCTCGTCGCCGGGCTGCACGCCGAGGCCAGGCAGGCGGCCGTCGAACGGCTGCTGACCACGGTGCCCACGAGCGTCGCGCTCCACCACGACCTGACGGCAGCGGCGGCGGCCGGAGCCGTGCGCCGCACCGTGCGCTCGGCGCGGGGCGTACTGGACGAGGGCGAGGCGCCGCTCGTCAACGACTGCGCCTGCTGCGCCCTGCGCGAGGACCTGGTGCCCGAGCTGGAACGGCTGGCGGACACGGGCGCGTGCGGGCTGGCCGTCGTCGAGCTGTGGGACTCGGTGGAGCCGCGCGCGATGGCCGAGGTCATCGACGCGCACGGCGGGCCCGGGATGCGTCTGACCGGGGTCGTCACGGCGGTCGATCCCGCGCTGCTGCTCCCGTACCTCGGCAACGGCGACGACCTCGCCGAGGCCGGGCTCGCCGCGGCGCCCTCCGACCAGCGCACGGTGGGCGACACCTTCGCGCGGCAACTGGAGTACGCGCCCGTGCTCGCCCTCGCCGACGGTGCGGAGGAGGCCGAGGGCGCGGACATGGCGCTGCTGGCGCAACTGCACCCCGTCGCCGACCAGGTGCGCGTGGACGCGCCGGACTTCGCCCGCGCCGCGACCGTCGGCTTCGACGTCGCCGCCGCCGCTGCCCGTCAGCACCCCGCCTGCGCGCTGCTGCCGCAGGAGGCGGACGCGGAGGGCGTGGCCACGCTCGTCTGGGAGCGGCGCAGGCCCTTCCACCCGGAGCGGCTGTACGCGGCGCTGGAGGACCTGACCTGCGCGGCAGTCCGCAGCCGTGGCCGCTTCTGGCTCGCCGACCGCCCCGACACGCTGCTCTCCTGGGACGCGGCCGGCGGCGCGCTGTGCGTCGAGAACGCCGGGCCCTGGCTCGCCTCGCTGCCGGACGCGGCCTGGGAGCTGGTGCCGCCGGTACGCCGCGCCGCCGCGGCCCTCGACTGGCACCCCGAGCACGGCGACCGCGGCCAGCACCTGGTCTTCACGGCGCCAGGGCTCGACGTGGACGGGCTGCGCGAGCTGCTCGACTCGTGCGTGCTCACCGACGCCGAGTACGCGGGCGGGCCCGACGCGTGGCGCCGCCTCCCCGCGGCCTTCGACGAACTGCTCGACCCCGTCTCGTAGCGCCGCCCCGGCCGCCCGCCCCCTCACCCCCCCCCGCAAAGGAACAAAGGAACGCACGCGCATGGCCCGTCGAACCCCGCACCACAAGCCCGTCAAGAGCCGCAGGAACCCGCTCGACGCGGCCGGGATCACCTACATCGACTACAAGGACACCGAACTGCTGCGGAAGTTCATCTCCGACCGCGGCAAGATCCGCAGCCGTCGCGTCACCCGCGTCACGGCCCAGCAGCAGCGGCAGTTGGCCCGCGCGATCAAGAACGCCCGCGAGATGGCGCTGCTCCCGTACGCCTCCCGCTGAACGCGGGGGCCGCGCCGACAGGTGAGCCGCAGGCACGCCGCGGGCCCCTCGGGGCGCCGTCCGGAGCATGGTCCGGGCGGCGCCCCTTTTCGTACTCGATCCGCGTCCTTCGCCGCCCTTCCGGCCTTTCCTCCGGGGTGCGTGATGGACCCCGTGTGACGGGTGGTCACCTGTGTGCGACCCGCTTTGACCGGCTGTGATGAGGCCGCGACAGGGTGTCGTGCACGTGCATTGGCACATGCAGAGGCACGTGAACGACGTTATGATCCCCGTCAGTTGGGCGGTTCGGCACTGCCCTGCGCCGCCCCCCACAGCACTAGTCCCGGGAGATCCAAGTGCCTCACGCGTACAACGGCATGGCCGCCAGGGACCTCCCCGAGGTCGCGTGGCAGAAGAGCCGTCACAGCAACTCGCAGGGGACCTGTGTGGAGTTCGCCAAGCTCCCCGGCGGGGACATCGCGGTGCGCAACTCGCGCTTCCCCGACGGTCCCGCGCTCGTCTACACGCCCGCCGAGATGGAGGCGATGCTCCTGGGCGTGAAGGACGGCGAGTTCGACCACCTCGTGCGGGACTGATCCGCTCCGCTCCACCGCGTCGCGCGGAACGCGGTCAGTTCCGTACGTGTGCCCGTGCGGCTGCCCGTAAGCGTGCTCGGGCGTCCTGGAGGACGCCTTTTCCGCGTACGGGGTTGCTCCGGGGCGCGGAATCGCGCCAGAGCGAGGAGGGTGACGGGGAAGGCGACGGGGCGGAGAACCCCGTCACGGATGTCACGGGTCGAGCCGGGCCGTCACGGGTTGAGCCGGAACAGGGCCCAGACGACCTTGCCCGCGAGGGCTCCGGACAGCGGGTGCCAGCCCCAGCTGTCGCTGAACGAGCCGACGAGATAGAGGCCGCGCCCCGACTCGGCGGAGAAGTCCACCAGTTCGTCGTCGCCGCAGGCGCGCGTCTCCGGCGCCTTGTCGCTGGGGTCGCGCACCGCGCACACCAGCCGCGCCGACCAGCGCATCAGATGCAGCCGCACCTGCGGCTCCTGCTCGGGCCGCGCCCCGGCGGGCCCCTCCTCGGCGGGCAGCGCGTGGCGCAGCGCGTTCGTCACCAGTTCCGAGACGACGAGCGCCACGCTGTCGAACTCGGTCACCAGGTCCCATCTCAGGAGCGTCGTCCGCGTGAACTCGCGGGCGCTCTTGACCGCTTCGTAGCGTGGGGGAAGTGCACAGGACGCCGAGCCGGAGACGGCTGTCGGGTCGAGAGGCGGGAGCCCTTGCCATAAAGGCTCTAGCACGGTCGATCCTTCGGTCCCCATGACGAGCCACTCCTGGCGTTCGCGGCAGTGTCGATCCTGTGTGGATCCTGTCGGCTGTGCTCCTCCGGACGGGTCTCGCTGCACAGTGCTGAACGCGTCGCCAACGTGCCTGGCACCGAGTGCACTTGTGCTTTCCCCCATGGTTCCCAATGCCCACAGCAGATGCAAGGGCAGATGCACGTGCACGCGATACTTTCGATCGTCTGTAACCGCACGGGCACGCAACGGAGCGCATTGATGGCACACTGCCCTTCAGGCAGGGGCGGAGGGCTGATCGAAATGGAAACGAAAGCGGCAAGCGGTGTGAATAGCGGCGTCAATGGGGCGAGTAGCTCAAGTGGGTCGATGGTGCGACGCATCCTGCTCGGGTCCCAGTTGCGGCGGCTCCGCGAGGCGCGGGGCGTGACCCGTGAGGCCGCCGGATACTCGATCCGAGCCTCCGAGTCCAAGATCAGCCGGATGGAGCTGGGCCGGGTGAGTTTCAAAGCGCGCGACGTCGAAGATCTGCTCACGCTCTACGGAGTCACCGACGAGGCCGAGCGCGAGCCGCTCCTGGGCCTCGCCCGCGAGTCCAGCATCGCGGGCTGGTGGCACACGTACAGCGACGTGCTGCCCGGCTGGTTCCAGACCTACGTCGGGCTCGAAGGCGCCGCGTCCCACATCAACACCTACGAGGTGCAGTTCATCCACGGGCTGCTCCAGACCGAGGACTACGCGCACGCGGTCGTCACGGCCGGGCACAAGGAGCACATTCCCCAGGAGGAGGTCGAGCGCCGCGTCGCGCTGCGCCAGGAGCGGCAGAAGCTGCTGCTCGGCGAGAACGCGCCGCACTTCCTCTGCGTGCTCGACGAGGCGGCGCTGCGCCGCCCGTTCGGCAGCCGCGCCATCATGGACGCGCAGCTCCGGCACCTGGCCGAGATCTCCGAGCGGCCCAACGTCACGGTCCAGGTCGTCCCCTTCGAGCTGGGCGGCCACCCGGCGGAGAGCGGCGCCTTCACGCTGCTGCGCTTCCCGGAGTCCGACCTGAACGACATCGTCTACCTGGAGCAGCTCACCAGCGCCCTGTACCTGGACAAGCGGGACGAGGTCGCGCAGTACGAGCAGGTACTGGAGCGGCTGGTGGACAACAGTCTGTCCCCGTCCGAGACCCGCGAGCATCTCCACAGAATCCGCCAACTCGCGTAAGAGACAAGTACGATGACATGCCATCAGCACCGAGCTGAGTGGTGCCGCGCCGTGCGGCGCCGCGTCGCCCCTTCCAGCCCCCAGAAGGAATGGCATGTCCTACTTCACGGACTTGGCGCTTCAGTACATCGACGGTGAGTGGCGTCCGGGGAACGGCTCCTGGGACATCATCGACTTCAACCCGTACAACGGGGAGAAGCTGGCGTCGATCACCGTCGCGACCGTCGACGAGATCGACCAGGCGTACCGCGCCGCCGAGCGTGCCCAGGGGGACTGGGCCGCCACCAATCCGTACTCCCGCCGGCTGGTCTTCGAGCGTGCGATACGCATCATCGAGGAGAGCGAGCAGGAGATAACGGAGGCGATCATCGCCGAGCTGGGCGGCACCCGGCTCAAGGCGGCCTTCGAGCTGCATCTGGCCAAGGAGTTCCTGCGCGAGGCGATCCAGCTCGCGCTGCGCGCGGAGGGCCGCATCGTGCCCTCGCCCGTCGACGGTAAGGAGAACCGCGTCTACCGCGTCCCCGTGGGCGTCGTGGGCGTCGTCTCCCCCTTCAACTTCCCCTTCCTCCTCTCCCTGAAGTCGGTGGCGCCCGCGCTCGCCCTTGGCAACGCGGTCGTCCTCAAACCCCACCAGAACACCCCGGTGTGCGGCGGGGCGCTCGTCGCCAAGGTGCTGGAGGAGGCGGGGCTGCCCCCGGGGCTGCTGAACGTCGTCATCACCGACATCGCGGAGATCGGGGACGCGCTGCTGGAGCACCCGGTGCCCAAGGTCATCTCCTTCACGGGCTCCGACAAGGTCGGCCGGCACGTCGCCACCGTCGCGGCGAGCCACTTCAAGCGGGCGATCCTCGAACTGGGCGGCAACAGCGCGCTGATCGTCCTGGACGACGCCGACGTCGACTACGCGGTGGACGCGGCCGTGTTCAGCCGCTTCGTGCACCACGGGCAGGTCTGCATGGCGGCGAACAGGCTCGTCGTGGACCGCAGCGTGGCCGAGGAGTTCACGGCGAAGTTCGTCGCCAAGGTGGAGGGTCTGAAGGTCGGCGACCCGGAGGACCCCAGCACGCACATCGGCCCGCTCATCAACTCCTCCCAGGCCGAGAGCGTCAACGCGCTGGTCGAGCAGGCCGTGGCGGGCGGCGCGACGGCGTTGCTGCGCGGCACGGTCGACGGCAACGTCGTCTCGCCGAGCGTCCTCACCGACCTGCCCGACGACTCGCCCGCGCTGCGCGAGGAGATCTTCGGGCCCGTCGCCGTGATCATCCCGGTGGACGGCGAGGAAGAGGCCGTGCGCGTGGCCAACGACACGCCCTACGGGCTGGGCGGCGCGGTGCACACCGGCGACATCGACCGGGGCATCCGGGTGGCGCGGCGCATCGACACCGGCATGGTGCACGTCAACGACTCGACGGTCGCGGACGAGCCGATCGTCCCGTTCGGCGGCGAGAAGAGCTCGGGGCTGGGGCGGCTGAACGGGGACCAGATGGTGGAGGCGTTCACCACCACCAAGTGGATCTCCATCCAGCACGGCCGCAGCGGCTTCCCCTTCTGATCCTGACTGATTCTGACCGGCCGGATTTTTTGGGCCGGCCGGGCCGGTTTCCGGTCCGCCCCGGCCGTTACCCGTTACCCGTCGGCCGTCACCCGTCCTGCGCCGCCTCCCGGAGGGTGTCACGGAGGTCGGCGGCGCGGGTGAGGTCGTCGCTCAGCGCCGCCCGCTCGGCGGCGCCGAGCCCGTCCTCGGCCTTCCGCACCTCGGCGAGCAGCGAGGCGGCGAGCGCGGGATCGTCGAGCGTGCAGGCGAGGTCGGCCCGCAGGACGAGCGCCTTGAGGCGTTCGGCCGTCGAGGCGGGTGTGGCGGTCGCGAGCGCGTGGTCGAGGATTCTGGCGCCCTGGGCCGCGTCGCCCTTGGCGCCCCTGGAGACGCCGAGCAGCCACGCCTGGCGCAGCGCCCGCGCGAACTTCTCCTTGGGCATGGGTGCGTGGTCCATGCTCTCGCCGTTGGGCTGGCCGATCCGCACACAGTTGCCGCCGGGGTCGGTGAGCAGGAACTGCCGCACGCCGTACGAGGTGTCCTTGAGCTGCCCGAGCCGCGGGACGCCCCGGGTGGGCACGCGGCCGTAGGCGCGCTTGAGACCGGCGCGGAAGGCGGCGTACAGCTCGTCGACCCGCTCGGTCAGTACGTAGCAGGTGCTCCAGGACTCCTCGGGGACCACGGACTTGTGGCCGAAGAACTGAAGCTCGAAGCCGTCGCCTTCGGCGCCGTAGCGGAGCGAGGCGAACGGGTTGGGCCTGGTCTGGAGATGGGTGGTCTCGAAGCCGAGCGTCGCGTAGAAGTCCACGAGTTCCGGGACGGAGGGGCACGGGAGGATCGGGATCGTCTGCTCTCTCTGGTCGCCCATGGGGCGAGGCTAGACACGCCAGCAAGGCTAGTCAAACTTGATTACGTGCGCCGTCTAGTCTGGTCCAGGACACGGGATGACACCTTGTGTCAAGGACCGGGCGCGGAGGCGTGAAGGCGTGAGGACGCGCGGGTGCGGAGGCGCGGCGGCGCGCAGGTGCGGAGAGGGAGACGATGTCGGCGATCCGGCTGCTGGTGCTGGGAGCGGTGCGCCAGCACGGGCGGGCACACGGCTACATGGTCCGCAACGACCTGGAGTTCTGGGGCGCCCACGAGTGGTCGAACGCCAAACCCGGGTCGATCTACCACGCGCTGAAACACATGGCCAAGCAGGGACTGCTCCGCGCCCACGAGACCGCGCCGAGCACGGCGGGCGGCCCGCCGCGTACGGAGTACGAGCTGACCCGCGAGGGCGAGGCCGAGTTCATGAGGCTGCTGCGGCACGCGCTCACGTCGATCGAGGAGAAGCAGGACATGCTGACCTCGGGCGTGGGCTTCCTCGTCGATCTGCCCCGCGAGGAGGCCGTCGCGCTGCTCAAGGAGCGGGTGGCGGCGCTGGAGGCGTGGCGGAGCGAGGTCACGCGGCACTGGCGGCCTGAGGAGGGCACGCCCGCCGAGTGGGGCCACATCGGCGAGATCATGGACCTGTGGGTGCACAACTCCGACAGCGCCGCCGCGTGGACGCGTGGCCTGATCGCGCGGCTGGAGGGCGGCGCGTATGTCATGGCGGGCGAGGGCGAGCGGACCCCGGACGTACTCGCCGAGGGCGTGCCGAACCCGTTCGCGGACGAGTAGCCCCCGGGTCCGGGACCCGGGGCTTCCGGCCTTCGCCGCCGGGGCTTGCACCTCACGTGGCGTGAGGCGGCACCGTGGTCGCCGTAAGGGAAGCGAAGGAGACGGGCATGAGCTACTCCGTCGGCCAGGTCGCCGCGTTCTCCGGAGTGACGGTGCGCACGCTGCACCACTACGACGAGATCGGGCTGCTGACGCCGGGCGACCGCACCCACGCGGGGCACCGGCGCTACAGCGACGCCGACCTGGACCGGTTGCAGCGCGTCCTCTTCTACCGGGAGCTGGGCTTTCCGCTGGAGGAGGTCGCCGTGCTGCTCGACGATCCGGAAGCGGATCCGATGGCACATCTGCGCCGCCAGCACGAGCTGCTGGAGTCGCGGATCGGCAAGCTGCGGGAGATGGCCGAGGCCGTCGAACGGGCCATGGAGGCACGGAAGATGGGGATCAACCTGACACCCGAGGAGAAGTTCGAGGTCTTCGGGGAGTTCGACCCGGACCAGTACGCGGCGGAAGCGGAACAGCGGTGGGGCGGCACGGACGCCTACCGCGAGTCGCAGCGCCGCACGGCGCGCTACACCAAGGACGACTGGAAGAGCTTCCAGGAGGAGTTCGACGGTATCCACCGGCGGATCGCGGACCTCCAGGCGAGCGGCGCACCGGCGGACTCCGCCGAGGCGGTGGCGCTGGCCGAGGAGCACCGGCTGTTCATCACGCGCACCAACTACGCGTGCTCGCGCGAGATGCACGTCAAGCTCGGCGAGATGTACGTCGAGGACGCGCGCTTCACCGCGTACTACGAAAAGATCCGGCCAGGTCTCGCCGTCTACATGAGGGACATCATGCGGGCGAACGCCGCACGCGGCGAGTGACGGCGGACGGCACGCGGCCGTGCGGGGGAGCGAGGGCCCGTCTCGGGGAGGCGGGCCCTCGCCACGTCCGTACGGGCCAGGTCGGGCGCCGCACCCTCGTGGGTCCGTGACCGGGCGGCTCCACGACGGCTCCACGACGGCTTCGCCACGGTCCGTGAACCACAGGGCATCGTCATGTCCCGGACACGGCCGTGCGCGCGAGTCGACGGGCGCCGTGACGGGTGCGTCCAGGGCCGTCCGGGTTGCGCCGCACGGCTGCATCTGGGGCGCGGTCAGGGCGAGGTGCCCTGACGGAGGCGTCGGATCGACGTACGACTGACAGTTCAGCGACATCGGACCGATCCGACCACAGGGCCCCGATCGCCGGGCCCGGCGGCGCGACGGGGGACCGCGCGGCGGATCAGGAAGGGGTACCGGGTGCGGGTTTCGGCTGGACAGTCGCGGGTCACGTGAGTTCACGTGGGCAGAAGTGACCCATGCGCCGAGCGTCCCACCCACCGACCGTCAAAGGCAGTGAAACGGAACCCACCTTATGCTTCGGTTCGTAGGCGAACCCGGGACAGGGCCTGCGCTTGTGCGGGCAGAATCACCCCACCTCCACCACGGTTGGAGGGAACCGCCCGTACCTGACCCGGCGTCGAGCATGTGGCATCAAATGGAGGCTTAACGTCTCAAGAGGTAAGGAGCGGACAGAAAGTGGTCGGGGACCCCAAGCGGAACGGCGGGGCAGGAGAGCCTGCGGACAGCCCGGAGGACGCCAAGCCGCTCTCGGACGAGGCGCACAGCGCGTTCACGCCGCCGCTCGGCGTGCCCATGCCGCCTCCCCCCGAGGACGAGTCCCCCACCTCCGAGTTCGCCGTGCCCGAGGGACTGCTGACCTCACCGCCGCAGGAGTTCAGCAACGCGTTCACGCCGCCCGACGGCATCCCCCAGATCGGCCCGCTCGCCCGTCCTGGCACGCCCTGGCAGGACCGCATGCGGACCATGATCCGCATGCCGCTCGCGGAGCGGCCCGCGCTCGACCGGCCGACCAGGACCGAGGAAGCGGAACCCGGATTCGCCGTCCCGCGCGTCCTCGACCTCACGCTCCGCATCGGCGAGCTGCTGCTCGCGGGCGGCGAGGGCGCGGAGGACGTCGAGGCGGCGATGTTCGGCGTGGCCCAGGCGTACGGCCTGGACCGCTGCGAGCCGACCGTGACCTTCACCCTCATCTCGATCACCCACCAGCCCTCGCTGGTCGACGACCCCGTGACGGTCGGGCGCACCGTGCGCCGCCGGGGCACCGACTACACGCGGCTGGCCGCCGTCTTCCGGCTCGTCGACGACATCACCAAGGGCGACGTCTCCCTGGAGGAGGCGTACCGCCGCCTCGCCGCGATACGGCGTAACCGGCACCCGTACTCCAAGGGCGCGCTCACCATGGCGAGCGGCGCGCTCTCCGGCGCCGCGTCCATGCTCGTGGGAGGCGACGGGCTGGTCTTCGTGCTGGCCGCGCTGGGCGCGATGCTCGGCGACCGGCTCGCGTGGATGTGCGCCGGGCGCGGGCTGCCGGAGTTCTACCAGTTCGTGGCCGCCGCGATGCCGCCCGCCGCCATAGGGGTCACGGTCGCGCTGACCCTTCCGGGCGACTCGTCCCAGTTCAAGGCGGCGGCCGTCATCACCGGTGGACTCTTCGCGCTGATCCCCGGGCGGGCGCTGGTCGCGGCCGTGCACGACGGGCTGACCGGCTTCTACATCACCGCAGCGGCGCGCCTGCTGGAGGTCGTCTACCTCATCGTCGGCATCGTCTGCGGCGTCCTGCTCGTCCTCTACATCGGCGCGCAGCTCAGGGCCGAGCTGGTCCCCGACCAGCTCCAGCGCGAGGAGCGCCCGTTCATCCAGCTCTTCGCGGCCATGCTGCTGGCGCTCGCCTTCTGCGTGCTGCTTCAGCAGGAACGTCACACCGTGCTGCTGGCCACGCTGAACGGGGGCGTCGCCTGGGTGGTCTACGGCGCGCTGCACGACGTCGGGCCCGTGGACACGGTGCCCTCGACGGTGGCCGCCGCCGGACTGGTCGGCCTCTTCGGCCAGTTGCTGTCCCGGTACCAGTTCGCTTCCTCGCTGCCGTACATCACGGCTGCGATCGGGCCGCTGCTGCCTGGTAGTGCGACGTACTTCGGGCTGCTGAACATCGCGCAGGGCGAGATGGACAAGGGGATCCAGCACCTGTCGCAGGCGGCGGCGATCGCGCTGGGCATCGCGATCGGCGTGAACCTCGGGGGCGAGCTGGCCCGGCTCTTCATCAAGACGCCGGGCGTCGACACCCCCCTCCCGGGCCGCCGCGCGGCCAAGCGCACCCGAGGCTTCTAAGGAAACGGTTCCCCTTCGCGGGGTGCGGAAGGAAACGGGGGGTTGCCCCTGCACGCTGGTGTGCCCCTTCACGGGGTGCGGGGTGAAGGCCACACGGGGTGCGTGTTTCTGGTGGGGGTGCGCCCTGCCGGTGCCCCTTTGGGGTTTCGTCAGCGATGCTCAGGCCGGTGGCACGGGTTGTGCCCACCCTCCC